>CAMOYC010000055.1 GCA_946629665.1 uncultured Lachnospiraceae bacterium
GCCCGTGAAGGATGGGTTAACAAGACAAAAGTGTCTTACTAAAAAAGCTCTCTCTTTTTAAACATTTTCTGCCGAGTGATACGGCAAGAGCGGATGCAGATCAGATGATCACATCCGCTCTTTTTTTATGAATATCTGAAACAATTCCATACGGATCAATCACTGTAAAGACATCCCGGACCATTTTCTTTTGTGATATATTTGTGACTCCTCCTGTGATAAGCTTCATCCAGAAGAGATTAATAAACGAGAAAGAGAAGGAACTTTAGGAGGCGAAACAAATGACAAACGACATTAGTAATCATGAGACGTGTGTCTTGAACAACAAGACTCTGGATAAAAATATATCAATTAAAACCTGCAAAAATGTATTATATGGCATCTGTGCGATCGGCATTGGCACCAGCTTGCTGGAAATCTTCTGCGGCCTGGCATGTCTGGGCGGCGGATTATATGCATTGGCAACCGAGACTATTTTATCCCTGATCTCCGCAGAGACTTTGCTGATCGTCGGAATCTCTGTATTTCTTTTAGGGCTTTTCAACATGGCCAAAAATCTGCTTGGCTTAAAGGGAGCAGATACTCCGGATAAGATTATTCCAGCATTGGTTCTGGGCGTGGTCGGCATGTTATTCAGCGGTGGAAACCTGATCAACGGTTTTCACGGCGGATTTGAACTCTTCCCTTTGATCATCATGTCGCTAACCTTCATCCTCAACGCAGGATTCTGTTTCTGCACAGTGAAGATCCACCTAGCCAACAGGGAAGCTAAAACAGCGACAGAATAGGCTTAACTTTTACAATAAATTCATGATGAACGACTAAGAGCGGATGAGACCCATCTCATCCGCTCTTTTTTTAATGCTAATATGATATGGCGCTGATCTTCATGGAAGCATACTCTCCGGAAGACCGGTCATATTTTATCTTGCTTTTTGCTTTCTCTCCGGGTTTCAGATCATAGATATAATCGGTTACCTTATCAAGAACCTCTCCTGACTCATCCAGGAATTTAACATTGATCTCCAGACAGTCAAGGCTGGCTTCTGTGGTATTCTCCACCACCGCCTTGTAGCAGTCTGTCGAATCATCCGATTTCTTTTCATCCTTTGTATAAGACAATGAGCTTTGCAGCCCTTTGGCAAATTCCTGTTTTTCTATCTGTGTATTAGCCGAATCGCTGTCCTTTACCAACTCGTCCAGGTCCGTCTTATATTTTTTATCCACTTTTAAGCCGTAACCTTTACACAGATCTGCAGCAGCTACCGCCCTGTAACTGTATCCCAGGTCCCAGGTCTTCCCGTATTTGACATAGTTGCTTGTTCCTTGGAACTTAACGCCTTTCTTCTGCAGATCCAGCCCTTTCATATAAGTTTCAGCCAGGGCTTTGATCTTCTCATCTTTGAAATGATAACTATCGATGCTGCCGATCACATCATACTCCGCATCGACAAATAAATCATACGCTTTCTGGTAGTCCTTCTTGGACATGTCTTCCAGGATCTCTTCACTGTACTTATCAGAATGGACCAGAGCCCATCTGGCTTCCAGACCCTTTCCGAGATTGCTGATAAAGTCGGCATCGGACGGCCCGCTCACTTCCGTGGTTGCCTCTGCAGCAGGACTTGTGTCTGTGGCTGCCTCTGTGACAGCGCTTGTATCTGCAGCTTCTGTGACAGCTCCTGTATCTGCAGTTGCCTCCGCGGCAGGTCTTGTATCCGTACTTCCTGCGGATTCAAGGGTCTCCGATATGTCGGCCCTTCCGCAGGCGGATAAAGAAAGACTGACCAAAAGTGTAAGTATAAATACTCTTAATTTGTGCATTCCTATATCTCCCATCATAAAATCAACAAGATACATTCTAGCACAATTATTTTTTATAGAATAGAGTCAAAAACAGAATACATGGCACATTTTTTGTGATGTTTGTGTGATACACACTCTGATATACTCCAGACATAATAAATGGACGAATAGCGATCGACATAAAATTAAAAAGCAAAGGAGGAATCGAAATGAAAAAAGCAACAAACATTCCGTTGAAGGAACTGGAGATTGTTACAGGCGGAACCGGACAAAAAAGTGACCTGGAAACAATCAGGAAAACCATTTTAAACAGAAAAACATTGAAAAAGATCAAAAAAATAGTCACATAAGATAGATTCATAAAGCCGTCACACATAAATATGTTTGACATAAAATTTTCCTAATTCCAAAGAGCAGAGGCAGCAGGATCGAAAGACCTTGTTGCCTCTGCTTCTCTTATAATGTCCAGGGAAGGTAAGCGGCTAATACCGCCAGAAGGACCGCCGGCAGCATATTGGCGACCCGGACCTTCTTACCCCACACCAGGTTCACCCCCACACAGAATATAAGGACCGACCCGATCAGGGACAGGTAGGCTATGGCAGTTTCCGTCATGATCGGTGAGATCACCCGGGCGAGAAGGGTGATCGCTCCTTCAAAGAAAAACACCGGTATCGCAGAAAATGCGCTTCCTTTCCCAAGGGAAGATGTCATAACTGCTATGATGATAAAGTCCAGCACCGATTTTACGGCCAGAGTAGTATAGTCGCCCATGATACCGTCCTGGATGGCGCCGACGATGGCCATAGCCCCGATGCAGACAGTCAGTGAGGCTGTGACAAAGGCGTTAACAAACTCTTTGTCTCCACTGTTGCCGGTTTTTTGCTTCAGCCATTCGCCGAATCTCTCGAAGCCCTTCTCGATTCCGATCAGCTCACCGATGACTGTGCCGATAGCCAGGCAGAGTACCACAAGCATGGATTTGCCGCTGACCAAAGCCCCCTGGTCGACCTTCAGCATGCCCTGCATCGCTCCGGCAATGGCGATAAAAAGGACGCTGATACCGCAGGCTTTGTTCAACGCATCCTGCTGTTCCTCCTGAAATAATTTTCCGATAAAATGTCCGGTCAACCCGCCGACTATGAT
Source organism: uncultured Lachnospiraceae bacterium (assembly GCA_946629665.1). Classification (GTDB taxonomy): domain Bacteria; phylum Bacillota; class Clostridia; order Lachnospirales; family Lachnospiraceae; genus Anaerobutyricum. The sequence goes on from CAMOYC010000055.1 coordinate 2,953, forward strand.
AGCGCCGGTGTTGATCAGGGTTCCTGTTCCGATCATGATGTCTCCTTTTTCATGCCTGTCTATTGTTTTTTGTTGAAATACATGTATTTCAGATAATACTCATTAAATGCCCTGTGATTGGCCAAGGATATTTCCTCAGAGATTTCGATCACATGCTGATACCTGTCTCCCAGCCGGGAATCCTGGGCATACATGACCGCTCCCATCAGAGAACTGTTGCCCACCGGTATGATCCGGTCTTCCAGTTCTTCAGGTACCAGGCCAATGCCCGCCGCCTTCCTGCAATCCATTTTCTGTCCGAAGCCCCCGGCCAGATAGAACTTGTCAACCTCATCATAGCTGATCCCAAAAGACTGAAGAAGGATTTCAATCCCACTGCGGATCGCAGATTTGGCCATCTGGACCTCCCTCACATCTTTCGGAAAAAATGTGACTTTCTCCGCCAGAATATATCCTTCGTCGAAATAGGAATCTGCCATTAAGCCGGTCTCATCCACGATTCCTTCCTTGACCAGCTCATAGACAGTCTCCAGCACGCCGGTCCCGCATAAACCAGCCGGTGGCCGGTCTTCTATGGTTGTCACATGAGGTTTGCCGTCCCGGATCGTCACCGTGTCTATGGCGCCCGGGATACCCGCAAGGCCACAGCTGATATTGCCCCCCTCAAAGGCAGGTCCTGCTGCGGCGGACGTCACCAGGATCCTATCCTTATTTCCGATCACCATCTCTCCGTTGGTTCCCAGATCAACAAGGATCGATGTTTTCTCTGACCGATCGATTCCGCAGGCGATGATCCCGCTAACGATATCCGCACCCACGTAGGTGCTGATTCCCGGCAGGATGGTCATTCCCTGATACTGATGTAAACTGATATCCATCGGTCTGAAAGGATAGACGCCCAGCGTTCTGCAGGAGAGTCCCTGCAACAGATGACCCATGGTCGTGTTTGCGGATATAATCACCGGCTTATGCTTCCTGTCAATCCCATGCTCCGTCGCCAATGTCCCACAAAGGTAATCAAGATCTTTTTGTACCAGTTTTTGCAGCAGCGGACCATAGCCATTATTGGAAGCATCCATCCTGGAAAGCACATCTGCTCCATAAGCCCTCTGATGGTTGATCCCGGTTTTGGTTGCGATCACCTTATTCCTTTCCAGGTCAACAAGGCTTACCGCAATGGTTGTCGTCCCCAGATCCACCGCAAAAGCGACCCTCTCCGGCCGTTCTTTCGTTGTTTCCTCTCCCTGTTCATCCGGCAGAAAGGAATCAGCGACTTTCATCTCCTCTTCCCGGTCATCTTCGATCTCCAGGCGGTAATCTCCTTCCCCATAGGCGGTGCAGGCAAGACGCACTCCCCGCTCCAGTTCTTCCCCGGTAAGCAAAGCCCTGTCCCTGTCCGATGCAGCAGGCGGGTCATTCAGGAATCGTACTTTACATTTTCCGCAGCTGCCCCGTCCTCCGCATTCGGCAGGCAAATAGAGATCTGCTTCCCGCAAGTAGTCCAGCACAGATTTTGAATTGTCATTGATCTGAATCCTGATCTCTTTCATAGTTTCACCAGGTCCTTCTATCGATTAATCAGAAACTACAATCTTCCAGTTGTGGTCACATTCCGGATGGATCGTTCCCTTCTTCACATTTACAATATAATCCCGGATCAGCTCCCGGATCCCGCCGATGCTGCCCTTCACATCCATCTCAAGCAGGACAGGCATTACAGATATCCGTCACACCGGAATTTTTCGTACCAAACTCATTATTGATCCCCATATGGTACACGCCAAGCAAAAGATCATACTGACCTTCTATCCGGTCAAGAATCTGCCGGGTTTCCTTCAAAGGATCCGTTACTTTACAATTTTTCAGGCTCCGGGCATCCCAATAGAACAAATGTGATGATCACAGGCTGTTGTGATTTATTATAACATTTTGTGTGATGTTTGTGTGATTTAGTGTGTGTTAAGATTTAGTCATCAAGAAAAAAACACCGAAAAAACTCGAATAAATGATTAAAAATGAGGAGGAGACAACAATGAAAAAAACAATCTTAACTTTAGCAATGGCTTTCGCAATCGGCTGCTTATTCTTAACAGGCACAAGCCTTCCGGTACACGCAACGATCGGCCCGGAAGAACATGGAACCGTTTACTATGAAGATGCAGATGACGGCGTAGATTATATGGTATATGACAATGAAATAGAAGGACGTTACGCAACCGTACAGGGAACCAAACATTTCCTTGCATTAAGAACAGACCCTTCCTACGATGACAGCAACATCATCGGAGCCCTTTATAATGGAGATACAGTAGAAGTACTTGACCAGTACAGCGGCGAGTATGTTTGGGTATACTCTGATTCCCTTGGATGCTGCGGATGGGTTAACGCAAACTACTTATCATAATAATCCATTAAGAAATCACAGTAAAAATACTGATTTCATAAAAACCTCTATCATAATAACAATGTAAAACCAAACTAACCTCAATCAAAGGAATCCCGCCGGAAACGGCGGGTTTTCCTTTTTTTGACAATATGCCACTGGTTCATCTATTACCATAATGTTGCTTGTTTATTATCATTAAGGACTTTGCGGTCATGATACACTAAAATCGGAAGGAAATAACCTGTCAAAATTCTTTTTTTAGGAGGCAATCATGCTTAGATTTTATATTCTCGACACGGGTTATCTGAAGACGGACAAGAATAATGTGGTAGCAAATTCCACGATCGCAACAAGAAGCAACCCGGATGTAAAACACACCTTTTATAATCTCCCTGTTATGTGTATCCTGATCCAGCATGACAATGGCTGGATCCTCTATGATACCGGGAGCAACATGAACGCTATGAAGGGCCATTGGGCACCGGATATTGCAGATGCCTATGACCTGCATCAGACGATCGAACAGAATCTGGAAGTGCAGCTGGCTACAGTAGGCCTGCGGCCTGCAGATATTGATACGGTTGTCCTCTCCCATATGCATTTTGACCATACGGGGAATGTACACCTGTTTAAGCACGCTGACATCTATGCCCCCAAGGCCGATTTTGAGTATGCCCAGACCATGGTCCGGGTAACCAACGACTACACACAGTGGGTTGGTTACTGCAAGAATGACCTGGATGTTGTTGTGGACCATTATCGCCTGGTGGAAGATGATTTTGAACTGGTACCCGGCGTGGAAGTCGTAAATCTTCCTGGACATACGCCCGGCCTTCTGGGCCTGGTTATCCATCTGGAAAAAGAAGGAACCTTCGTATTCCCGATGGATGCTGTATATACGATGGAGATCTATGGTCCGCCCGGAAAAGCATCCGGACTGCTGGGACAGAGACCGGAGTACTTCAAATCAATTGAGCGGGTACGCTATCTCACCAATAAGTATCATGCCACCATGATCCCCGCCCATGACTGGGACCTGTTCCAGACATTGAAGAAGGCACCTCTCTATTACGAATAAGTATAGACTCAAAAGTGCAAACAAAAGGAATCCCGCCGGATGTCTACAATCCGACGGGATTTCTTTTGTTCATACCTGGCTCCTGACATTATTTACAGATATCTCAAGCAATGCATCAATAAGAATCATTAGGATGATCCAGGGCCACCCGAAAGTTAAACTGCCAAGTAATTTTAAAATAATGAAAGCGATTGTATATAAAGGAACAAATGTTATCAGATTAGTAACGGTGATCAAAACAGCTGCAATGATATAAAGCAGCATGGATGTCTGAATGTGGCCGCTGCTGTAAGTAAAAACCAGCATGACGATCGCACCGATCGTACCAAAAGTAACTAACAAATCCGGGATAAATGTATCATTTCTGTATGTCATAATAGCTCCTTTCTTTCTATCACTTGTGTTAATCTTTATGCTTTGATTATACACGATATTTTTCTGACTTTTTTTAGGGGAGAAATAAGAAAGGGGCCACAGGAAAAACGGGATGCCATATCAAAATACGACATCCCGGAATGCAACAAAGTATACATTTTGTTCTACAAATTCCTTATATTCCGCATAGGCTTGCCCTGCAGATACAACTCCAGCTCCTCATAACCGATCTCCACACTGGCCGCCATGGTATCGCTGGATGTTCCGGCGATGTGGGGGGTGATGGTAATGTTATCAAGCTGTAAGTACGGATGGTCTTCCGTTACCGGCTCGTCATCATAAACATCGATGGCTGCTCCGCCGATTACCCTGTTTTTCAGGGCATCCACCAGGGCATCCGTGTCTACGATAAGCGGACGGGCTGTGTTGATGAAGTAAGCGGTTTCCTTCATCTTGGCAAATTCTTCTTTTCCGATAAAGTGATGGGTCTGGTCGGACTGCCTCAGATGGAGAGATACAAAGTCGGATTCCTGAAGCAGGGTATCAAGATCCACATGAGTCAGCTGATCTTCTGTCTCGATCCTTGCAATCTGTGCTTCATCAGCGAAAGGATCATGTATGAGGATCCGACATCCGAATCCTTTCAGTTTTTTCGCTACCCGGCTGCCGATATAGCCGTATCCGATCAGGCCTACCGTACAGTTTTTCATGTTGTGGATATAGCTTTGATTCACATACTTCTTGCACCACTTTCCTTCCATCAGAAGTTTGTGGCTTCGGGCGATGTTTTTGTTTTCCGCGATCATCATGCCGACAGTGAAGTCAGAAACAGCTTCCGCGCTTCTCCAGGGGGCATTGATCAGAGGAATCTTCTTTTCTGTCAGATATGGCACATCGGCATTCTCATATCCACCTCGAAGCACTGCGGCAACCTTCAGGTTCTTTGCCTTATCAATGACATTCTTATTGATGGAAGCACAGTGTACAACAATGATGTCCGCATCCTCACAGGCATCCAGCAGGTTCTGGCAATCCGGTGCTGCGTCGATGCCGCCTTTTTCCAGAAGGCCCATACGGTCTGTGATCTCCGCCATGGAAACCATGTCGGTATCTTCCACCATCACTACTTCTGCGTCATATTTTTCGAGGTCGCACAAGGCACTCATGATCTCCTTCGTGATACCGCCGTCATACACGCATAATATTTTCGTCTTAGCCATAGATCGTCTTCCTTCCTCTATTTCTTTTCCCAGTAATTCATCAGGGATTCATTGATCAGTGACCACTCCCCGTAATTCTTCTCATAGATTTCTGCTTTGGCAGGATCCGGAAGGATAGGATCAAGGATCTTTACTGCCTTGGCAAAAGCGTCCTCATAACTGGAGTAGATACCGGCCCCGATTCCTGCGGTCAAAGCTGCGCCTAAAGCGCCTGTCTCATCGCAGTCAACACCTACGATCGGTGCCTGGAGAACGTCAGCAAAGATGCGGTTCCATACCTTACTTCTGGCTGTTCCGCCGGTCAGTCTTACTTCTGTCAAAGGAAGACCTACATTTCTAAGAATATCGATATGATATTTATGGATAAATGCACATCCTTCCGCTACCGCAAATGCCATCTCCTCATAGCTGGTATTCAGGTCGATATTCAGGAAGTTCGCTTTTGCCGCAGGATGGATGCTGGGCTGAGCCACGAAAGGACAGAACAGAACATCCGCCTTGGCGGGATCGATCGTGCTGATCATCTCATCTAATACGGTAAAGAAGGAAATGCCTCTACGTTCCGCCTCAATCTTCGGCCGGTCACCCAGGACCTTGGTGAACCACTCATAGTTAGATCCGGAAGCACCGGTATAGGAGCAGTTCAGATACTCGCCCTTAAAGAGGTAGGGCATATTGGAGGAAAGTCCGGGAAGAATCTTGTCAGAGTGGGTCTCATTGATACTCCAGGAGCCTGCGATGGCTGTGTAGATTCCCTCACCGGTAGCACCGGAGCCTACCAGGCAGGCCAGGATGTCCATCATGCCTGCCGCAACCGGCGTTCCCTCGGCCAGACCGGTCTGCTTTGCAACTTCGTCTCCCACATAGCCTACGATATCTGTGGCTTCATGGAGTTCCGGCATGGCATCCATCATCTCCTCGATGCCATACAGTTTAAATAACTCTTCTGAATAATCCATGGTCTCAAGATCGAACATGAAGGAGCCGCCCCAGCAGTTTAAGTCTGTAGCCAGCACGCCGGTCAGCTTGAACATGATGTAATCTTTGAACATCATGGCTCCGCCAATCTTATCGTAAGTTTCTCTCTCATGTTCCTTATACCAGCGAAGGATCGGTCCCGGCTCCCCGGCAAAAAGGGTACCCTTTACGATATCGTTGATCTTATCATAAGTCCCTTCCTGCTTGTACATCTCGATGATGTCATCGGCCCGATGGTCATGGGAGAAGCATCCGGGTGCGATGGTCTCACCGTTCTTGCCGACGAATACCAGGCCGTTTCCGAAAGAAGTTACTCCGATTCCCTTAATATCCTTTGAATCTATGCCTGCCTTATGGATTGCCTCCCCGATACATACGGTAATGTCTTTCCAGAGATTGTCCACGTCAAACTCCTCAAAACCCGGTCCCCTCTGCTCAAAACGCATGCTGGGTGTTGCTGCCGCGGAGATGATGGTTCCATACTCATCAAAGATTACGACCTTGCTGGAGGTATTTCCGGCATCGATTCCGATTAAATAATTTTTCATTGTTTCCCCTCCCTATATCTGTTTCTGATCAGGCTTTTCCTGCGGAACCGCAGAGATCGATCTTCTCTTTTACAACCTCTTTCAGAGCCTCCAAGGGCTTTTCATTCGCCTTGCAAACCCAGATGGCAAGTGTTCCGGAAGAATCCAGTTTTTTCTTTAATTCTCCATAATATGCGGACAGCATCTCGGAATAGATGTTCAGCTTGCAGATTCCCTTCTCCACTGCCTTTTTGATCTGGTCATCCGGTGTGCCGGATCCGCCGTGCATTACCATGGGAACGGTAGAGATCTCATTTAATGTATCCAGTCTGTCAAAATGTAATTTCGGCTCATGGACATATACACCGTGGGAAGTTCCTACTGCTACAGCCAGGCAGTCAACACCGGTCTCCTCGATGAATCTCTTCATCTCATCCGGATCTGTCAGATAATCATCCGGATTGTCATAGGATCCGTCCTCTTTCACTTCACCGGATACGATTCCGTCACCCACATGGCCAAGCTCTGCTTCAACAGTAACCCCTTTGGCATGGGCATAGTCCACTGCCTCCTTGGAAAGACGGATATTTTCTTCTAAGGGATGAACGGATGCGTCATACATTACGGAAGTAAAACCGGCATCCACACATTTTTTCAGGAAGTCCATATCCTTAGCATGGTCTAGGTGCAGGCATACCGGAACGGATGCATCCTCCGCCATCTTGCGGAGGCAGTAGAGCCAGTAATCCAGCATAGCTCCGTTGCCCTGCTGCAGGTCCGGTGTCAGTCCCATGAGGATGACAGGGGACTTCTTCTCTTCCGCTGCTTCCACGATCTTCATCGCCATCTCAACTGTGCTGGCGTCAAATGCACCTACGCAATATTTCTCTGCTCTTGCCTTCTCGAGCATATCTTTGATATTAACTAATGCCATGATTATCTCCTTTTAACGAATCTATTATATTTATATATTTGGATATGAAATCCGGATCTCCATTACTCGATCCCTGCTACAACTTCCTCAAAGATGTCTTTATTCACTACAAAGGGAGAGATCTTCTTTTCTGTGATATGGATCATCTCTCTTGCCAGCAGTTTGGGGGAATTGGTGAATGCATCCACGGATCCGCCTGCCAGGTGAGGTGTTACCGTGACATTGGGCAGAGCAACGATTGGATAGTCTGTTGTCGGCGGCTCCACGTCAAATACATCGAGGGCTGCACCGATGATCTTCTTGTCTCTCAGTGCTTCATATAAAGCCTGCTCGTCTACCAGGCTGGATCGGGCAGTGTTGATCAGGTAAGCTGTCGGTTTCATCAGAGCGATCATATCCTTGTTGATCATATGCTCGGTTTCCTTCATAGCACGGGCATGGACCGATACGAAATCGGAAGCTGCCATCAATTCCGGTAAGTCAACAAGTGTCACGTAGTCCGGAACATTCTTTGCATAAGGATCATAAGCCAGGATGTTCATATCAAAGCCATGCAGTCTCTGGGCAACCTTTCTTCCGATCGCACCAAATCCTACGATACCGGCTGTCTTCTCCGGCAGATCCGGAACCGATGCCGCATTATCATAGTCGCGAACCCATTTTCCTTCTTTGAGATTTCTGTGAGCCTTGGCGATATTACGGCACTCGCAAAGGAGCATACCCACTGTGAAATCAGCAACCGCATTGGCATTACGGCCAGGGGTGTTGTAAAGCAGCACTCCGTTCTCGGTAGCAGCTTCCAGATTGATGTTCTCATAGCCGCCACGCAGAACGCCGATCACCTTCAGATTCTCACAGGATTCGATCACTTTCCTGGTGATGGGGCAGAACTGGGTGATCACCACATCCGCATCGTGGATCGCATCCAGCACGTCCTGCGGAGGCTCCACAGCTTCACTGCCGTGCAGCTCCACTTCCAGATTAATATTCTGCAGTTCCTCATAGCTGCCCAGCTTCCACTGGATGGTCTCTACCTGGTGGCCTGCGTCCTTAAAATTCTGAAACCCTTCCGCAATGTACTCTTCCGGGATCAACAGATCTCCAATTCCTACTATTTTCATGTCTACCCTCTCCTTTTCGTCTGGATAAAAAGTGTTACCGTTTCTAAAAAAATGTACTACCGCATCAGCATACCGCCGGTGGCGTCAATCGTTATTCCGGTCAGATAGTCTGCCTTATCCGATGCCAGATAGACAATGGGATAAGCAACTTCCTCCGGCGCGGCAACGCGGCCGATCGGTATCCTGCTGTTATAATAGTCCGCTTTGGAATCCAGTGCATCCTTGGTCATAGGGGTCTCCATCATGCCGGGAGCAACCCCGTTGACATTGATCCCGTACCCCGCAACTTCCCGTGCCAGCGACTTCATAAAAGTAACAAGACCCGCCTTGGAAGCCGCGTAATGGGCATGCCCTGTAGTCGATCCGTGGAAGGCTGCCTGGGAGACAACCTGAATGATCTTCCCCTTCCTGTCAGTCTCAATAAGATGATTTACCATCCTTTTGCTTAAGATAAAGGGAACTTCCAGATTCATGTAGATGGTTCTCTCAAACTCTTCCTCCGTCATTTCCCTCACATACGCTGTGGGCCAGATTCCGGCATTATTCACAAGGACATCCAGACTGCCCAGAGCTTTGATACTCTCATCAAAAAGCCGGTCCGCAGCCCCCTTTTCCCCAAGATCTGCGGGAATGCCAACCGCCTTCACGCCATACTTAAGGCTGATATCTTCCGCCAATTTTGCGGCAAGATCCCTGCTTCGTCCGGAGACGATCACATTGGCTCCTTCCTGGGCAAAAATGCGAACAGCTGCCTCCCCAAGGCCTTTTGTACTGCCTGTAACCAATACATTTTTTCCTGCTAATCCAAATTCCATATAAGCCCTCCTCCCTCTACATCTGATTACATATATTTTAGCATATTTTTATAAAAATTGAACGAATAAGTCTAAAAAAGCACCCGTAAAAGTCAGAAAATCGAGGAGGTTTTGCATCCGGGAATTATGGTGTATTCTTAAGAAGCAAAAACAAAAAAATGAAAATAATCTTAAGTTATTCATAGATCTGATAGATGAGGAGGAACATACCATGAAAAAAACAATCTTAACTTTAGCAATGATTTTTACGATCGGATCCACCATCCTTACGGGCGCTTCCTTACCGGCATCAGCCATCATCGGCCCGGAATTGAATGATGTTGTTTACTATGAAGATGCAGATACAGATACCATTGAAACGTCCTTTGATTACTCCACATCCGGCGGATGTATTGCAACTGTGGAGGGGGCTAAGGATTCTCTGGCATTAAGAACAGACCCTTCCGATCACAAAGACAATGTTGTCGGAACCCTCCATAATGGGGATACCGTAGAAGTACTGGACATGGAAAGCGGCGACTATATCTGGGTATACTCCAAATCCCTTGGCAGCGGATGGGTTGACAAAAACTATTTAAA
>CAMOYC010000056.1 GCA_946629665.1 uncultured Lachnospiraceae bacterium
TCTGAGTATTCCCGAACATCATCCTGTCTACCAGGTAGATCTTTATAAAGTTGACCACAGCCAGGGAGATGCCGCAGATAGCGGCCACCCGCACTTCCTTGAAAATGACCCGAAGGACATCGCCCGTCTTGACATCTCCCAGGGATAGAGCACGGATAATGGTAACGCTGGCCTGGCTGCCGCAGTTTCCGGCGGTGTCCATCAGCATGGGAATGAAGCCGGTGAGGACTACACAGACTGCCAGAGCTGATTCAAAGCTACTGATAATGACACCGGTGAAGGTGGCACTGATCATCAGGAGCATGAGCCAGGGGATACGGGACCGCCAGGTTTCAATGATACCCACCTGGAAATAGGGGCGCTCCGTCGGTACGATCGCGGCCATCTTCTCGATATCCTCTGTAGCCTCGTCTTCCATGACATCGACGATATCATCGACGGTTACCAGACCGACCAGACGGTTCTCGTGGTCGACGACTGCCAGGGAAAGAAGGTCATAATGGGTGAACAGGCTGGCAACTTCCTCCTGGTCATCTGTGGTGATACAGCGGATCACATTGTCATCCATGATATCGCCGACCCGGGTTTCATAGTCACTCATCAAAAGATCTTTGATAGTAACTATGCCTTCCAGATGCCTCTTTTTATCAGTTACAAAGATAACATAGATCATCTCGGAATCCGCACCCTTGCGCCTGATATAATCGAAGGTTTCGGAGACGGTCATCTCCTGCTTGACTGCCAGATACTCCGCGGTCATGATACTGCCCGCAGAGTCTTCCGGATACTGGAGAAATTGGTTGATCAGCTTTCGGGTCTCCGGGGTAGCATTGGCCAATACACGTTTTACGACGGTGGCCGGCAGCTCTTCCAGCATGTCTACCGCATCATCCACGTACAGTTCATCGATGATGGAACTAAGCTCCTTATCGTTGATCGCATTGATGATCCTCTCCTGAAGTTCTACAGGAAGAAAAGAAAATACATCCGCTGCAATATCCTTATTGAGCATACGGTACAAAAAGAGGATCCGGTCCGGTTCCTGTTCTTCCAGATAAGCCGCAATATCCGCCTCATTCAGATCATTCAGGCGTTCTTTCAGTTTTCGATACTTTTTTTCCTGCTGTAGTTTGTCCAGCTCCTCCGGCGAGAAACCATAGGTTTCAATATAATCTTCCCGGTCAAGTACGGAATTCATGGCTCATCCCTCCCATCTTATCAATTTTCGGAATTGAATATCTATCTGCCGGATCTGCTGTTGTTTCCTCCTCATATGGGGTTAGGAAATTACAATCCGGCCAATTCGGTATTTGCTATAATTATATCAGATTCGTTTGTACTTTTACAGATATAGAGGAGGAAAAAATGCCGCGTATTACAGTTGCAACCAATGTATTTCTCAACAAGGAAAGAAAATATAAGATGATGGTGGAAATGCAGAAGGCAATCGAGATCATCCCTTGTGAGAGCGGGGCTGTTCTCATGACGGAAATCCGTGATGAGGCCTTTATGCTTTTTGGGGAGGACGATGCGAATGCCCCCTGTGCTTCCATCGATATTGCTGTTATTGATGAAGTATATGATAAGTATGACAAGTGCTATTTTAACAAGGTGATGGCTGAGATGACAGCTATCGTCTCCAAATATAGCGGGATACCGGGCAACCGGATCTTTGCCTATTTCAGGAATGCCAAAGTGTGGGCTTATGACGGGAAGAATATCCTTGATGGTCTCATAAGCCTGGACTAGATCGATCATATGGATAATGACCAGACAGGGCTGCCGGAAGGCGGCCCTGTTTTTTCGGCAATCTGAAAGATAAGAAAATGTCAGGAAACCGCAGGGGAACTCCATGGTTCACATTTTGTGCTATAATGAGACTGGATAACTATGCATAAGGATTAGCACAGGAGGAATCACATATGAATAAATGTCCTAACTGTGGTTTTGTCAATAAAGACGGAATCGGCTACTGCCAGAAATGCGGCACGACTCTCGGACACGAGTTGCCTCCCATTTCAGAATACCGGGAAATTGAAAGAGATTCCGGGAAGAAAAAGAAATCCAGGGCAAGGAACAACCGGAATCTGACTTATCATAAAAATAAGCCCAAGAGGGAATTATATGATGAACCAAGGGAAACCGAGATCAAGGATACCCAGGTTTGGGAACCACAGGATCAGCTAACGCAGCCTCAGGAAACTGATGCCAATGAAGCTCCGAAAAAGAAGAAAAAAAGAGGCCCGGTCCTGATGATCCTGATCATCCTGATCCTGGCAGGCATCTCCGCCGCTGCCGGTTACAAGGCTTTAGACCGTGACCGGATGGCGAATGCCAAAAAGGTTTACAAAAAGATTGAAACAACCTGTGACTGGCAGCTTTCCCACTATCTGGAGGATGCCATAAAAGATGATAAGGCAGAGGTAGAGTCTTTATATGAGGAAGCAAAACAGGTCTACGGAGACGAAGAACTCTCCTCTTCCGATAAACTTTCTCGCCTGACCGAGATCGATAATAAAGTCCAGGAGATCGATGATAAGCTGGTGAAAAAGCAGACAGCTTCTTTGGAAAAGACCAGAAAGTCCTCCCGGAAAAAACTGAAAAAAGTGAAGAGCTTTCTGACTTCAGAACAGGAGGCAGCTCTGGGGGATTATGAAAGCGCCTACCAGGAAGCAATCGAAAAAAAGGATTATATTGCCGCAAAAGAGGCTTTAGGCCAGTATAAGGCTTTGGTAAAGGACATTCCGATCCAGATGAAGGAGATCGCTGCAGACTGGGTAGAACAATTTATTGCATCATTCAACTCCGACTGCGCTTCCGGGACAAGGACCTATGCTGCCATGGCCAATTTGGTCGAAAGCGGATCCCAGGCTGAGGAAGAACTCTCCGCCATCCCTTCCCGGGAAGGGGTTCATGAGGAGAAAATAAGCTGGGATCGGGCCTTTGAAGAAATCAATCTGAACGAGGATGGAACGATCTCCTGCTCCGCTCTTTTTACTTACTCACTGGACCAGGATAACAGCTATGAGAAAATGAGCGGCCGTCCCCTGGAGAAAAAGCAGTTTGACGAGATGGTCCAGAAAGGATCTTATAAGGTCTGGGATGGCAGTGATGGAAAGACCTACCTGGTCAATACAGCGATCCTCCAAAAAAGCGCTGAACTGCTGGACGAGACGACCTACCATGTGAAAGAATCCATGAATGAGACGGATTCCATTGTGCTCAAAACAGAAAAAGGTAACATTACTACCCTCTCCTCCTTCGAGTCCGGAACACCGGAGATCACCATGGTCGAGGAATTTGAATATGTGCCGGGAGAGCATGTGATCTCAGGAGGGACTGAATTCAATGATCTGTTTAAAGATCATCTGAATTTCTGGGGGCTTCCGGATGATTCCAAAGAGAATGAGACGGATTCTGAAGACACAGATTCTGAGGAAACGGATGCTGAAGAAACGGATCCTGAAGAAGAGGAAGAAGAAAATGAAGATGAAGAGGAGTCTTCGGATGATAACAGTTTCTGGAATCTCCTGCACTGATGGATCCTGAAACACAAAGAAACCCAGGCGGTTCGTCACTTGCACGGACCGCCTGGGTTTTGTTTGTTTGCAAAAAGAAATGTTTTATTCTTCGGGTTCAGCTGCCTCTTCTGCAACAGCTTCCACAGCTTCTACTGTTTCAGCAACAGCTTCTTCAGCTTCCGCAACGGCTTCTTCAGCCTCTTCTACAGGTACCGTTTCTGCTTCAGGAACCGCTTCTTCCTGCTCTTTGAGATCAGCGATCTTCTTCTCGATCGTCTCTTTGAGGGATCCCAGTTCATCAAGACCTAACTTGTCAATGATGGCATTAAAATCAGTAGATGTTACCTTGGAAACTTTGTTCCTGATGGTGGAAGTGAGATTCTGAATATTCTCAGGAATATCCTTTTTCAGGATAGAGCTCTGTTCAACAGTGATCTCACCTTTTTTAGCCATGTCATCGATCAGTTCACGGCCTTTTTCTGCAGTAGCAGCAACTGTGCCGACTCCAGCAAGCAAAACTTTCTTTAAAGTATCTCCTAATACCATGGTATCATGCCCCTTTCTTTCTCCAGCCTGTAACAGCTGTTTTCGTTATTATGATTATAACATAAAAATGGATAGAATGTTATGATTCTTGTCTGTTTTTGAATATTTATTTCATAGGATCATAGAAAAAGAAAAGCCGGAATCTGTGTTTCGATTCCGGCTTAAGAGAAGAGGCAGGAGTAACCACTGCCTGATGGGTAAAAATGTTTGATTATTTATTCTTCTTAAAAAGATGGAAGATACTCTTCTTCTTCATTACTGTGAAATCTTCACAGTAAGCATATCTTTCACTGGTATACCATGACGGGTTGATTTCTTCGCGGCCTGTTACGTTAGATAATAATGTTGTTGTGATCATAATAGCATCTCCCTTCTTTATTTCTGCGTCCTTTGTTCTACACACATATAGTAACATATAGAAATTGAATTTCAACGTGCCATAATCCAAAACATTTCCTTCGACATTTGTGCTGACAGCACATATGATATGTGCTATGATGAAAGCAGAAAAAACGGCTGATGGCAGCAACGTTCTATTTGATGATGAAAGAAGGTTTTGAAAATGGGTTTTACGATCGAAGATATGCTGGTGGTGGCGAAGGAAGCCTATCAGATGGAATTGATCGCCGGAGAACATGGCTGGTCGAATTCGATCAACTGGCTTATTGTTTTGGAGGATACAACGATCTTAAATCACTTTTCCGGCAGGGAACTGGCGATCACTACGGGATTAGGGTTTAATACGGAAGAAATGTTGATCAGCCTGGTTGAAGGGCTTAATGCAAAAGCCGCGGCAGGCCTGATCATCAATACCGGCCAATACATTACAGAAATACCGGCCAGCGTCATAGATTACTGTAACAGAAATGATTTTCCGCTGATGACTGTCCCCTGGGATATTTACCTTGTGGATATGATCAAGGATCTGAGTATCCGTGTCTTCCTGCAGGGCACCACAGACGAGGAGATATCTTCAGCGATGATCAGGGCGATCGAAGATCCGGATGCCCGGGATCTTTATGTTCAGAAACTGTTGCCTTATTTTGATACGGACGGAGTCTTCCAGGTGATCCTGATCACCAGTGACGATCTTGACAAGATGGACACAGTCATCCGAAGGAGGATCAGCTTCCGCATTCAGCAGTACCTGATGAACATTACCCACAATGGACATTTCTTTTATTATAATTCGGATTTTGTGCTGATCACCAACGCGATGGAGCCCGGGGAAAATAAGGAGATCATTGCCGGTTTTCTGGACAGAATGAAATTCAGGATGCCTGAGTTCCCGGTCTATATCGGAGTTGGCAGCCGGATCAGGGATGTGACCAAGCTGCATATCTCTTACCAAAGGGCCAGGGCAGCGGCCGCAATGGCTATGGACCGGAAAGAATCGCTGGTTGTTTTTGATCAGATGGGACTTTACCGGATCCTCTACTCTCTCCAGGATCGCAAGCTGCTGGATGAGCTTTGTAAAAAGCCTCTGCGTCCTCTCCTGGAGTATGACCAAAAACATGATTCGGAATATGTCAGGACCCTGGAGCTGTATCTCATTAACAACGAAAGCATACAGGCGGTTGCGGAGGCAATGTTTACTCACAGAAACACTATCTTATACCGTATGAAGAATATCAGGAAAATGCTGGGAACTGATCTGAAATCCACGGAAGATAAAATGACCTACATCATTGCCTGCCGTATCCTGTCCATGTATCGTAAGGATAAAACATAAAAGGCACACAGTCCGTGTCTTCAAAAGAAAAAGGGAATCTGCTGAGCAGATTCCCTTTTTCTGACTTGGAAAGTCGGTGTAATTCCCTTAAGTTAAATAAGAGTTTATATAGATTTCCCGCCGGAGAACTTCCCTGAGGAAGTCTTTGCCGCTTCCGGAGTAGAAAAAACTATATCAGAGTTCCTGTTGACTAAACATTCTCTCCTACCTGGAAGTTGGACTGTGCGTCAGAGTTTGCCATCAGACAAACAACACAATCGGAATATCCGGCTTCCTTGATAGCGTCCTTGCTGAATTTAAGGATGACATCACCCTGTTTAACAGCATCGCCTTCATGGATCTGAGGATCAAATCCTTCCCCTTCCATCTTAACGGTGTCCACACCAACGTGGATCAGCATCTCGATGCCATTCGGATTGGTGAGGCCGATCGCGTGCTTGGATCCTGCAATAGAGCTGATCGTTCCATCAAACGGAGCACAAACGATACCTTCGTCCGGATAGATTCCAACACCGTCGCCAAGAAGTCCGGAAGCAAATGTAGGATCCGGGATATCTTCTCTGCTGACAACTTTACCATGACAAGGAGCTAAAACTTTACCGTTGTCACATGCCATAATGTAGTTTGTAGGAGCTTTAAAGTGAGCTGCTGCTTCCTCTGCAGCCTTAGCTGCAGCCATCTTAGCCTGCTCTTTCTTAACTTCTTCTTCATCTTCTTTCCATACAACCCATGTTAAAGCGAAAGCGATTCCGCCTGCGATCAGCAGCATGATGGTGTATAAGAAAGGATTGTTGATGGTAAGGTATCCGGGGATACCGGTAACGCCGTACGCTTTTGCTCCGAGATGTACCCAGGAACCGAACATGGAAGCGATCGCTCCACCGATCATACCACAAACGAAAGGCTTGTAGAATCGGAGGTTCACACCGAAGATAGCCGGCTCTGTGATACCAAGGGATGCAGATAAAGCGGAAGGGACCGCAACCTGTTTGGTCTTGTTAAGCTTACACTTGAGACCAACTGCAAGACAGGCACCAAACTGAGCAAAGTTAGCGGAGGATGCGATAGGCATCCAGATGTTGAGGTTACCAAATTCAGGGCTGGCCAGCATACCTGCCTCGATAACGTTGTACATATGGTGAAGACCCATTACAACGGTGATCGGGTATATTGCACCCATTACCAGGGCACCGATACCAAATCCGACTGTGATCAGCTGCTGAGCAAGACCAAGAACGATCGTCTCTAACTTGGAGAAGATCGGTCCAATGATGATGAAAGTAAGTAATGCAGTAGAAAGTACTGTACATAAAGGAACAACGAATAAGTCAATAACTTCCGGAACTACCTTGTGGAGGTATTTCTCAATCTGTGCCATGATGAAGATGGAGATGATTACCGGGATAACATGACCTTGGTAGCCTACCCTTTGTATGGAACCAAGGACATAAGTTCCGATCTTGACGTTACCAAACAGGTTCCAGGTGGGGATCACACCTGTGTCAATGCCAAAGAAAGCATTGATCGCATCAGGGTTACCGGCATTCCATGCGTTCAGCAGGGCACCGTGAACCATCATCAGACCCATTACAGCACCAAGGAAAATATTAGCGCCAAATACTCTTGCCGCACTGACTGCTACGATAACAGGCAGGAATGCGAAAGCTGTGTTGGCTGCCATATCCAGGAAGCCGTACCATGCAGTGTCACCAAATCCGGGGATTGCCTTACCGAGTGCCTCTACGAGACCCATCATAAGACCGGATGCAACGATTGCCGGAAGGATTGGAACGAATACGTCACCGACTGTCTTTAACAGTCTCTTCCAAAGGGGCTGCTGAGCAGCAGCAGCTGCTTTTAATTCATCTTTGGAAGCTGCAGTTACGCCGGAAATATCGATGAACTCTTCGTACACCTTGTTAACAGTTCCTGTACCGATGATCAGCTGTAACTGACCACCATTCTCAAACATACCCTTGACGCCTTCAATGTTGTCAAGAGCCTCAGTATTAAGCTTGCTATTGTCTGCAATAACAAGTCTTAATCTGGTTGCACAGTGTGCTGCGCTGACGATATTGTCCTTACCGCCAAGATTATCAAAAATCTCTTGCGCGCATTTTCTGTAATCCAATGCCATACTATTTTCCTCTCTTCCTTAAAAATAATATATTGCCAATGTGCCCTATTGCACATCAGGGACCTAATGATTAAAGTCGGTAAACAGCCATGCGAAGCTGTTGCCCGGTATGCCGACAGCCTTGGCTTCGCGAGGCTTGCCGGTGATCAGATCCACGTAGGGCTCTGATTCGTTGATCCACGCGGTCTGGTCCTGCTCGCTGAAGTTGAACAGGCCGATGAGTTTCTCTCCCTCATAATACCGTCCGATTGCAAGGATATGGTTATTGTAGGGTTCCATTACCCAGACCTCCGCATCGCTCTCGAAAACAGGATGACTTGCACGAATCTTTTCCAGGTTTCGGATCGCATTATAGATGATACCCTGGATGGAATCCGGGTCTTTTCTTTTTGCGACATCATCCCAGTTGAGATCACCGCGGTGCAGATATCTGCTGTCTTCCAGTCGGAGGGGATCCTCGTGGTAGGTGTAATCATTCAGCTGACCGATCTCATCCCCGCTGTAAAGGACGGGAATTCCGCTTTGGGTGAACAGGAAAGCATGGAGCATAAGGTCCAGGGTAATCGCTTTTTGGACCTTGTCCTTATTACCCTCGTAGAGAGCTGCCTCCAGTCCACAGAGGGAGGCAGTGGTGCCGCAGAGACGGGCGTCTCCCAGTCGGGGATCATCGTTATATAGCTCTCCTCTGGAGTCCACATTCTCAAGCTTGCCTGTGAAATAGTCGTTCAGGAACTTTTTATGGGGTACTTCCTTCATACCGAACTGATCCAGGAAATCATAATCCAGGCCCCAGCCGATGTCATCGTGACAGCGGAGGTAATTCAGGAATGTGTACTGGTTAGGTAATGCAAATACCGCTTCCATCTGATGCCTCAGAAGGCGGACATCCTTGGTGGCAACCGTGTGCCAGGTGCTGGCCATGGTAGTAACATTGTAGAGCATCTGACATTCCGGCTTCTCCAGAGTTCCAAAGTAAGGAACTACCTTGGAAGGCTCCATGACGACCTCTCCCAGAAGCAGGGTGCCGGGACAAACGATATCTGCTGCCATGTGCATGATCCTCACCAGGGTATGTACCTGAGGGAGGTTGCGGCAGTTGGTGCCCAGCTCTTTCCAGATATAAGGGGTTGCATCCAGGCGGATAATGTCAATGCCGTTATTGCATAGATTCAGCATATCAGCGGTCATGTCGTTGAGTACGATCGGGTTGGCATAATTGAGATCCCACTGGTAGGGATAGAAGGTAGTCATGACAACTTTGCCGGCCTCCTCGCACCAGGTAAAGTTACCCGGAGCAGTCTGGGGAAATACCTGAGGAACCGTTTCTTCAAACTGATTGGGAATCTCCCAGTCATCATAGAAGAAGAATCTGTCCTGATATTCCTTCTCTCCTGCCCTGGCTCTTTTTGCCCATTCATGATCTTCACTGGTGTGATTCATGACAAAGTCGAGGCAGATACTCATCCCTCTGGCGTGACATTTGGCAGAAAGGTCTGCCAGGTCTTTCATGGTACCGAATTCAGGCTGGACTTTACGGAAGTCAGAAACTGCATAACCGCCGTCACTCCTGCCTTCCGGACTTTCTAAAAGAGGCATCAGGTGAAGGTAATTCACGCCGGACTCTTCCAGGTAATCCAGGTGCTTTGCCACACCTTTCAGGTCTCCTGCAAAGGCGTTGGTGTACATCTGCATACCCAACATCTTATTATTTTTATACCAGTCAGGAGTTGCTTCCCGCGACTGATCCCACTCTCTCAGGGACTTGCTTCTTTTTGAATAGTATTCGTAAAGCATCGTGCAGAAGTACTCAAAAGCCTGCTGGTCATTGTGATAAAGCTCACTATAAAGCCACTTTAACTCGTCATAATGACGGTCGAGTCTCTTCTGAAACTCTGGCTCCCATTTTTTCTGATCGGGCACTATGGATTCCTCCTATCCGATGAAATCAAGAACTTCCTGTTTTTCAGGCATAACGCAAAGAGCACCTTTTCTGGTGGTTGTGATCGATGCTGCTGCATTTGCAAAAGTGAGGAGCTCTGTGAGCTTGTCAACGTCAAAACCGTCTAAACCGTATTTGAGAACAAAATGGATCGAGCAGCCGCCAAAAGTATCACCGGCACCTGTTGTCTCGATCGTAGCCGGATTGATAAAGCCCGGGACAAATGCTGTGACATAGTCTTCGGGAGAAGCAGCTCCGTTCCTCTTTTCTTTCGGCAGATAGTAAGCCTTGCTTCCATCCTTGCCGTAAGTAGCCAGGATCAGGGGGATCTGATACTGACGGATCAGGTCGTGAACGCCTTCTTCCAGATCAGTCTTATCCGTCATAAACTCAATCTCATTGTCGGAAATCTTCAATACATCGCACTGGGTGAGACCAAATGCGATCTTTTCCTTTGCTTTTTCCTCGCTGGACCACAGCGGTGGACGGAGATTCGGGTCAAAGGAAAGCACGCAGCCGGCTTCTTTGGCGATTGTCAAAGCCTTGCGTGTTGCTGCTTCAACCACATCATCGGTCATAGAAAGGGTTCCATAGTGGAAAATCTTTGCGTTTTCAATGAGATCACGATGAGCAAGGACTTCCTCTTCGCGAAGCATCATGTCTGCACCTGGCTTACGGTAGAAAGAAAACTCTCTGTCTCCACCTTCCAGTGTGTGAACAAATGCCAGGGTCGTGTTAATATCCGGATCTTTTACAAGACCGGAAAGGTCAATGCCTGTACTCCCGGCACGGGCCTCAAGCATGTTTCCGAACATGTCATCTCCCACCTTACCGATAAAGGCTGTCTGGTCGCCAAGTTTTTGCAGCATGGCAAGCAGATTGCAGGGTGCTCCGCCCGGATTTGCTTCAAATAATGGATTACCCTGGGAACTGGTACCGTTTTCTGTGAAATCGATCAGCAGCTCGCCCAGGGCTGTTACGTCGTATTGTCTCATACAACATCTCCTCTCTTCAAATCGCTGTGGTTGACTGGTTGCTTTATTTGGTTAGTAGTATATCAATAATAGTAATTCTGAAGATGCTTTTATTCATATTCTCCAAAATTAGTGGCAGATGGTTATAGATTATCATGCGTATTACTATGTGTCAAACGATAAACATAACCAAAACAGAATATTTATTTTGTGAAGTTTCTACAAAATAATCGAAAATGGGTGAACTCAAAAAATATAATACTTTATATTTCAAAATAATTGCTTGAATATCTCTAATATCTTTTTGAAAAATGATTTTTAGCTGTCATTTTTTGTTTCCAACTTAAAAAATATACAAAAAACAGCATGCAGAATTATACAATTTTTTTTGCCGAACTTTGAAATAGAATAAAAAAAGAGGTCACGTTGACCTCTTCGTATACCAGCAAATCTTCTATTTGCACTTCATATAAACGGCTGAGTGCCAGCAAATTTTCAATTGTGGGAAGACATGCACCTCTCTCCCACTTGTAGACAGCCTGTTCGGAGATTCCTCCCATGTAGGCACAGACCGCAGGGACCTTGATCCCTTTTCTCTTCCGCAGGCTTTTCATACGCTGACCGGTTAATTCTCCCTGAATAACTGGATAGTTATATGTAGTCATATATCATACCTCCTTTGTTATATCAATGAAGTTACCTGTATATAGCATTCCCCGGGTAAAACTCTGCCGACACCCCTGCCGTCTCGGGAATGTATTGTGTCAGGTTGTCTCCCGCACCGTCAAGGAAACGGGAAGAACAACATTCGCCGGTATCTGTTTATTATCATGATGATCAGCAAGCATCTGCAATGCCTGTTCAGCAATCTTCTCGATCGGCTGGTGGATGGTAGTGAGCGGAGGAGTTGTCCACATGGCGAAAGGGGTATCATCAAACCCGATGATCTTCAGCTGGTCCGGAATGCGGATGTCTTTTCTGTAGCATGCCTGGATCAGTTTCGCTGCCAGTATATCGTCACTGGTGAATACGCCATCTACTTCAGGATATTCTTCCAGGATGCTGATCATGAAATCAGGAGTGTCGGTAAGCTGGTAGCTGAAGAGCTGTTTTTTGATGACCAGGTAAGAGATCCCTGCACTTTCGCAGGCGCCGACAAAGCCCTTCTCCCGGTCGATCGCCGGAAGTTCACTTTCGGTAAGACCGCTGATATGGAGAAGATTTCTGCATCCCAGTTCAATGAGATGTTCCGCCGCAAGCCGGCCTCCCAGCTCATTATCACAGGATATACATGCGTGGCCGCCTTCTTTTTTTCTTTCGATGTTGATGACGGGAATCTCTCCAAGAGCTGTTTCCGAAAAATCAATATTACCGTTGCAGAGAATGATTCCGGAGACCTGATTACGCCGGCAAAGCTCAAGGAATTCGCTTTCTTTATCTGTGATACCCATGGAATTAAGCAGGTAGATCTTTTGCCCGTGTTTATGGGATTCTTTCTCCAGAAAACTGATCAGCGTTGAAAAATAAGGGTGCCCGATATGCGGTACGATCACACCGATGGTTGAGTTTGTTTTTTTCTGAAGGGATCTGGCCATTTCATTTGGCTGATAGTCAAGGTGCTCCATGGCTTCCTTCACTTTTTTCCTGGCAGAATCACTGATGTATCCCCGGTTATTGAGTACTCTTGAAACCGTTCCGACTGCCAGCCCGGCTTCCCTTGCTACATCTTTAATTGTTGGCATTTTTAAACCCCCTTGATCCTA
>CAMOYC010000057.1 GCA_946629665.1 uncultured Lachnospiraceae bacterium
GCCCGACCGGAGCAAGGTGAATTATAAGATGGCGAGACACATCTATAAGGATCCGATCACGGCCATGACTCCGGCGAATATTACGACGGAAGACATATTTGCCATGCTCTATCGGATTTTTACCTACACAGATTAACAAAAAGAAGAAAATGCCCTTACGGCTGTCAGAAGGTCGTGAGGGCTTTTTTAAAAGGATAAAAAAATGAAAGTAGAAAAGATTGAAAAAATCATTGTCCATTCCGGAACCTTCCATGCCGACGATGCCTTTGCGGCAGCCCTGATCATGGAAGCAGCGGGAAGAGAGATTCCCATTGAGAGATGTTATACGGTTCCGGAAGATCTGCCTGATACCGTGATCGTAGCGGATATCGGCAGAGGAAAATATGACCATCATCAGGAAGACGCCAGAATAAGAGAGAACGGTCATAAGTACGCTGCCTGCGGGCTGGTGTATGAAGAACTTGCAGAAAGATTATTTAAAACAGAGACTGTGAGAGCAGATTTTCTAAAGCAGTTTATCCTGCCGGTTGAGGATGCAGATAACGGGATTTCCAATAATCCCCTCACTTCTTATATTGATCATATGAATGCGGATTGGGACCACCTGGAAGAAAATGACCAGCGTTTTCACAAGGCAGTACAGTTTTGCCGGGACCTGATCAGAGAAGTCAGACGCAGGGAGCAGGCGGAAATCCGTGCAGACCGGATCCTTACCGATGCGATTGCCCGTTCCGGGAACAAAGTGATCCTCCTTGACCGGTTTGTGCCCTGGCAGAAAAGAATCTGTGAGACAGACAGCCTGTTTGTCGTGTATTACTCAGCTCGCAATGAGTGGACGGTACAGTGTGTGCCCCCGGAACCGGATTCTTTTGACATGCGTTATCCGCTGGCGCCCATGGAAGAGATGGAAGGCTGTACATTCTGTCATACTGCCCGATTCCTGGCTGCCTTTGATTCAAAAGAACATGCTCTGGCAGCTGCAGTAAAACTAGTTAGAGAAAGCGAGGAAGAAAAAAGTGAACGCACTTGAAAATAAAGATGTTGCGATGGCCCGAAAGATCGCCGAAAAGGTTGCGGAGGCCGGCGGCAGGACCTTTTATGTAGGAGGGCTGGTAAGAGACCGGGTCCTGGGGCGGGAGAACAAAGATGTCGATATTGAGATCCACGGTATCACTCCCGAGAAACTCAATGAGATCCTGGAGTCTTTGGGTGAAGTGACAAAGATGGGTATGAGTTTCGGTGTTTTCGGCCTTAAAAAATATGATATTGACATTGCCATGCCCAGAAAAGAGAAGGCGATCGGCCGGGGCCATAAAGATTTTGAGATCTATGTGGATCCTTTTATCGGTTATGAGAAGGCGGCCCTCCGGCGGGATTTCACGATGAATGCATTGATGGAAGATGTGCTGACCGGGGAGATCCTTGATTTCTTCGGAGGCCGGGAAGATATGAAGAATCACCGGATTCGTCATGTCAATGATGTAACTTTCCAGGAAGATGCGCTCCGTGTGCTCCGCGCAGCCCAGTTTGCGGCGAGATTTGAGTTCCAGGTAGCAGAAGAGACAGTGGAATTATCAAAGACGATGGGCCTTCGGGAGATTGTCTCCGAAAGGATCATCGGGGAGCTGGACAAGGCTTTCTTAAAAGCGAGGAAGCCAAGCATTTTCTTCGAAGAAATGAGAAAGATGGGACAGCTTTCCTACTGGTTCCCGGAAGTGGAGGCTTTGATCGGTGTTCCCCAGAATCCGGTATACCATCCGGAAGGAGATGCCTGGACCCATACTATGATGGTACTGGATGCGGCAGCAAGTCTTCGGGAAGAGGCTGTTTATCCAGAAGGCTTTATGATGGCTGCACTGGTTCACGACCTGGGCAAGGCCGAGTCCACGACGACGGACGGAGACAAGATCAGGTCGATCGGCCATGAACAGGCCGGGATTGCAATCGCAGAGAGATTACTTGACAGGATCAGCCACGAGATCCGGCTTAAGAAATATGTACTGAATATGGTCGAACTGCACATGAAACCCAACATGATGGCGGCTGCAAAGTCGAAGCCCAAGTCGACAGCCCATATGTTTGATGCGTCTGTTTGTCCGGAAGACCTGCTTCTGCTTGCCAAGGCAGATCATCTGGGAAAGGCTGACGAGGAGCCTTACGATGAGCAGGAAGCTTTCCTTCAGGAACGGCTTGACCGGTACAGAGAACTGATGGCGCGGCCTTTTGTCCAGGGGAGGGACCTGGTTGCCGCAGGATTTGAACCTGGAGTCGAGTTTACGGATGCCCTCAGATACGCTCACAAGATGCGGCTCGCAGGGGTTCCAAAGGAACAGGCATTGCCCCAGACAGTGGCATATCTGAGGCAGTTGAGAGAGCAGACCTAGAATCTGCCGGAAGGGATATACAAGATGAAGACCAACAAGGATTTGTATGATCGGGAAGTAATTAAAGATGTACGAAATTATGACGGACTCAGTCACGGAGTGAAAGCGTCCTGGGTAGAGCGGCGGTTGGTTCAGCGGGTCCCCCTGGACCGGCTGCACGTGAATCCGGAAGACGAGTTCGCGGATCCTGCAATCGGTCCTAATTATGAGATCGTGGGCCGTTACAGGGATCAGATGGTCCAGGATATGAAGCGGTACGGACGGGTTATGATCGAACCAATCGTTGTGGAGAAGATATCCGCCCGTGGTTACAAAATATTAAATGGTCATCACCGGTGGATGGCTGCGAGGATGCTGCAACTGCGGACAGTTCCCATCCGGATCGTGAATGAGACCCACGAAGAGGATATCCGGAACAGAATGGCCCGATCCGAGAATACGATGTGCGTATCATTTGACCTGGATGAAGTGCTGCTTTGTGATCCGGACAGTGAGAGCGGGAGCGTGAATCCGCTGCCGGAAAGATTGAGACAGTATTATCCCAAACCAATCCGGTTCAATACCTATGCCCTGATAAACCGTCTGTCCGAAAAGGGTTTTGACATGTGGGTGTACACGGGTGAGCATTATCCGGTGCAGTACGTTCGCGGGCTGATGTGGCTTTACCTGATCAGACGCTGCAATATCATCACCGGTAAGGCGGAGGAGACGGTGGGAGCTCGTGTGAAATCGCGTTTTCGTAAAAAATATGAATTGATCGCCCACGTCGACAATGACTATGTGCTGATCACCAACACCAGGGCCAAAGAATACGAAACATTTGATGTTTCTTCCGGTTCGGATTGGGCAAGTAATGTCTACAAAGTGATCAGCCATTATCTGAAAAAGAAGCAAGGGATCAGTGAGTGAGACATTATGGAGAAAATAAAGCAGGACGATAAAGGGAAGCTGCGGGTGTCCTTCGACCTGGACGAGGTGCTTTTTGTATCTCCGAAAGACCACAGGACAGAGCCCGCCCTGAATTTCCCCTGGAGTCGGTTCTATCCAGAGAGGCTCCGTTACGGGACATGCCGGCTGATCCCGGAACTGCAGCGGCAGAATTATGAAGTCTGGATCTATACTTCATCCCACCGGACTGAAAAGTATATTCGAAAACTGTTTAAGCATTACGGCATTACCCTCGACGGAATCGTTAATGCGCAGCGGCACAAAAGGGAAGTACAGCGTGGACGCCGGGAGATCATGCCCTCCAAGATGCCCGGATTCTACCAGATTTCTCTCCACGTGGATGATGAGACGGTGGTAGCTTCCTATGGAAAAAAATACGGGTTCAATGTTTACGAGCTGAACGCCCACGATGATGACTGGGCGGAGAAGATCATTGACCGGGCTGCAAAGATCCGGAAACAAAAAAACAGAACATAGCTGAATCAGGATAAAGCTGTTAAGGCGGAAGCAAGGATTCCCTGCTTCCGCCTTAACTGTTTTATGAGAGTGATATTATTTATTTAACCTGCTCCACATCCAGAAGTATCGGAGTGTAGTGGTGACTGGTGTGTGCTTCAAAAAGTCTTCCTTTTACATGGGCTGTAGTGCCCTGGTCCACATATTCATTCAGAGTGAAATCCGTATTCAGCTGGATGGCATAAACCAGTGTATCTGTGCCGTCTCCAGTTGTCACACGAATCGGAGAATCCAGGTTGAGCGCCAGGCACTGCTCCTCATTTCCATTCTGATCATAACCGGTAAAGCTGCTGATCCTGCCCTGGAATATTTCCACCGTATCTGAGTAGGTTCTCATGTCAAAATAGTAGCAGCTGTTTTCTCCTGTTTCGCTCCTTGATTCTGCTGCTTTGATCAGACTGTCGGAAGCGCTGTAGCCGTCAGGCTCCCAGTGACACTCCAGGAGATCCGGGTTATCCGGGTAAAGATAGTAGTGATTCCCTGTGTTAAGTGTGTAATCAAGTCCTTTGCCATCTTCTGTGTCGGTGATGCTGTCCACCAGGGAAACCCTCTTGAGTTCATAGTATCCCATCGATTCATCAGTGCAGGATGACTCCATCACATAGGGGACGGAGAACTGTTTGCGGTCCCCGGAGCTGTTCCCTGTTTTCCAGGTCCCTCTGACTGCCTTCTTGATCTGGTCGGTATAGTCAGTGCTGTCACCCCAGACATCGCTTCCTTTCCGGAGAGCCATCTGAGCTTCCAGTGCCTGAGCCATCACCTTGCCAAGAGCATCCGGTGCTTCTCCGGAATAGCCGTTATCCATCTCATCGGCAAAACTGATCACGGCAACTCCTCTTGCCCGTGCATCAGTGATGGCCTGGAAATCTGCTTCTCCCTCAGGCATAAGAGCCAGGAGGATTCCGTCGTAACCTTCCCCAGCATAGGAATTGACCAGATCTGCCACGCTGCTGTTGCTGTCCGACTCACTTTCCACGCTGATTTCTACGACACTGTTGTCCAGCTCTTCACGGGCTCCCTGTTCAAACATCTCTGACCACTGGTCTCCCATCATTGGATTTCCGATTACTTTTACGGAAAGGCCAGAAGGAGATTTCCAGCCGCAGGAGCAAAGGATAGTCGGCACGATAACGAATAAGAATAATATGTTCCACATTTTTTTCATGATGATTCCTCCTCTTGATCTGTTTTATTTATCCTGATTATACCAGTGGTATAATCCAGCTTTTTTTTACAGAAAAAGCACACCCGGTCAGAACCTTTAAACTAATCCGTCAAGCCCTTTCCAGGTGTACAATAAGGCCGGAAACATGCCATAATGAACTAATCATGATCCGGCACTGCCACCGATGCCGCGTTGGCTTCTTCCAGGCGGGAACAAAGAAGGGGAATTCCCGTTTCGGTCCACCACCATCCGGACACCATACCGGATGACATGCCGCCTCCTGCAAAAGCCTCGCAGAAAGCCATACTGTTCATAGAAAGCTTTTGGCCGGTCATTCGGAAGTGCTTCGTTCTTATGACAGACTCAAGCTTGTCCGTCGGGAAGGGGAGCCCAGTGGAGGACAGATTCTTTTTCAGATATTTCCAGAAGTATGGATCACCACGTAATCCCCACTGCCTGGGTTCGGGTTCAAATATTACAGATACAGTCATTGGATAATACCTTCCTTTCACGTATGATGAAACAACAGGGGAGTTCTTATCATAATTATAACACGATAAAAGAGCCGGGAGCCATAAAAAGAGAGGAGAGATATATGAACAAGGTTTTAAAAAGAAGTCGGACATTTATTTTGCTGGTTGCCATGGTGGTGACAAGCTTTTCCGGGACAGGAAGTTTTGCCATCCACACAAGAGCCGCAAGCCAGCTCGGCAAGGTGACATCCCTGACCCTGACTGTCAACAGCCGGCCTGCAGCCAGTCTCAGCTGGGACCAGGTGGCCGGCGGAGCGGATTCCTACAAGATTTACCGCAATAACAAGGCTACCGTCATCATCAAAGGAATCGGAGCTTACAAGGGAACATGTAAGAAATCTTTCCGCATCCTTCCTAAGGGGACAAAACTCACCAGAGCGAAGACGAATAAGAAGGCCATTGCCCTTGCCTGGAAGAAGAATGTAAAACAGACTACCGGATACCAGATCCAGTATGGACTGAAAAAGAGCTTCAAGGGAGCAAAAATAAAAACCCTGAAAAACAAGGCCGGCCGGCTGACCCTGAAAGGCCTTAAGTCCCGGAAAAAGTACTATATCCGGATCAGAACTTACAAGACGATCGGCAAAAAGAAGTATTGTTCCAGGTGGAGTAAAGAAAAGAAGGTAAAAGTCAGATAGCAATAATTAAAAGAGGGCGTCAGCAGCTATGATACTGCCGACGCCCTTATTTTGTGAAGATTAGTAAGCCTATCTGATCACAGGGATATCGTCTATGCGGACCTTGTCATTCTCAAAAGAGCCGCCCATGGTTGCATGGAGCAGCAGGCCCTTTTCTTTAAACTTATCCCGAAGCCTGCATGCCAGATAGCGGTCAAAGTTCCGCTGGACCAGAGTGACAAAAGTCTTGTCTCCCTGTGTGAGCAGGAAGAGGACCGGAGAGGCAAAGACGGGAGTTCCGTAGATCTCCATGCCGGTAACAAAGGGATCGATATCCGGACCAAAATCAAAGCGCATGACATTGGTGATAAAGTAGGTCCCGTTCACATCCGGAATAGATAAAATGTTCTCCCGTAGAGTACGAAGTCCCGGTTTAAATGATAGCGGGAAGGAGAAGAGTTCTTTATAATGATCTTTCCTTTCCTTCAGGGAAGCTCCAAGTACTTCCTTGTTGAGCTGCTCTGCCTTATAATCCTTTGCGATGATCTCACAGGCATCCTTGTCCGACAGCCTGAAGAATTCTTCTTCAAAGTAGAGCCAGAACAGGTCAACATTGTTTTGCAGATACTTATTGTCAAAAAAGGGCCTCACGTCTATGGTGCCGATTCCGGCAATCTGTTTGCCCTCACAGTCATAATTCTCATGGATGGTCCTTGCAGTCAGAAGGTGGAAATAGGTATCAACAGTGGTATCTGCCTCTTTGCTCTGCCGGATCAGTTCCCCGGCATCCAGGACAAAACGGTAGAGGCTGAACTCTCTGCATTCATCCACTCCCTTGATAGGCTCCGGCAGGATCAGTATATTTTCTCTGCCAGAAGGCTTAAAGGGGTTTTCGGCCGGCTCTGCATCGGGAGCAAAATCAAAGGGGTCTGCCATCTCGGAGGGATCTGCGGGGATATCTGCGGTAAGGATCAAGCCATCGTCGTTGTGGACCGTAATGCCCGCAAATGTGAAGTAGTAGTAGAGGAGAGTCCGGATAAACATCCGGAACCCGCCACCGTCACACAGGGCATGGAAGATGGAGATCCAGAAGGACTTTCCTTCCACCATCACCCGGAACAGGAAGCCGCCGGTTTCCTTAGTGCCCAGATTAACCGGATCCGGGTCGTAAGCGTAGACTTCCGCTTCCCGGTCAAGCTCCACAGTGTGGACAAAGCCACCCTCATCAAGAACCGGAACACGGCGGAAATTCGGATAGCGGGAGAGGGTCTTGTTCAGTGCCTTCTTCAGAAGACTTCTGTCAATCCTGCAGCACAGTTCCATATGCATGATCAGGTTATTCGTCTCATTCTCCGTGGAGAAATAATAGAAAAGTTTATCTGAGTTATGTACTTGATAAAGCTTACGTTCCATGCCGCACCTCCCATCTGAACTTACTTATTTATATTATAGTATTTTAGAGGAATGTGGTCAAATCATTGTTTCTGTAAAAAAATGGTATGGGAAGAAACTTTCCTGCTCCGGGGACAAAAGGAATTCCGGGCTCCATTGCAAAATGTTCTGATTTGGGCGATAATAGACTGGCGGATCTGTTCCGCGTAAATGACAACCGGTCTATTTTGGATTGATGGATTATGAACGAACGATTATTAGATAAAATGCGGAACGGGAAGCCGCTTACTCCCAAAGAGCAGCTTCTCCTGGTGATCATCCTGAGTATCCCTGCGATCATGGCTCAGATCTCCAGCATTATCATGCAATATATCGATGCATCCATGGTGGGAAGCCTGGGGGCGAATGCTTCCGCGGCAGTAGGTTTGGTGGCATCCACTACCTGGCTGACCAGCGGCCTTTGTCATGCGGTGGGGGTCGGTTTTACCGTGCAGGTTGCCTACCGGATCGGCGGCAACCAGGCGGCAAAAGCCCGGGAGACCGTGAAGTACGGTCTGACCGTTTCTCTTCTGGTCAGTCTTCTGATCATGGGGATCG
Organism: uncultured Lachnospiraceae bacterium; assembly: GCA_946629665.1. Classification (GTDB taxonomy): domain Bacteria; phylum Bacillota; class Clostridia; order Lachnospirales; family Lachnospiraceae; genus Anaerobutyricum. The sequence continues at coordinate 8,153 of CAMOYC010000057.1, forward strand.
TCCTGGCAATGCACCGGTCTCTCCCGGTGTGGCTGGGCGGTGTGAAAGAGATATGGCGGGATGCCTCCTCCTACTTCTTCGTGTATGGGATGACCCTTCCTTTCCTGGCTCTGAACTACAGTGCAGGAGGCATGCTGCAATGCAGCGGAGATATGAAAACACCGGGAATGCTGAATATCCTGATGTGTTTCCTGGATGTAGTCTTTAATTACCTGCTGATCTTCCCAAGCCGGCAGGTCTTCATTCTGGGACATCCTGTGTTCATGCCCGGTGCTGGGCTGAAAGTGACAGGTGCAGCCCTGGGAACCGCCTTGGCAGCGGTATGCTGTTCCCTGCTGATGCTCTGGAAACTGCTGCATGGTTCGAAGGACCTTCACCTGAGAAAAGGAGAGGGCTGGCCCCTTCCTGCGGATGACATCATCCGGGATCTCAGGATATCCCTGCCTGTGATGGCAAGCTCTGTGGTAATGGGCCTTGCCTATGTGGCAGGAACTTATATTGTGGCTCCGATCGGAACGATCGCCATTGCCGCCAACTCTTTTGCAGTCACTGCGGAAAGCATCTGCTATATGCCAAGCCACGGAATCGGAACCGCTTCCACCACGATCGTGGGACAGGCAAAAGGAGCTCGCCGCTTCGGTCTGATGAAGCGATTCGGCTATCTTTGTGTGGCCCTTGGCGCCCTGTCCATGGCTGTCATGGCCGCCTTTCTGTACCTGCTGGCACCAACGATGATGGCATGGTTAACCCCGGACCCTCTGGTCAGGGAAGCGGGTACAGGAGTCCTTCGGCTGATCGTGTTTGTGGAACCCTTTTTCGGAATCTCCATCGTCGCGGAGGGCGTGTTCCGGGGCCTTTCCAAGACCAGGATCCCCACCGTACTTAACCTGATCAGCATGTGGTTTGTCAGGCTCCCTCTGGCGGCTTTTCTGGCAGGCCGCATGGGCCTGATGGGCGTGTGGCTGGGTCAGGGACTCGAACTGTGCTTCCGGGGTGTGATCTACCTGCTGGCTTTGATCCGGACAAACCGCAGTCTGTGATAACTCTTTGCCGGGACGGGAATCCCTCATTTGTTCTCATGGCCTGATATTCCAAGCTTTGATGGCTGATTGTATCATCTGCTGTTCGGAAGAATTGCTATAATATACTCAGATTAGTCTGTGCAGTTGCCATACTGCATCATTGAGCCGGAGATAAGACCATGAAGAAAAAAGCGATTCTTTTAGCCGGAACTCTTGATACAAAGGGTGCGGAATACAATTATATACAATCCTTATTTGATGAGCTGGGTATCATAACGATCCTCATTGATATCGGCATCCGGACTCCCACGATCAAGCCTGACGTTACTGCCGAGGAGGTGGCAGGATTGGCGGGCTACGACATCAGGGAGCTGCGGGCAGCCAACGACCGGGGCAAGGCTGTCGCTGCCATGATGGAAGGCCTGCGGATTCTCGTCGCCGGCTTCCAGGAAAGCGAAGTGGTCGCCGGTATGATGGGGCTTGGAGGCTCAGGAGGAACTTCCATGATCACCCCTGCCATGCAGGTGCTCCCGCCGGGAATCCCCAAGATCATGGTTTCCACCCTGGCGGAGGGAGATACCTCTCCCTACAAGGGGAACAGTGATATCATCATGCTCCCGTCCATCGTGGACATCTGTGGCCTGAATAAGATCTCAAGATCAGTTTTCCGGGGTGCTGTCCAGGCTATGGCAGGGATCATAGGATGTGAGAAAACATTGGCGGAAGATGACTATCCGGATAAGCCCAGGATTGCCGCTACCATGTACGGGGTTACAACTCCCGGTGTGACTGCGGCCAAAAAGATACTCGAGGACAATGGATTCGAGGTCGTCGTATTTCATGCCAGCGGCAACGGCGGCATGGCCATGGAGACCATGATCTATGCCGGAGCTTTCTGTGCGGTCCTGGACCTGACTACCACAGAATGGTGTGATCAGATGTTTGGCGGTATCATGGCAGCCGGAGAAGCCCGATGTGAGGCGGCAGCCAGAACGAATATCCCCCAGGTCGTATCCGTCGGAGCCCTGGATATGGTTACTTTCGGTTTGCCGGAAACGGTGCCGGTGGAATATAAGGATAGGCATTTCTATCCCCACAATCCCAAGATCACTGTCATGAGGACCAGCGTCGAAGAAAATGTCCAGCTAGGCAGGAAACTGGCGAAGAAGCTTCGGCTCGCAAGGGGTAATACGGCCCTGCTCCTTCCCCTTCGGGGCGTCTCGGCTATCGATAAAGAAGGAGAAGTATTCTATGGGCCTGAAGAGGATGCAGCCTTATTCAGTACGCTTAAGGAAGAACTGGATCATTCCAGTGTTCCCGTGGTGGAGTTGGATCTCCACATCAATGACCAGGAATTCGGGGAGGTAGCAGCGATCATCCTGTTAGAGATGATCAGGAGCTATTACACGCCTGTCACGGAGACGGAAGAACCCGCTCAATAGAATAAGAAATATGAGTTTTCAGACAGCGGAGCCCGTATGGGTTTCGCTGTTTTCTTGAAAAATCAGTTGTAGATATCCCGGGAAACGATTATAATAGAGTTAATAAGTATTGGGACATCGAAGATGAGGAGGAGGATTTCATGCGTAAGATTATGTTTGTCGGCAGAAGCGAGTCCGGAAAGACAACGATCATGCAGGCCATGAAGGGGGATAAGATCGTTTATCATAAGACGCAGTATATCAATCATTATGATGTTGTGATAGACACTCCGGGGGAGTATGCAGAGACGAAGGAACTGTCATCCGCTCTGGCCATCTACGGAGCGGAAGCTGATGTGATCGGACTCCTGATGAGTGCGATCGAACCGTATTCTCTTTATCCGCCTAACGTAGTGTCAGTCAGCAATCGTGAGATTGTAGGGGTTGTTACAAAGATCGACCACTGGGCAGCAGATCCGGAGCAGGCAGCGGAATGGCTCCGCATTGCAGGCTGCAAGAAGATTTTCTTTACCAGCGCTTATACCGGAGAAGGGATTGCAGATATCCTGGAGTATCTTAAGGACCCCATCGATGTTATGCCCTGGGAGGAAGCCAAGAAAGAGTATGATAATATCGGATTCGGGCCTGGTGAGAGTGCGAAGATGACCCGCCGGATGGAAAGGGCCTTATCTTTATAATATGCGGATTTCGGAATACATTGTCTACTTTACTTTATATTCTGTCATTGGATGGTGCTATGAAGTTTTTCTGGAAGTTGTGGTTTACCGTTGGGGGTTCAGTAACCGGGGTATTTTGTTCGGCCCCTACACGCCCGTGTACGGGTTTGGGGCTTTGGCTTTCCTGATCCTGGTTTATCCGCTCCTGAAGGATAAGGGCAGGAGAGAGAGGATCAGACTGATTCCTCTGGTGTTCCTGCTGTGCATGCTGATCGCCACTGCGATCGAACTGGGCACATCTTACCTTCTTGAGTACACCATGGGCAGCTGGCCCTGGCAGACTTACGCAGATTATGCGATCAATTTTCAGGCGAGGATCGCACTTTCCCCATCGATCCGGTTTGGTCTGGGCGGAGTGCTCTTCCTCTACGTTTTACAGCCCGCTTTTGAAAAGCTGACCCGCCGGCTTGGCCCCAAAAGGACCGACTACCTGGCTGTATTCTTCGCAGCTATGTTTGCGGTGGACTTTACAGTAAGCTTTCTGTTGAAATGATCATGAAAAAACCTGAGAACCGGAGAAATTTCCGGTGCTCAGGTTTTCTTTTTTAACCGTTTTTTTGCCTTTGTATATTTTAGTATAAATAGCTTCCGTTAACCCATCCGTACATCTGAAGACCCGGGGAATATACCCATACATAATCGCCGGACCACTGATCGCTTGCATAGACAGTCGCTCCATTGTAGAGCTTGCCCATGATATTGGCGTCATCATATGACGGGTAAGTCCTGACTGCCAGGAAATGTTTTGTTCCGCAAACGGTAGCGTAGCGGGAGCAGTCAACATATCTCACATAATCCGAGTAACTGTAATAAACGGGGTTCGGGGTATAGTCGCAAGCGGAAACGGGTGCTGCTGTCCCGGCAAAGATTGAAACTGCCATAGTGAGTGCGATTGCCATTGTTGTGATGATTTTTTTCATTTTCTTATCCTCCTTTAATTTCCCTTGGTTGTTTTTATCTTTGATGGTTACAGTTTAACCCACCCGTATCCTTACTTTTTTTTGTGTTTTATCCATATCTTGGCGAGAAGACCCCTATCCTCTACAGGTAGGGGATGAATCGCCCCTGACTGGCTGAAGTAAAAAACGGAAACGATGAATATCGAGTTCACCATCCTCCTCAAATATGCATATCATAATGAAAAAATAACAGAACAAAGGTTCTAAAAACCTATTGAATACTCCTGTACAATCTGATATAATAAGAGTATAAGAACATATGTACGGGAGGCGGGTCATGAAAAGGGTCAGAGGATACAAATAT
>CAMOYC010000058.1 GCA_946629665.1 uncultured Lachnospiraceae bacterium
GCTTACTACAGGGTCTTCGGAATAGTATTCGAAGTTCCTGCCGCAAAGCGGGTTTCGATGGATGTTCATACCCGGTGCCAGCCAGAATGTGATATCAAATTCTTCCATTTCGCGGCCGACTGCCTTGCCGACTTCTTCAAGGAGGTCTGTATTCCAGCTCTGGGCGAGGGCGGTTCCCACCGGAAAGGAGGTGCAGAACTGATACTGCTTTCTTCCTTCTTTGCCCTGGTCCGGATCACGGAAGAAGCCATTCTCCAGGGCATCCAGGATTCCCTGGCTGAGCATCTGGCCGGTCTCTTCATCCACGTTAAATTCTCTGGTGAGGCGAAGGCCTGCAGGGCCGTCTGCCAGGACTGCGCCGGGGATTCCGTAGGAATCCAGCAGGATGGCAGAGGTTTCTGCAGCGGACCCGGGTGTGGTCACACCGGAGGATCCGAAGGCATTATCCTGACTTTTGACAATCTCACCGATCACAAGGGCTGTGTGGTCCTTCTCGGTGAGGGCGCCTACAATCTGTTCTGCCTTCTCTTCCTTTTCTTGTAGCATTTTCTTCTCTTCATCGGTACGAAGACAGGCTGCTTCCTGTGACCAGGGGGCGAAGACCTGTCCCTGGCTTTGCAGAGAGATGCTGACACAGGGCATCTCCTCCGGAAGTTCTATCCCGGTGCCTTCATCGCTGGCTGGAGCCGGGCCATTTTCTTCGATGGAAACGAGTACAGCACCTAGCTTTTCCAGTTGGTCTGATGAATTGCCGATAAATATGCCGTAAACATTGTCTTCCAGGATCCAGTCCATGCATGTTTCGTCATAGCTGGCCAGGGCAGACAAGGGCAGGTGGAATTCCATTTTCTCTTCCTGACCCGGGGCAAGGAGGCCAGTCTTTCCAAAAGCAACCAACCTCTTCTCTTCCTTTGGCAGCCGGTCTGTGGAAGGACATACGGCATAAACCTGAACGACTTCCTTTCCGGCTTTTTCTCCGATATTCTGAACTGCGGCATACACGGTGATCTCAGGGCAGAACCCTTGAGGATGATCGATCTCCAGACCCAAGGTCTGCAGGGCAAATTCCGTGTAGGAAAGGCCGTAGCCAAAAGCATAGCGGGGCTTGATCCCGGTCCGGTCAAAATGCCGGTAACCGACATAAATATCATCATGGTAGTATTCTTTTACCACTTCGGGGGTTTCAACCGTCTCCCCCCGGCAGATGGAGTAATCCTGATAATCTGCGGCCCAGGTGTCAGTCAGCTTTCCGCTGGGATTGACCTGGCCGGTCAGGATGTCGGCAACCGCGTGTCCGCCCTCCATACCAAGCTGGGAGACAGACAGGATACCTTTGACTCCTTCAAAGGATAAAATCTCCTCCAGGTCGATCAGGCCACCTGAATTGATCAAAACAATGATCTCCTGGCCATACTCTGAAAGCCGCTCGAGGTCAGCAAGCTCCTTCTGACTCAGATAATAGTCTCCTCTTTCCGCTTTCCGGTCCGCTGCTTCTCCGGCAACCCGGCTGACCACATAGACGGACTTTGCGGCTCCCTGTACATCGGCAGAAGTGATCTCTCTGCCTGCGGGCATGCGGAAGGCGTGGGCTGCGTAGGTATCAAAGAACTCTTCGATCCGACTGACTTCAGAAAGGATCTCCTCTCTCCAGGCAAGACGGGCCTGATTATATTTATCACTGTAATCTGTCAGCCAGTTCTCGCTGACGAGGGGGATCCCGGCTTCTTTGAGACCCTGCTGGATGCTGATGCATTCCCTCTCATTCACATCGCCTGATCCGGTGCCGCCCTTGATGGTGTGAACTGCACCCGCTCCGAAAAGAGCGATCTTTTCCCCTTTTTCAAGAGGGAGGACTCCCTCATTTTTCAGGAGGACCGGACATTCTCCGGCTGCTTTTCTGGCTATTTTTCTGTTTTCCAGTTCGCGGGAGGACACCTGGTCGGATAAGGTCCCGCTGTAATTCAGATTTTTCTTCATAACTTCCCCCTATTGGCCCGCTGCCGCGGGTATCATGTGGACATCCAGCTGATTGAACGGAATCTCGATACCTTCCCGGTCGAATCCTTCCTTGATGTTCTCAAGGGCGCTCCAGCGGGCATCCCAGTAGTTATCGGTGGCAACCCAGAAACGGATTCCGATCTCGATGCAGCTGTCCTTGAACTCATTGACAAAGATTCTTGGCTCTTGTGCTTTCAGATGGTATTCCTCCTCTTCCAGCACTTTTTCCAGAATCTGACGAACTTTTTTGATATCTTCATCATAACGTATCCCGACTTTGAGCTCAACCAGTCTCTTGTCCTGATGGGTATAGTTGGTGATGCTGGACCCGGACAAGTTGCCGTTGGGAATCATCACAGCCTTATTGTCGATGGTGAGCAGGCTGGTATACATAATGCCGATCGCCTGGACTCTTCCTTCCTTGCCGGAGCTTTCCTCATAGATATAATCTCCTACCACAAAAGGCTTTACAAAGAGGAGGATGACTCCCCCGGCGATATTGCCAAGAGACCCCTGCAGGGACATGCCGACTGCAAAGGTCGCAGAACCGATCAGGGCAACGATGGTGGATGCTGCCACGCCCAGTCTGCTCACGGCTAAGAAAATGACCAGGATCTTCAGTCCGATATTGATCACGGACCGCAGGAAAGTCCGCAGGGTAATATCCATGTTTGACTTTTCAAAGATGGCATCGATCATCTTCACAATGTACTTGACCAGGCGGAAACCGATAAGGAGGATCAGCATCGCGATCACAAAATCGATCAGAAAATCAGCCAGGGTGACTCCCTTGCTTCCGATATACTGGTCCAGCCAGGTATTCACATCTGTTTCCAATTTAAAGGATCCTGTTGTGAAAGGATTTGTAACACTCATAAATACTCCTTTTCTAATACTCCTTTTCTATTGCATATCGAATCTCTCGATAATCCTGTTTGCAAAAAACAGGCCCCGAATAGATTCAGGACCCGTCTTATTAAGTTTTATTCTATTTTGCACTGATGTAGCCCTGGGCTGTGAGAAGCTCGGCGCAGAGCACAGCTCCGCCGGCTGCACCGCGGACTGTATTGTGGGAAAGGCCAATGAACTTGTAGTCATAGATGCTGTCCTCACGCAGACGGCCCATGGTTACGCCCATACCGTTCTCGTAATCCACATCCAGGGTTACCTGAGGACGGTCATCCTCTTCCAGGTAACGGATGAACTGCTTCGGTGCGCTGGGCAGGTCAAGCTCCTGAGGGAGTCCTTTGAAGTTAACCCAGCGGTCGATGATCTCTTCCCTGGAAGGCTTCTTCTCAAAATTCACAAAGACTGCCGCAGTGTGGCCGTTGAGCACGGGCACGCGGACACATTGTGTTGTGATCAGAGGCAGCTCAGCCTTCTCGATATGGTCATCTACGACTTTGCCGAAGATACGCAGAGGCTCCTGCTCGGATTTCTCTTCCTCGCCGCCGATGTAAGGGATTACATTGCCAACCATCTCGGGCCAGTCCTTAAAGGTCTTTCCGGCACCGGAGATCGCCTGATAGGTTGTAGCTACCACTTCTTTCGGGCCGAACTCTTTTAACGCGTAAAGAGCCGGCGCATAGCTCTGGATGGAGCAATTGGGTTTTACTGCCACAAAGCCTCTTGTGGTTCCCAGTCTCTTCTTCTGCGCATCGATGACCTCAAAATGCTCCGGATTCAGCTCCGGAACAACCATCGGCACATCCGGAGTCCAGCGGTGTGCGCTGTTGTTGGATACGACCGGAGTCTCTGTTTTAGCGTAGGCTTCCTCGATCGCACGGATCTGGTCCTTGGACATATCAACAGCGCTGAAAACAAAATCAACATCCGCTGCCACGGCTTCCACTTCATTTACATTTTTTACTACGATATTCTTTACCGCTTCCGGGATGGGATTATCCATTTTCCATCTTCCGCCCACGGCTTCCTCATAGGTTTTACCGGCAGACCTGGGGCTGGCTGCGATCACAGTAACCTCATACCAGGGGTGGTTTTCCAGCAGGGAGATAAATCTCTGTCCTACCATGCCTGTTCCGCCGAGAATTCCGACTTTTAATTTTTTATCCATAGTTCTGTCCTTCTTTCAAAAAAATGACTTATTTGATCACGCGGACCTTCAGTACTCCTTCAATATTTTCAATGTCTTTCACTGCATCGTCATCAATCACCGAATCAAGGTCAAACATCGCATAGGAGTAAGCCCCTTTTGTCTTATTGCTCATCTCAGTGATATTGATACCGTCCCGGGAGAAAGCCCCGGTAAACTGGGTAAGCATGTTGGGGATGTTTCTATGAATGATGGAGATACGGCCTGCAGTCTGGCAAACACCCATGTCAGTGTAAGGAAAGTTGACTGCGTTGGTGATATTTCCATTCTCCAGATAATCCATCAGCTGTTCCACTGCCATCTGGGCACAGTTCTCTTCGGATTCTTCCGTAGAAGCTCCGAGATGCGGGAAAGCGATCACTTTGGGAACGCCTGCAACCTTCGGAGTCGGGAAGTCTGTTACATAGTGTCCCAATTTGTCAGTCGCCAGAGCTTCCAGTACAGCATCCTCATCCACAAGACCGTTTCTCGCAAAATTGAGGATTACCGCATGCTCTTTCATCTTAGCGATGCCATCTGCATCGATCATGTTTACGGTATCTTTGGTCAAAGGCACATGAATGGTGATGTAATCACATTTTTCAAAGATCTCGTCCAGAGTCTTGGAACGATGGACGGCCCTCGCCAGGTTCCATGCAGATTTCAGGGAAAGGAAAGGATCATATCCATAAACATCCATACCCAGATTCAGGGCTGCATTGGACACCAGAACGCCGATCGCACCAAGGCCGATCACGCCAAGTTTCTTGCCCTTGATCTCTGTGCCGGCAAAAGCTTTTTTCGCTTTCTCCATATCCTTGGTGATATTCTCATCCTCTTCATTTTCTTCCACCCAGTGGTTACCGCCTAAAAGGTCTCTGGATGCCATGAGCATACCGGCGATCACCAGCTCCTTCACACCGTTGGCGTTAGCTCCGGGTGTATTGAAAACGGCAATACCTTTCTCTGTATAGGCATCGATCGGAATGTTATTGACACCCGCACCGGCTCTTGCAACGGCCAGCAGCTTGTCGAGATCCAACATATCGTGCATCTTTGCGCTGCGGACCAGGATTGCATCTGCTGCCCTTAAGTCATCGGTTTCCTGGAAATGCTTGCTAAAACGTGCCAATCCGCTCTCAGAGATGGGATTCAGGCATTTATACTGAAACATAGTGTTCTACTCCTTTTTCTTGTATCTGTTCTCTATCTCTATGATGTATCTTGTCTTCCTTACAGGTCTTCCTGAGAAAATGCATCGCTGATCGATCCGCCGGGTGCTACCATCGGCCATACCTTCTCATCGCTGTCGATAATACAGTCGATCAGGAAAGGCTCGCCGGCACCTAATGCTTCTTTAAAAGCATCCTCGAACTCCTCGATCGTAGTTACTCTCTTCGCTCTGCATCCCATCGCTTCCGCCACCTTCACGAAATCCACTTTATCGCGGAGGGTGGTGTGGGAATATCTCTGTCCGTAGAACAGATCCTGCCACTGACGGACCATACCCAGCACGTGGTTATCGATCACAACCTGGATGATCGGAACCTCGGACCTTGTCGCGGTAGCGATCTCATTCATATTCATACGGAAGCAGCCGTCTCCGGCGATGTTCACAACCACTTTATCCGGGCAGCCGACCTTGGCTCCAATGGAAGCGCCAAGACCGTAACCCATGGTACCCAGTCCACCGGAAGTCAGGAAACGATGAGGTTCCGGATATTTGTAGAACTGGGCAGCCCACATCTGGTGCTGACCTACTTCCGTAGTGATGATCGCTTCTCCGCCGGTCATCTCATAGATCTTTTCCACAACTGCAGGCCCTGCCAGGCGTCCCTTCTGATAGGTCAGAGGATATTTCTCCTTATAGCCTTTTACTTTCTCAACCCAGGCAGTGTGATCCTGCTTCTCAAAGCGGCGGTTCATGATGGTCATGACAGCCTTCACATCCCCGACGATGGAAATATCCACCGGGATGTTCTTGTTGATCTCTGCAGGGTCAATATCAATGTGGATGATCTTTGCATTCTTTGCGAAGGTATCCGCATTGCCGTAAACACGGTCACTGAAGCGGCAGCCGATGGCGATCAGCAGGTCCGCATTTGAGACACCGATATTGGAAGCCTTGGTTCCGTGCATGCCGATCATGCCTGTATAACGGTCATCTGTTCCCGGGAATACGCCTTTACCCATAAGGGTATCACAGACCGGAGCATCCACCTTGTCTACAAACTCTCTCACCTCTTTGCTGGCATCGGATAAAGTACATCCGCCGCCCAGGAGGATGAAAGGCTTTGAGGATTCCTCGATCGCCTGGATCGCATCCTTGATATCCTTTTCCTGGATGGAATCGCAGATGGCATGGATATGACGCGGCTCTTCACTTTCAAAAACCGTCTCTGCCGCGGTGACATCCTTTGTGATATCCACAAGAACGGGACCCTTACGGCCGGAGTTAGCGATATAGAAAGCATCCCGGATCGTCTCAGCCAGCACCTCGACATCCTTTACGATATAGTTATGTTTGGTGATCGGCATGGTCACACCCTTGATATCGATCTCCTGGAAAGAATCCTTACCCAGCAGGCTCACGCCAACATTGGCAGTAATCGCTACCACAGGGATGGAATCCATGTAAGCAGTCGCCAGACCAGTTACCAGGTTGGTTGCCCCAGGGCCTGAAGTTGCCATGCAGACTCCTACTTTCCCGGTTGCCCTGGCATAGCCGTCAGCAGCATGGGATGCACCCTGCTCGTGGGAAGTAAGAAAATGATTGATCTCATCTGAGTGTTTGTATAATTCATCATAAATGTTTAAGATCGCTCCGCCGGGATAACCGAATACGGTATCGACTCCCTGCTCTTTCAGGCATTCAACAACGATCTCAGAACCATTTAACATCTGTTTCATTCTATCTTCTCCTTCAAAGTGATTACTTGCTGATCTGGTTTACGTCAAGGACCGCACCGCGGTTTCCGGATGTAACCAGGGCTGCATATCTCACCAGGTAGCCTTCATTCACCTTAGGCTCTCTAGGCTGCCATTTTGCTCTTCTCGCCTCTAATTCCTCATCACTGACATCCACATTCAGGGAGTTGTTCGGAATATCGATCTTGATGATATCGCCTTCCTCGATCAGAGCGATCGGACCACCGACAGCTGCCTCAGGAGAAACATGGCCGATGGATGCTCCACGGGATGCGCCGGAGAAACGGCCATCTGTGATCAGGGCTACGGAAGAACCCAGACCCATGCCGGCAATCGCGGAAGTCGGATTCAGCATCTCACGCATGCCGGGGCCGCCCTTCGGTCCCTCGTAGCGGATGACAACCACGTCACCAGCCACGATCTTGCCGCCCTTGATGGCTGCGATCGCATCTTCCTCACAATCAAATACTCTGGCCGGTCCTTCATGTACCATCATCTCAGGTACCACTGCGGACTGTTTTACGATACCGGTATCCGGAGCAATATTTCCTTTGAGAACAGCGATACCGCCCTGTGCCATATAAGGATTATCGATCGGACGAATCACTTCCGGATTACGGTTTACTACATTCTTGATATTCTCACCGACTGTCTGGCCGGTAACCGTGATCTGATCTTCATAGAGCAGGCCCTTCTTGGACAGCTCATTCATAACCGCGTAAACACCGCCTGCCTCATTGAGGTCCTCCATGTAGGTCGGCCCGGCAGGTGCCAGATGGCATAAGTTCGGTGTCCGCTTGCTCACTTCGTTGGCAATCTCCATATTCAGGTCAACGCCTGCCTCATGAGCGATCGCCGGAAGGTGGAGCATGGTGTTGGTGGAACATCCGAGCGCCATATCGACGGTCAGGCAGTTCATAAATGCCTCTTTGGTCATGATATCGGAAGGACGGATATTCTTCTCGAGCATCTCCATAACCTTCATGCCGGCATGCTTGGCAAGACGGATCCTCTCGGAATAAACAGCCGGGATCGTTCCGTTTCCGCGAAGTCCCAGACCCAGAACCTCTGTCATACAGTTCATGGAGTTGGCAGTGTACATGCCGGAGCAGGAACCGCAGGTAGGACATACATTGTTTACGAACTCTTCTACCTTCTCCGCGGTCATCTTGCCTGCCTCATAGGCACCAACTGCCTCGAACATGGAAGAAAGACTTCTCTTCTGTCCGTCCACATGACCTGCCAGCATAGGGCCGCCGCTGACGAATACGGTAGGAACGTTCACGCGGGCTGCAGCCATCAGAAGGCCAGGCACGTTCTTGTCACAGTTCGGGATCATGACAAGGGCATCAAACTGATGTGCCTTTGCCATACACTCAGTAGAGTCAGCGATCAGCTCTCTGGTTACCAGAGAATACTTCATGCCGATATGACCCATGGCAATACCGTCACAAACTGCAATTGCAGGGAAGACAACCGGAGTTCCGCCTGCCATGGCAACACCGAGCTTGACAGCTTCCGTGATCTTGTCCAGGTTCATATGGCCCGGAACGATCTCATTGTAGGAACAAACGATACCTACAAGAGGTCTCTCCATCTCTTCCCTGGTGTATCCTAATGCGTTAAATAAAGAACGGTGGGGCGCCTGCTGCATCCCTTTTTTCACATTATCACTCTTCATCATTATCCTCCAAATATCCTTTTCTAAACATTTAATCCGGTCTTTTATCAACCATCTGTATTTTCAAATATTTATATGCGCTCTGCGATGAGGTCGCCCATCTCTATGGTACCAACCTGCTTCATACCCTCGGACATGATATCTACTGTACGGTAGCCGTCCTCAAGTACTTTCTTTACCGCTGCATCCACCGCATCTGCCGCCTCATCCATATTGAAGGAATAGCGCAGCATCATGGAAGCGGAAAGGATCGTAGCGATCGGGTTGGCGATATCCTGTCCGGCAATATCCGGCGCGGATCCGTGGCTGGGCTCATAGAGTCCGAAGGAATCCTCTCTCAGACTTGCTGAGGACAGCATTCCGATGGAACCTGTCACCATGCTCGCCTCATCGGATAAAATGTCACCGAACATATTCTCGGTCAGGATCACGTCAAACTGCTTGGGATCCCGAACCAGCTGCATCGCGCAATTATCAACCAGCATGTGCTCATATTCGACTTCCGGATAATCCTTTGCCACTTCGTTGACAACCTTTCTCCAGAGTCTGGAAGAATCCAGCACGTTGGCTTTATCCACACTGGTTACTTTCTTTCTTCTCTTCATGGCGATATCAAAACCGCGGATCGCAATCCGTCGGATCTCATCCTCACCGTAGGTCAGGGTATCTTTGGCTTTGGTAATACCATTTTCTTCGTAAGTCTCTCTTTCGCCAAAGTAAAGACCGCCTGTCAGCTCACGCATGACAACCAGGTCAAAACCGGTTCCGATAATGTCCTCGCGCAGTGGGCACGCATCACGAAGTTCCTCATAAAGATAAGCCGGGCGCATGTTGGCAAATAGGCCAAGGCCTTTGCGGATCGCCAGGAGTCCTGCCTCGGGGCGAAGGTGAGCCGGGAGTTTATACCAGGGTGATGTGGTCGTGTTTCCTCCGATTGACCCCATCAGCACGGCATCACAGCTGCCCGCTGTCTCGAGAGCTTCCTTTGTAAGCGGCTCTCCGGTCGCATCGATGGATGCTCCACCAAGCAGAATCTCGGTATACTCAAACTCTGCACCATATTTTACGGCAATTTTGTCAAGAATCTTCTGTGCCTGCGCAACGATCTCCGGGCCAATCCCATCGCCGCGGATCACACCGACTTTAAAGTTCATGGTATCTTACGCCTCCCTGAAATATTCTCAATGAAATATTTATTTTTATGACATGCAAAAAAATACACGTACACAATTTAATATGATATCTTATTTTTTATTGATTATCAATATTTTTTAACACTAAATTAAAAAAATAATTAAGAAACCGCCCTGTTTTACTGCAGACGGGCCTTCACATCCTTCCGGAAATCCTCCCAGGCATCCTCATGCTTCACATAGTAGACCGGACAAAGCTTTCCTGTCACATCATAGTGACGGATCACATCCTTCTCATCCAGACTATAGCGGTCGCATAGCCAGGCGGTAAGCTGAAGCAGGGATTCATAGGTTTTCTCGCTAAACTTCCCATCCGAATCCGGATGGCAGCATTCGATCGAAATGGTATCCTTATTCCGGCTGTTGGATGCATAGGCGATCTCATCCTCCGGGATACATTGGTAGATCTCTCCCTTCAGCCCGACAATGTAATGACTGCTGGCCTTGGTTTCGTGGGTATCCTTAAGCCCCTCAAAATAATCCCGGTTTTCCCGGGCACTGCTTCCGGGGTTCGCCACATAATGGACCACGATCCCATTTACTTTTTTCAAAGAAATCCCGCTTCTGCTGTAGGGGTTTACGGTGAGATAATCTTTGTGTATCTTCGGCCGCCTGATGCTGTTGCTGTCCCTGTTAAAGACACTGTGAAGGAAGAAAATGAACAGCAGGACCGCAGAGACTGAGACAAAAATCTTCAGATAATAGATTCTTTGTTCTTCAGCCCTTTTCTTTGATCTTCTTTTCTTCTTTCCCCGGATCGTCTTCCATATATTATTCCAGGTTTTCTTCCAGTTTTTCTTCCAGGTCCTTTTCCATTTATTAAAGGTTTTTTTAAGCCATTTATTTATTTTCGTCTTTCGTTTTTTTGCCATTATATGCTAATAAAATGCCACTTAAATAAGTAACAACTGCCGGCCAAAAAGGCCGGCAGTATCAATCAGTTTATCTGTTCTCTGGTAGGGGAATATTCTCTTATTCCTCTTCTTTGCCGGAAAGTCTGGCATCGATTGCCGCTGCAGCCTTCTTACCTGCACCCATGGCTAGAATTACAGTTGCCGCACCTGTCACGGTATCTCCACCTGCATAGACATTATGCTTGGAAGATTCCATCGTTTCTTCATTGACGATGATCCCGCCCCATCTCTGGGTATCCAGTCCCGGTGTGGTCTGACGGATCAGCGGATTCGGGCTCTGACCGATCGCGATGACAACAGTCTCCACATCGATGGTATAGTTGGAACCTTCGATCGGCACCGGACGGCGTCTGCCGGAAGCATCCGGCTCACCGAGCTCCTGCTTCACGATCTCCATGCCTTTCACCCAGCCGTTTCCATCATCCAGGATTGCCGCAGGGTTATTCAGGAAACGGAAGATAATTCCCTCTTCCTTGGCATGATGAAGCTCTTCCAGTCTGGCCGGAGCTTCCTCTTCACTTCTACGATAAACGATATATACTTCCTCAGCGCCAAGACGCTTAGCGGTTCTTGCTGCATCCATGGCAACATTTCCGGCACCGACTACAGCAACTCTCTTGCCGATCTTAACAGGAGTCGGTACATCAGGAAACTTGTAACCCTTCATCAGGTTAACACGGGTCAGGAACTCATTGGCGGAATAAACGCCAAGCAGGTTCTCGCCCGGGATGTTCAGGAAACGGGGCAGGCCGGCACCGCTTCCCACAAATACTGCCTCATAGCCCTCTTCCATCAGCTCATCGATCGTGATGGAACGTCCTACGATCACATTCGTCTCAATATCTACACCAAGATCCTCAACGGACTTGATCTCTCTTGCAACTAAATCCTTGGGCAGACGGAACTCGGGGATTCCGTAGGAAAGTACTCCGCCCGGCTTGTGCAAGGCTTCAAATACGGTCACGTCATAACCCTTCTTGATCAGTTCACCGGCGCAGGTGATTCCGGAAGGACCGGATCCGACTACGGCAACTTTCTTTCCGTTCTTCTCTGTCACCGGTGTTACTTCCGGTGCATTCGCCATATGATAGTCCGCTACGAAACGCTCCATACGGCCGATACCCACAGGTTCTCCCTTGATACCACGGACACATTTGCCCTCGCACTGGTTCTCCTGAGGACATACACGACCACAGATAGCCGGAAGCGCGTTCTCGCTGGTGATGATCTGATAAGCTTCCTCAAACTCACCTTCTGCCACCTTGGCGATGAACTGCGGAATCGGTACATTGACCGGACAGCCACTCACACAGGGGCTGTTTTTACAATTTAAACATCTGGTTGCCTCTTCCATGGCCATCTCTGCGGTGTAGCCTAAAGCAACCTCGTTAAAGTTTTTATTCCTGACATCCGGCGCCTGTTCCGGCATGGGAACCTTAGTCGGACTCATATTCTTCTTTGCCATTACTTTGCACCTCCGATCCCGATTCTGCACTGATGCTCTTCCTCTTTAAACAGGCCCTGTCTGGTCATGCACTCATCAAAGTCAACCAGGAAGCCGTCAAAGTCCGGTCCGTCAACGCAAGCAAATTTGGTCTCTCCACCAACGGTTACACGGCAGCCGCCGCACATTCCCGTACCGTCGATCATGAT
>CAMOYC010000059.1 GCA_946629665.1 uncultured Lachnospiraceae bacterium
ATCCTGGCAGTAACTATATTATTCAGTGCAGCAGCCCCGTTTAAAACCCTTTCAGCTTCTCCAGAGCCTGGTCGGGAAGGAGCAGAGCGCAATGCTCTTTCAGGTAGGCCGGAGTACCATAGTGCACAGGCATCTTTACGCCGAAATCAGCTGCGATATTGCAGGCCCGGTAGAAAAGATTCAGATCAGCTATGCCGTCCTCTGTCAAAAGCAGCAGGTAACGGTCGCCATCCGACGTCTTGTAAAGATAACTGTCTCCGCGATAAAAAGGACTGACAAAGTTCGCGTAAGCGATCACCTGGTCCAGGCTGGCGAAGGAATAGAGGGCAGTTTCCCGCTTCCGGTTCGACACCGGCCGGTCCTGACCGGTTCCTTTCCGGTCAGCCTCCTTCCGGGCCTGGATCTCCGCCTTCAGGAAAGACATCAGATCATGGAGAGGGATCTCCTTTTCCCTGACTTCTTCGTGCATGGGAAGATCATCTTCCGGATCGGAAGGGAAAGGAAGGTCCTGGTCATCCTCCAGGAAGGGATTGGTCAGATCCTCCTCAGCTTCGAGATCAAATTCGCCTTCATATACTTCCTCATCCGTTTCAGAAGGGTCGTCGGAAAGATGATCAAAAGCTCTCTCTGAATCATCGGAATACAACTCATCGTAAGAGTCCTCATCCTTGATCTTCCAGACATTGTCCGAACCGGTCCCGCCGGAACCCGTGCCTGCATGGCCGGCCTTGCTGGAACCGAAACCGCCTGCCATGATATCCTCCAGGTTATCCATGATGGAATCAAGGTCCTTATAGCGGTCGCCGGACTTTTCCGCGACTTCTTCGGGACTGCTGGAGAATCTGGAGAAACGGGTGTCCAGTTCTTCCGGTTCCGCCACTTTGGTGACGACCATCACAAGACAATCATCAGGCAGAGGGATGGCTTCGATCATCAGCGGAAGATTCTCCGTGTCAAAACCTACTTCCTCCTTTGCCTTCTTCATGAGGTCGGTAAAAAGTTTCCGGGCGCCCGGTGAGCCGTAGGCCAGCTCCTTTATATTCAGATTGCGGGCATGCAGGTCCTCACTGGAGAGTATGGCCCGAATCTGGTTTTCATTTATTTTTTCTATCTTCAAGCTATCACATCCTCATAAAAAAATGTTTTCTAAAGTATACGGCATCAGGACCGGAAAGTAAAGAGAGGAATATGTAAACAATTTCTTACAGATTGCTCCCCCAGGCCAGACAGGCCTCTTCCATTTTGACTTCTATTTTTAAACATGGTATGATAGACCTAACTATGCCTAAGGGAGAAGTCCCCCTGTGACAGGTCTCCCTTACAAAGGGAAGTCTGCGCCCTGACGTGGAAACATGAGGTGATTTTTGATGAATACAAATTGGATCAGGATGGAGCGTCTTAATGCAGGAGAGAGAAAGCATGCACTTAGGGAAGCCGGCCGGATCATCCGGGAAGGAGGATTGGTAGCTTTTCCCACGGAGACAGTGTATGGGCTGGGAGCGGATGCGCTGAATGCAGAAGCTGCAGCCAAAATCTACAAGGCGAAAGGAAGACCTTCTGACAATCCGCTGATCATCCATATCAGTGATGTCAGCCAGGTTTATAATATCGCAAAAGAAGTTCCGGAAACTGCCAGGATCCTGATGAAAGAATTCTGGCCCGGGCCTCTTACGATCATACTATGGAAGAAAGCATATGTTCCCGACGGGACGACGGGCGGCTTGCCGACGGTGGCGATCCGCATGCCCTCTCATCCCGTTGCCCGGGCTTTTATCCGGGAGAGCGGCCGGGTCATTGCCGCTCCCAGCGCGAATACATCCGGGCGCCCTTCCCCTACCATGGCGGAGCATGTCTATGAGGATATGAACGGACGGATCCCCATGATCCTGGATGGAGGGCCGGTGGATATTGGTATCGAATCGACAATAATAGATCTGACAGGAGAAAAACCAATTATCCTGCGTCCCGGCTTTATATCTCGGGCGATGCTCAGCCAGGCGATCGGACCGGTGGGGATCGATCCCGCAATCGTCAGCCGGGAACCGGAAAAAGAGGATATCATTGCCAAGGCACCCGGCATGAAGTACCGGCATTACGCCCCCAAGGGGGAACTGACCCTGATCGAAGGAAGCAGGGAGGCTGTGAGAGATAAGATCAACAGTCTGGTAAAAGAGAAGATCCAGATGGGCTACAAGGTAGGTGTGATCGCTACCGATGAGACGATCGGCAGCTACCATGGCAATAATCCCAGAGAAGGGAAAACATTTGCCATGTCAGACCCTGACCAGACCGGGACGATCCTGGTAGAAGGCCCTCTGTGCAGAAGTATCGGAAGCAGAGATCATCCGGAGACCGTGGCAGCATCCCTGTATCGGATCCTGAGAGAGTTCGATTCCATGGAATGCGATTATATCTACTCGGAAAGCTTCTTTGAGGAGGGGCTTGGCAATGCCATCATGAATCGTATGCTTAAGGCTGCCGGATATCATCTGATCAGTTTACAGGAGGATTAATGGTGGATCATGAAAAGGAAATCCGCACCGATGCGGAACGGAATCACAAGCTTGTGATTGTCGGAGAAAAAAATATCGGGCCGAGTTTTATGGCAGAATCCATATTATATCAGACGCTCCTGCGGAGAAAAGTGGAGAATATTGACGTGCAGTCCCGGGGACTGATCGTTCTCTTTGAAGAGCCGGTGTCCCCGATCGCGGCTTCTGTTTTGCTGGAACATGGTTATCCGCTCCGGAAGACCAGGTCCTCGCAGTTTACAGAGGAAGACCTTGATGCTGACCTGATCCTGACGATGACGCCGGAGATCCAGGAGCAGCTGAAGAATACCTTTGAATCGGTATCTTCCTGCATGTATGTCGGCACTTTTGTGGAGTTTTTCGAGAAGATCATGGCGGAACCCCCGAAGGTGGAGGAAACCGAGGAAAGCTATGAGAATCTTGTAGGGATCATGGAACCGCTGATTGAGACCGTGGCAGACCGGCTGATCACGGAAGTGTTCCCGAGTTGAGTATTTGCTGGATTTGTTTACTGGATTTGTATGGAAAAAGGACTGACATGACGGCATCGCAGGAAAGGAAAGAAAAAAGACAGAGGGAGAATCGACAGGTGGTGCGCACATTTGCTCTGGTACTCCAATTGGGGATCACTATGCTCACCTGTATTTTCCTGTGCCTTTTTCTGGGCAGGTTCCTGGCAGACCGGCTGGGGATCCCGGCCTTATTTCCGATCCTGCTGGTCCTGGGCATTCTGGCCGGTTTCCGGTCAGTCTGGAAGCTGGTGAAAAGGTACACCAGAAAATGATCTGAAGGGAGACTGTCCATTTTTTTCAAGGAGGGAAACATGGGCCTGCGTAAAAAAGTTCAGGAACAATATCTGGCCAGGGCTCATAATATGGAAGAGACCCTTGTCGATCTGATCGCAGGCTGCCTGGTCTACAGCCTGATCTTTGAAGGAATCGGCCTGATCTTCGTGCCGGAGAGACTGGAGTATACCCTGGGCCTGATCCTGGGTACCGCAGTTGCGATCGGCCTGAGTATCAGCATGTACCGGGGAATCGACGAATGTGTCGATATGGATCCGGTAAGAGCCCGCAGGGCCATGACTCTGCGGAGCATTATCAGAGCGATAGTTATGCTTGGTGCAGCGTTTGTGGGGATGAAGTTTGCAATCTTTAATTTCCCGGCAGTGATCATTGGGATCATGGGGTTGAAGATATCAGCTTATCTGCATATGTACACCAACGTTTATATAACTGGAAAACTAAGAAAGAAAGGAAGGTGAAAGTATGGGAAACGGAGCAGCCGGCCTGGCAGGAAGATTATTGCTGGATGGCGGCGGTGATGTGGATTTTTTCATTCACAGTTACCTGGAGTTTCCTCTGTTTGGAACGACGGTATCCATCAATACCACCATGGTCTGTACGGTGATCGTATGTCTGGCGATCCTGGTTTTATGTCTGATCCTGAGGCATGAGATCATGAAGGACTACGATGAACCGAATACTCTGCAGAATATCGCGGAACTTTTGGTGGAGTTCCTGGATGGCATGGTGGAAGGCAGCATGGGAAAACATGCACCAAAGTACCGGAACTATGTTGAGATGCTGATGATCTTCATCATATTCTCCAACACGTCCGGGTTGTTTGGGCTGCGTCCGCCGACGGCAGACTTTGCAACAACATTCGCCATGGCTCTCATTACATTTTTCCTGATCGAATACGCATGGATCCGTTATAACGGGATTGCGTTCGTCAAGGACCTGTTTGAGCCATTCCCAATCTTTTTCCCGGTCAACGTGATCAGTGAATTTGCGACTCCGGTCTCCATGTCACTGCGTCTTTTCGGTAATGTTCTATCCGGAACGATCATGCTGGGGTTGTGGTATGCCTTAATGCCCTGGTTTGCCAAGATTGGTATTCCGGCAGCCCTGCACGGATATTTTGATCTTTTTTCCGGGGCAATCCAGACTTACGTCTTCGGAATGCTGACAATGACTTTTGTCACTGACAAGTATCCGGATTGATCAAGGGAATTATGAATCTGACGATACATTTTATAGGAATGAAAACCAACATTTTCAAGGAGGAATATTATTATGACACAGATTACTAACGCAGCTTTGATCGCAGCATGCTCCTGTATTGGTGCAGGCCTCGCAGTTATCGCAGGTATCGGCCCCGGTGTCGGCCAGGGAATCGCAGCCGGCTACGGTGCATCCGCAGTAGGACGCAATCCGGGCGCAAGAGGAGATATCACTTCCACCATGCTTTTAGGACAGGCCGTTGCCGAGACAACCGGTCTCTATGGCCTGGTAGTAGCCCTGATCTTACTGTACGCGAACCCCATGTTATCCAAGTTTATGTAACATACGCGGATTCCTCGGAACAATCGACTTGATCGAAAGGAGGCCACATAGTGTTACTGACGGCACTGCAATATGATAATCGTATTTTCGGCCTTGATCCGCAGCTTGCCTTCCAGCTTCTGTTTCAGATGCTGGCGGTGTTCCTGCTATTCGTGCTGGGCAGCTACCTTCTGCTTGACCCGGTCAGAAAGATCTTAAATGATCGTAAGGAACGGATCGCGAGGGAGCAGAAGGAGGCAGCGAGCGCCCGCGATGAGGCCCTCGCCTTCAAGGAAGAATACGATAAAAAGTTAAAAGAAATCGACAGACAGGCGGAGCAGATCCTCTCTGAGGCACGCCGGAAAGCCCTGGCCCGGGAGGAGGAGATCATCCAGGATGCCCGGGAGGAGGCAGCCAGGATTGTATCTGCTGCCCATGGTGAGGCGGAGCTTGAGAAAGTCCGCGTCAGGGATGAAGTGAAGCAGGAGATCATCTCCGTGGCGGCACTCATGTCCGAGAAGATCATCGGGTCTTCCGTGGACCAGGCCATGCAAAACGACCTGTTTGAGCAGACGATAAAGGAAATGGGTGAAGAGACATGGCTAAGCTAGTGAGCACCACCTACGGGGACGCATTGTTTGATCTGGCCCTCGAGGAGAATAAGGTGGATGAACTCTATGAAGAGATTCAGGCTCTCGACCGGTCATTTCAGGAAAATGAGGAGCTTTTAAAGCTTCTGAATCACCCGGAGGTAATTAAGGAAGAGAAACTTTCCGTCATAGACAATGTATTTAAGGGCCGCGTTTCCGACGAGAGCGTCGGATTCCTGCGCATTATCGTGGAAAAGGACCGGTATAATGATATCCCGGCGATCTTCGCGCATTTTCTTCATCGCGTGAAGGAGCATAAGGGGATCGGCAGCGCCAGCGTGACAAGTGCAGCCCCGCTGACCGATGCCCAGAAAAAGAGGCTGACGGACCGTCTTCTTGCGACCACGGGATACAATACATTCGAGACGAATTATACAGTGGATCCGGGCCTTCTTGGCGGTATGATCATCCGCATCGAGGACCGGGTCATGGACAGCAGCCTGAAGAGTCAGCTTGACCGGCTCACCAGACAGCTGTCTGACATGAAAGTGTAAAGGAAGAAGGTGAACGAAGCTCTATGAATTTAAGACCGGAAGAGATCAGTTCTGTCATTAAAGAACAGATTAAAAAATATGCGGCGAAGCTGGAGACCTCCGAGGTCGGCACCGTCATCCAGGTGGCGGACGGCATCGCGCGTGTTCATGGTCTGGAAAAGGCGATGCAGGGTGAGCTTCTTGAGTTCCCGGGCGAAGTGTTCGGCATGGTCATGAACCTTGAGGAAGACAATGTCGGAGCGGTTCTGCTCGGTGACCATAAGAATATTAGCGAGGGTGACACCGTAAAGACCACCGGAAGAGTGGTTGAGGTGCCGGTAGGCGACGCTATGACCGGCCGCGTGGTGAATGCCCTGGGCCAGCCCATCGACGAAAAAGGACCAATCCATACAGATACGTTCCGTCCGATCGAGCGTGTTGCGCACGGCGTAATCGAGCGTAAGAGCGTAGATACACCGGTACAGACCGGTATTAAGGCGATCGATTCCATGGTCCCGATCGGCCGAGGCCAGCGTGAGCTGATCATCGGCGACCGCCAGACCGGAAAGACCGCCATCGCTGTGGATACCATCATCAACCAGAAAGGCCAGAACATGCACTGTATCTATGTTGCGATCGGCCAGAAAGCTTCCACAGTAGCGAATATTGTAAAGACTCTGACAGCCTACGGCGCAATGGAGTATACCACCATCGTCGCAGCGACTGCCAGTGAACTGGCTCCGCTGCAGTACATTGCGCCTTATGCCGGCTGCGCGATCGGAGAAGAATGGATGGAGAGGGGCGAGGACGTTCTGGTCATCTACGACGACCTGTCCAAGCACGCGGTAGCTTACCGTACCCTGTCTCTGCTGCTTCGCCGTCCGCCGGGACGTGAGGCGTTCCCGGGAGACGTATTCTATCTGCATTCCAGATTGCTGGAGCGGGCATCCCGCCTGTCCGAGGACTTAGGCGGCGGATCCCTGACAGCGCTCCCGATCATTGAAACCCAGGCAGGCGACGTGTCGGCCTACATTCCGACCAATGTGATCTCCATCACGGACGGCCAGATCTACCTGGAGACCGAGATGTTCAACGCGGGCTTCCGCCCGGCGATCAACGCCGGCCTTTCGGTATCCCGTGTAGGAGGATCCGCCCAGATCAAGGCGATGAAGAAGATCGCCGGACCGATCCGTACCGAGCTTGCCCAGTACCGTGAGCTGGCAGCTTTTGCCCAGTTCGGTTCTGAGCTGGATGATGATACCAGACAGCGTCTGGATCAGGGCGAGCGTATCCGCGAGGTGCTCAAGCAGCCTCAGTACAAGCCGCTTCCGGTAGAGAAGCAGGTAATCACGATCTATGCGGTGACCAAAAAGTATCTTCTGGATGTGCCGACAGACCGTATCCTGGAGTTCGAGGAGCGTCTGCTTGACTTTATTGATACCAAGTTCCCGGAGATCTACAAGAATATCCGTGATTCCAAGGAAATCAGTGATGAGACGGATGCTCTGATCCAGGAGGCAATCACGCAGTTCAAAGCCCAGTTTTAAGGAGGGCTGACCACTATGGCATCAATGAGAGATATTAAGCGGCGCCGTGAGAGCGTCCAGAGTACTCAGCAGATCACGAAAGCCATGAAGCTGGTTTCCACCGTCAAGCTCCAGAGAGCCAGAGCCCGCGCCGAGAGCTCCAAACCGTATTTCGAGAAAATGTATGACACGATCCAGTCCATCCTGTCCCAGTCCGGGGGAGTTGACCACATCTATCTGAAAGATAACGGATCTTCCAAAAAGGCCGTGATCGTGATCACCTCCAACCGGGGCCTTGCAGGTGGCTACAACAATAACGTAGTCCGCATGCTGGCGGATTCCGGACTGAACCGGGAGGATATCGTTATCTACGGAATTGGCCGCAAGGGCATTGAAGCCCTCACGCACAGAAGTTACCAGGTGCTCGAAGATGATTCCGAGATCATTGATGAACCCCTGTTTGCGGATGCGGCAGAGATCGGCAAGAAAGTGCTTGAAGCCTACCGTGCCGGAGAGGTGGGGGAGATCTACATTGCCTACACCTACTTCAAGAATACGGTGGTCCATGACCCCCGGCTGCTGAAACTTCTTCCCATTAGTCCGGAAGAAAGCAACGGGACCGGAGCCGAAGAGGCTGAAACTGCTTCTGCCCGGAACGGGGCAGATCCGGCAGGGACCCACAGGAAGTTCGCCCCCATGAACTTTGAGCCGGAGGCGGAGGAAGCGCTGGAGATGCTTGTTCCGAAATACATCAACAGTATTATCTACGGTGCCTTTATCGAGGCGATCGCCTCTGAAAACGGTGCCAGAATGCAGGCCATGGACTCTGCAACGAGCAATGCGGAGGAGATGATCGCCAAACTGTCCCTCGCCTACAACCGGGCAAGACAGGGCGCGATCACCCAGGAACTGACTGAGATCATATCAGGAGCGGAAGCTTTGAATTAAGAAGAATCGTTTCAAGACAGCCTGAGCCGTACATTTTATAGAAAATGTACTGTTCTTATTACATATCATTTAGTAAGGAGTAAACAGATGGCAGCACAGAACATAGGTAAGATTACCCAGGTTATCAGTGCCGTTCTCGATATCAAATTTGGTGAAGGTGTTCTCCCGGAGATCAATGATGCCGTGGAGATCACCAGACAGGACGGAACCAGACTGGTTGCCGAGGTTGCGCAGCACCTTGGGGATGACATTGTCAGATGTATCGCCATGGGGCCCACAGACGGGCTGGTGCGGGGCATGGATGCTGTTGCTACCGGAGGACCTATCTCCGTACCGGTAGGAGAAGCTACTCTCGGACGTATTTTCAACGTTCTGGGGGAGCCGATTGACAACAAGCCGGCGCCGACAGGCGTAAAGCGCAATCCTATACATCGCAAGGCTCCGACATTCGCGGAGCAATCCACAGAGACGGAGATTCTGGAGACAGGGATCAAGGTCGTTGACCTTCTCTGCCCTTACCAGAAGGGTGGAAAGATCGGCCTGTTCGGCGGTGCCGGCGTAGGCAAGACCGTATTGATCCAGGAGCTGATCCGTAATATCGCAACCGAGCACGGCGGTTATTCCGTATTCACCGGCGTAGGTGAGCGGACCCGTGAAGGAAATGACCTCTATACCGAGATGAGCGAGTCCGGTGTTATCGCCAAGACCGCCATGGTATTCGGCCAGATGAATGAGCCGCCGGGAGCCCGTATGCGTGTCGGCCTGACCGGCCTGACAATCGCCGAGAACTTCCGAGATGAAGGCGGAAAGGACGTCCTGCTCTTCATCGATAATATTTTCCGTTTCACCCAGGCAGGATCCGAGGTATCCGCCCTCCTTGGCCGGGTGCCCAGCGCGGTAGGTTACCAGCCGACCCTGCAGACCGAGATGGGTGCGCTCCAGGAGCGTATCACATCCACCAAAAACGGATCCATCACATCCGTACAGGCAGTTTACGTGCCTGCGGATGACCTGACTGACCCGGCACCTGCAACAACATTTGCTCATCTGGATGCCACCACGGTTCTTTCCAGATCGATCGTTGAGATGGGTATCTATCCGGCGGTAGATCCCTTAGAGTCCACTTCCCGTATCCTGGATCCTCAGATCGTGGGAGAGGAGCACTATCAGGTAGCACGAGGGGTGCAGGAAATCCTGCAGCGCTACAATGAACTTCAGGATATCATTGCCATCCTTGGTATGGATGAGCTTTCCGAGGACGATAAGCTCCTCGTTGCCCGTGCCCGTAAGGTACAGCGTTTCCTGTCCCAGCCTTTCTTCGTGGCAGAGCAGTTTACCGGAACAGACGGACGTTATGTGCCACTTTCCGAGACGATCCAGGGCTTTAAGGAGATCCTGGAAGGAAAGTACGATGAGATTCCGGAAGGTATGTTCCTGAACGCAGGAAACATTGACGATGTACTGGCCAAATTCAATAAGTAGGTGATTCCATGGCTGATAAACTATTCCGGCTGGAAGTCATAGAACCGGATGGGATCTTCTATACCGGTGATGTGGAGATGGTCGAATACAATACCACGGAGGGAGAGGTCGGTGTCTATGCCGGCCACATTCCCATGACACAGATCATTGCCCCCGGTATCATGACGATCACTACCGGGGATGAAGAAAAAAAGGCAACCCTCTTATCCGGATTCGTAGAGATCACGGAAGATAAGGTTTCCATTCTCGCTGAGGCAGCAGAGTGGCCTGACCAGATTGATGTTGCCAGAGCGGAAGCTGCCCGCGACCGGGCCCAGAAGCGTCTGGAGGAAAAAGGGGGAGCTGACCTGCTTCGGGCAGAGATTGCCCTGAAGAAGGCACTGCTTCGAATCGAAGCTGCAAAGAAATATTAGAAAAAGTTATTTACAGAAGGGCCTGTCAAAGCCGGGAAAGACTCGTTGCTGTCGCAAATAGTCTTCCCCGGTTCTGACAGGCCCTTTCTGTGTCAGGCACGTTCCATATATTTATATTTTAGCCAAAGAAGCATTCTTATAGGATTCATCATCCGTCACTTCTCTGATCACTTTAATCTCATCCGGGAATCTTATCTCAGCATTTTCTTCACGAAGCTCGATCTCAGCGATCGCCTTGTCTTTCCAGAAAGGATACACATCAATCTCAAAATATTGGTTTTCGTAGGTGAGGCAATAGCGGTCTTTTCGGATCTGCCGTCTGCCGGTATCCGCTTTCATCAGAAGCTGAAGATACTCTTTCTCCGACAGCCGCCTTTCAATTTCCACCCGTTTGACGTCATCCACCCGGCGCTTGGTGGTCTGGAAATAGATATAGTGGCCGTCAAACCCTCTTTGCCGGATCCTGACTTCCTCATCCGGGTCTGATTGAAGATAGGTCTGGATGATCTCGATCCGCTGGCAGTTATCCATGGACTCCAGCCAGTTAAGATCCGGGTATTCGATGAGGAATTTCCGTTCAATCTCCAATGGTTCCGGTTCCCCGAGGAAGGAGGAGATCTCTGCGATCAGCCTCTTCATTTTCTCTTCAAAATCGGTGGAGTTGTCGATCACGCGAAGATGAGGATGACCGGTCCAGGCATTGATCAGCTGGTCATCCAGCGCGGCGGCTTCCTCTGTCGTCTCTGTTCTCGCGGTATTATTTGCTGTGGTGTAGAACTCCTCGGCGCCCTTTGCTGCAGTTACCAGATGGAAGACGGCATCATAGGTATCCCTGAGCAGGGTCTCATTTGTTCTGAGATGGTCAAGTACTGCCGCAAATTCCTGGTCGTTCATGTAGGCCTTATTATCCAGGGCCCCGCGGTCGCAGACGATCAGCACCTTGTCACAATCCATGATACTTGCCGCCTGCTCATAGATCTTTTCTTTCTCCTGTTGCAGCTGGACAAGCTGTTTCTGGAATTCGCCGTTTGTCCTGCAGGTCCAGGGGGCAATTCCTCCGGTGATTAATTCTGTCGCTGTTTCCGCAACAAACAAAACCCGGTAACCCTTCTGGGTGAATGCATTCTGGATCCAGCTCATGGCTGTGGTTTTACCGGCACAGGGGCCACCGGTGATTACAATCTTCGTAATATTCATTTTCTTATATTCCCTTCTGTTCTTGGTTTTTTGATCAGGTTTATCATATCTTAATTATACACCCAAAGCCACTTTTCCACCAGGAATTGCGGCTTTTCTTTTGGCGTCTCTTTTTCTGCATGAAAGTCAACCGGAGCAAGGCGCTGTACTCATCGAAGAACTGTTATGGCGAAAAAAGGCGTGACGGTAGCAAAACTACCCTGAAAATTCCGGTTTTGATACTGCCATGGTTTTTTTCCGTGGAAAGAAGGATCGCCATGGTGATTGCCCAGGCAAAACCGGGCATCAGGGCTCGGCTAGCCCCGGCACATGGAGCGCAACAGGGCCTGGCACAAAGCAAAGGGGCCTTCGGACCTCTCTGCTATAGGTAAAACCTATATCCAGGCATTGCTCTTTCGTATTAGACAAACCCAGTAAACACATATATACTATAGAAAAACTAGGAATTAGAAAGCCTGGAAATAACGAAAGGAGACAAATAACATGTCAGATAAAAACATTAAGGATTCTAAAAACTGGGGTTTTGAAACAAGGCAGCTTCATATAGGACAGGAGCAGGCGGATCCGGTGACGGATGCAAG
>CAMOYC010000060.1 GCA_946629665.1 uncultured Lachnospiraceae bacterium
TGAACTTTTTCAGGTCTTCTGCCCTGCAAACTGCGTCATGTACAGTGTATAATAATTGCCTTTTTGGGCAAGGAGTTCCTCGTGGTTTCCGGTTTCTATGATATGCCCCTGGTCCATGACCACGATCAGGTCCGCATCCCGGATGGTGGACAGGCGGTGGGCGATGATCAGGCTGGTCCGGTCTTTCATGAGTCTGACCATGGCGTCCTGGATCTCCTGCTCCGTCCTGGTATCCACACTGGAGGTTGCCTCGTCGAGGATCAGGATCTTCGGGTAGGACAGGAAGGCCCGGCCGATGGTCAGCAGCTGGCGCTGGCCGGCCGACAGGTTGGCTCCCGCAGATTCCAGAACCGTATCATATCCTTGCGGCAGGGCCGCCGCCACCTTGTCACAGCCCGCCATCTCCGCGGCTTCGATCATGAGCTTATCGGAGATAGTCCGGTCCGCATATTTGAGGTTGGCCTTCACGGTGTCCGTGAAAAGGACAGTGTCCTGAAGCACGATTCCTATGCTGTCACGAAGGGCATCGGTGGAGATGTTTTTAATATCTTCGCCATCCACGGTGATCTGACCGCTGTCGATATCATAAAACCGCATCAGCAGGTTGACGATGGTGGTCTTGCCGGATCCGGTAGACCCGACCAGGGCTATCTTTTTGCCCGCCTCCACCTTCAGGTTGAAGTCGTGGATAACCTGCTTGCCGGGCACATAGCTGAAATTCACATGTTTGAATTCGATGACCCCTTCTTTAACCGGCAGGGTTCTGGCCCCGCTCTTATCCTCGCTCTCCGTATTCAGGATGGAGAAAATGCGTTCCGCTCCCGCGATGGCTGTCTGGATCTGCCCGTACAGCTGGGCCAGCTCATTGATGGGCCGGGAGAACTGTTTGGAGTAGATGATAAAGGCGGAGATCACACCGACGGAGATCATCCCTTTTAAGGCGAACCAGGCACCGAAGGCTGCCACGATCACGAAGGAAACATTATTGAGACTGTTCATGACGGGTCCCATTGCATTTCCTATGATATCGGCGATGATGCCGGTTTTGGTCAGCTGGTCGCTGGCCCGGTCAAATTCTTCAATCGCCATCTCCTGCAGGTTGTAGGCAGTTACGGTCTTGCCGGCACTTACCTTCTCTTCCACGATGCCATTTACCTGCCCCAGCAGGATCTGCCTTTTCAGATAGTAGTGATGCATCAGGGTTGACATGACCTTGGTTGCGATCACCGTGAGGGCCACCGTGGTGCAGGTAAGCAGGGTCAGGGGAACACTGTAGACCAGCATGACCGCCACGGTTCCGATCAGAGTCAGGACACCGGAAAAGAGGGATGACAGAGACTGGCTGATCACGTTGGATACATTTTCTGCGTCGTTGGTCATCCGGCTCATGATATCCCCGTGGGAATGGGTGTCCAGATAGGAAACCGGGAGGTTGATGATCTTCTCAAACAGGTCGGCGCGCAACTTCTTAATGATATGCTGGGACAGTCTGGCTGAGAGAAAGCCCTGCAGCAGGGTTGCCGCACCGTGGATCAGGTACAGGATCAGCATAAGCCCCAGGATAGGGGGTATGATCCCGAAAGTCCTTGCAACAAGACCGTCGATTGCCTGGCTTTGCAGACTTGGGGCGATCACACTGACTGCCACCGTGACGATCACCGCGAGGGCGAGGCTGATCACATAGGGGATTTCCGGCCGGAAATAGGTCAGCAGCTGGCGGAGGGTCTTCCCGCCCTCTTTGGGTTTCTCCTTGGGAGCTCCCATGCTGCCGGGCCGGCCCGGTCTGGCAAAGCCCTGGTTGACCAGGCTTGACTGGGGTTTGCTCTGGCTCATGCGGCACCTCCCTTCCCCTCATGCAGCTTCAGCTGGGATTCGTAGATCTCCTGGTAGACAGGACTGGTCTCCATCAGCTCATCATGGGATCCCAGGGCGGAAATCCTGCCGCCGTCGAGAACCAGGATCCTGTCTGCATTTTTCACGGAAGCGATGCGCTGGGCGATGATGATCCGGGTCATCCCGGCATAATCCCGGTCCAGAGCCTTGTAGAGGTCTGCCTCGGTCCTCAGATCCAGGGCGCTGGTGGAATCATCAAAGATCAGGATCTCCGCTTCCTTCAGCAGGGCCCGGCTGATCGCGATCCTCTGCCGCTGGCCGCCGGACAGGCTCATGCCCCGCTCCGCGACTTCCGTATCATAGCCGTCCTTCTGCTGCAGGATAAAATCATGGGCCTGGGCCGCTTTGGCTGCCCGGATGATCTCCTCCTCCGTCGCATCCTTCTTTCCCAAAGAAATGTTATCCCGGATCGTGGTGGCAAAGAGCTCACTTTTCTGCAGGCAGAGGGTCACCTTCTCTCTCAGTTCGGCCAGCTTGTAATCCTTAACATTAATGCCGTCAACCTCGATGGCCCCCTCCGTCACATCGTAAAAACGGGGGATCAGGTTGACCAGGCTGGTCTTGCCGCTTCCGGTAGCTCCGATCACCCCAAGGGTTTCCCCGGGCCGGATCTCCAGGTTGATATTGTGGAGCACCTTCGCCCCGTTGTCCGGATAATCAAAAGAAACATTTTTGAAAGAAATGCTTCCCGGTCCCGGACCTGTATCTCCTTTGCCGTCCGCAAGGGCAGGCTCGGCCGTCAGCACTTCCTCCAGTCTCCTGCCGGAGACCAGCCCCCTGGACAGGGTCTGGAAGATCATGGCCAGCATCATCATGCCGTTTAAGATCTGGGAAATATAAGTGATCGCTGCCATTACCGTCCCGGGCGCGGCAGATCCCTGGCGGACCTGGACCATACCGACGTAAATGATTCCGACCACGGCGATATTCAGCACGATATTCATGACCGGCCGCAGGAAGGAAAGCATCATCTGCACATTGAACTGGGTGTCGACCAGGGTTTGGTTGGCCGCATCAAAGCGGCTCTGTTCCGTCTTCTCCTGGACGAAGGCCTTCACGACCCGGGCACCGGATACATTTTCCTGCATGATCCCGTTCACTTTATCCAGGCTGTTTTGCAGGAGCAAAAACAGAGGATTGGTCCGCCATACCACAAAGATCACATCGATGAGGATGACCGGAAAGGCACAGGCGATGATCATTCCGAAGGACAGGTCCAGGGAAAGCAAAGCGATCGTGCCTCCCACAAAGAACATCATGCAACGCACAAATCCACGGATCATCTGCATGACCAGCTGCTGCACCTGGGTAACATCATTGGTAATCCTGGTCACCAGGGAACCGGTGGTGAAGTCATCGGTCTGTTGGAAGGAGAAATGCATGATGTTGCTGAAACATTTTTTCCGGATATCATTGCCGAAATTCTGCCCGGTGATGTTGGTGAATATCGCTGAGCAGATACCGAAAGCACAGCCTGCCAGCACCACAAAGATCATGCGGATGCCGGTGGATACCACCAGGTTCACATCGGAGACTCCTCCGCTGCCGATGCCCAGCACCCCCCGGTCAACGATCGTCTCCATCATCCGGGGCTGGTAGAGGTCCACAAATACCTCCGCCACCATGAAGGCGGAAGCCAGCAGGGCAAAGAACCAATATTTTTTTAAGTATGACCACATTGTCTTCATTTGAGTTTCCTTTTCCAATTAATTATCCAAGAAAATGGTCCGCTGCCTCCAGGATTTTCTCAAGCTCTCCTGCATGGCTGTAACGATGGTCCGCTCCGGCCACTTCTGTCAGTTTCACTCCCTCCCGGGCAGCGTATTCTCTGGAATCCTCCACCGGAACCAGCTCGTCCTGGTCTCCGTGGATGATCTCCAAAGATACATGGCCGGCGATGGGCTTGGAGAAGATCTCATGCTCCTTGATATCCTCATAGACCGAGTAGCCTAAAACCAGGGGCCGGTCAAAGCCGAAATCAAGCTTGTCTCCACCTTTCCAGGCTTCAAATACCGCAGGCTCCAGCAGTGTCCTGATCACATGGTCCATGCGCAGGGCCGGAGATCGCAGCATGATCGACGAGAAGACATCCGGATTCCTGTAATGGTAGTTCATGGCCAGATAGCCACCAAAACTGGTCGCAAAACAGGACAGGGGCAGGCCGTTTTTCCGACACTCTCCCACGATCAGGTCAAGGTCTCTTAAACAGTTATCCACCGTAAGCCGGTCAGATCCCGCAGGGCTGTCCCCGTGGCCCGGCCAGTCGAAGGTCATGATGTTCCAGTTCTTTTCTACCAGCATTTCTGCAACTGCACTGATCACCAGGCTCCTCTTACTGCCTGCAAAGCCGTGCAGGCAGATCAGCTGTCTTTTGGGATCCTGGCACTCCCAGGCTATGGCAGAGATCTTATATCCGTTTGGGCTGTCTAATTCAAATTCTCTTCTCATCAGAACGCTCCTCCTTTTTATCATTGAATACAATTATTATACGTCAACTTTCCAATGATTTCTATGAAAAAAGGAGCTCCAGGGAGAAACCGAAAATGTGGTTTCCTTCCGAAACTCCTATGGTTTGTCTATTCTCTTATAAACTGGATCCCGGCACCAAGCAGGTTGGGCCCAAGGTGGACTGCCAAAGTAGCATCGAGTGTACCGTGGAGTATCTCCACACATTTTGTCATGACCTCCAGCAGTTTTTTCTCAAGTTCCTTGGCTCGCTCCGGCACGCCGCCGTTACAGATGACGATCCGGTAGGCCAGGTTCGGGTGCGCGGCGGCCTTGTCCTGCAGGAGTTTCACAAGGGCCTTGATCACGCCCTTGGTCCCCCGCACCTTAACGGGAACATAGATCGCACCGTCCGTCTTGGCGAAACTCATGATGGGCTTGATCTTGAGCAGGCTTCCCACAAATTCGGTCGCCCGGCCGATCCGGCCTCCCCGCGCCAGGTATTCCAGCGTATCGATGGAGAAGAACACATCCGTATCCTCGATGATCTGGGCGGCCTTGACTTTCAGCGTCTCAAAATCCATGCCGGCCTTGGCCAGCCTTGCAACCTGCAGGGCGATCACGCCGACGCCGACACTGGCAGACTTGGTATCGAGCACTGCGATCTCCAGGTCTTCCACATCCTCCGCCAGCATTCTCATGGAATTGATGGCGCCGGACAGGCCGGAGGACAAAATGAGGATCATTACCTTCTTGTAGCCTTCCGCCCGGATCCGGTCCAGGATCATTTCCACGTCGTCCATGGAAGGAAGGCTGGTCTTGAAGTCCTCCGTCGGCTGCCTGCGGTAGACATCCTCCACCGTAATGTTGATGCCGTCTTTATACTCCTGTTCGCCCTGCCTGAGGATCAGGGGCAGGGTGAAGATGGGGTATCCTTCATAAATTTCCTGTGAAAAATCCCCATCCGTATCCGTTATAATTGCAATATCATTTGTTAAACCCATAAGAATCTCCTGTCTGCGTAATTAAGATAATGAAACAATGAAAGAAATAAAAGTTTAGAGTCTTGCGATCGTAAATCCTTTCATGGCGATGTTGCTCTCCACCTCCATGGTGTCTTCGGTGTGGAGAATAATGATCGGCATCCCACTCTCCCTGTTAAAGGAAAGATACA
The DNA here is from genome assembly GCA_946629665.1 of uncultured Lachnospiraceae bacterium. GTDB lineage: Bacteria > Bacillota > Clostridia > Lachnospirales > Lachnospiraceae > Anaerobutyricum. The sequence continues at coordinate 5,513 of CAMOYC010000060.1, forward strand.
TATAATTGACGTTGATAAAACTATCTTCAATGGCCTGGAGCAGCTTATTCAGATTACCGGGCTCGTCGGAAAGTTCCACGCCGATCACATCCGTGGTACGGCAGAGGAAACCATTTTCTTTTAAAACCTTGACAGTCAGGTCCGGGTTGGAAACGACCATCCGGACAATCCCGTACTCGGCACTGTCGTTGGTGACGGATCCCAGGATGTTGATCTCGTTCTCCGCCAGCAGGGAAGTGATCTTCCTCATGGTTCCCTTTTTATTTTCTGCATATATGGATATCTGTTTTAACATGACATATCTCCTTCTTTTTCTTTTGCCGCCTGCTGTGTTATGATAGCAGTACGAAAGGATCCGCTGTCTTTCACGGCATTTTTTCAAAACCTTATCTAGTATCTCAGAAATCCGCAGAAAATACAAGTGCATAATTATACGCATTTGGGACATTTTAAAGAAAATGAATCAATTAAACCGTGACTTTATCAAAATAATCGCCCTCCTGCTCATGGCAGGAAACCACTGGGCCACCATCTTTCTGGAGGAGGGGAGCCCTCTTTTTTGCCTGCTGGTATACCTGGGCTACGCTACAGCGCCCATCATGTGCTATTTTCTGGTGGAGGGGTTCTACTACACCCACTCCCGGAAAAACTATGGCCTGAGGCTGGCAGTTTTTGCCCTGGTCTCCGAAGTTCCTTTTTACCTTGCCTTTTCCAAACAGATCAGGCATCCGCTCACTCATCTGAACATGATCTACTCCCTGCTGATCTGCTTCCTCTTGCTGTGCGTTCTGGAAGGACAGATGGAGTACGGAAAAAAACAGGCAGCGATCTTTATCCTGTTTGCCGCGGGATCTTTTGGGGACTGGTCCGTCCTGGCCCAGTTCTTCACCCTGCTCTTCTGGGACCTGCGCCGGAAAGGAACCTTCATGGAGACAAAAGAATACCGGCGATCCGCCCGGAAGATCTGGACTGTAATCGCCGGTATGACTTTTCTTATGGAACTGGCCGGAGAGATCAGCAAAAGGTCTGCCGCCCCCGCCTTGTTCAGGACTGTGGGCAGCCTGTCCGGCCCTCTCCTCGCCGGTTTTCTGATCCTGTATACCTATAATGGCCGGCGGATAAGCCACGGCCGCCTTTTCTGGCAATGGTTCTGTTACCTCTTTTATCCGGTCCATCTGTTGATACTGGGGACGATCGCAGGAACGTTTTTTTGAGCCCCTACTTCAGAACATTCTTCAACTTCAATACCTGTTTCCTGCTGGTGGATGACACCAGATCACTGTAGTCAAAGAAGGCAAACCCTTTTACCGTCTTATATTTCCGGGCGTACTTGATCTCCTTGGCCAGGATATTGGCACTTCTCCACTCCCGTCTCTCTTTCGAGCTGTCTCCAACCCGGTGACCGGCCTTGTAGACAGCGATGCCGATATAAAGTTTCGGTTTGCGCTTCATTGCCATCTTCACCCATTTTCTTAAGGTGCCCCGATATGGACAGTAGGGATTGTAATAGCCCCAGTAAATCTGCGGAGTGATATAGTCGATATAATTATTGCTTTTCAGCCACTTGTTGACATCCACATAGTAGGCATAGGAGCTGGCGAGGGCGCTGGGATTGCCGGCGGGACTGATCCCGAAAGTCACGTTGGGGTCGATCTGTTTTACCGCAGAGTAGATCTGACGGACCAGTGAGTTCACCTGGGCCCGGCGGTAGGTAGTGATGCTGTAACCTCTTCTTTTGAAAACCGATTTCTTATATTCTTTTGCGTCGAAGGTGCGACTGACACTCCAGCGGCTGAAAGAAGGATAAAAATAGTCATCCATGTGGATGCCGTCCACATCATAATTCCGGACAATCTCCTTTACCCCGTTCACGATCAGCTTCCTGACTGCGACCTTGGATGGATTATAGTAGAGTTTGCCGCCGTAGGACAATACATTCCTTCCTTTGCCTTTGGTGTTATGCCAGATCCTCGCCTGGTTATCCGAGGAAAGCCTGCTGTAGCTGGTGGAGTCCAGGGAAATCCGGTAGGGGTTGATCCAGGCTTCGATCCTGAGCCCGTAAGCATGGGCGACCTGCACCATGATCTTCAGCGGATCATAACCCGGATTTTTACCCTGCTTCCCGGTCAGGAACTCTGACCAGGGGAAATAGGCCGAAGGATACATGGCATCTCCGCAGGGCCGGACATGAACAATGATCGTATTCATGTTCAGCTTCTTTCCCCTCTTAACTACCGTCCTGAAATACTTGGTGAAATTCGCCTTTGTGTTCTTGTAATGATCGCGGAAGTTCTCATAGTCATAAAATGCAAACCAGTAGGCCCGGTATTCGCCAAAATTGCTGGCTGTCTTCGGGGCCACGGCCGCCTCGGCTCTTGACCCGGCAGCGGGCAGTCCACCAAAAACGATCAGCAGGGCCATGACAACTGCCGCAAATCTGATTCCAAATGTTCTTTTCACCTTATCCTCCTTCTTACGATTCCATGTTATATTCCATGTCATTATGTCTATTTTAATACATTTTCTTGTACCTATGATGTACTTTATCAATATATTATCACAGATTGCGTGTAAAAAACCTGTTATTTACAAAAAAAATGCCTAAAATTCCAGATTTATCTTGGATAATCCGAAAAAAATGATATAATGCTAGTTGGAGGTTTTTTTATGCGCAGAACAGAAAAAACAAAATTAAAGAAAAGAAAAAGGATGAAACGGATCGGAATCTTTATCCTGATCCTGGCAGGGTTGTACTGTGCCGGTGCCTTTTATTTTGAGGGACATTTTTTTCCGGGTACGACTGTGGGAAACCAGGATATCAGCTTCCTGACCCTGGAGGACGCAGAGCAGGATCTGAAATCATCCCTCTCCGAATATAAACTGACGGTGCTGGAATCGGAGGAGAATCCTCAGAATGATGAGGTGATCACGACGAAGGATGCGGGATTTTCCTACACCAACCTTTCCTTTCTCTCAAAGATCTTAGACCGACAGCCCTACGAAACGTGGATCCTCCACTGCACGAAGGAACATAAGTATAAAGATCTGAAAGTACAGGTTGATGAGGCAAAACTGAGCAGCCACATAGACGGCATGGCCTGCATGAACCCGAAAAAGCCGGTGGAATCCGAGAATGCCAAAGTGGTTTACAACAAGAAGAAGAAAACCTACCGGATCAGGAAAGAGAGCATCGGAAATATCGTTGACAAGGATGCATTCCTGAAGGCTGCAACCGACGCCTTCCTGAACCAGGAGCCCTCCATCTCTTTAGTGGAGAAGACCTACTACAAACAGCCTGCCTACACCTCGGAATCCGAGAAGGTCAAGAAGGCGAAAAAGAAAATGAATTCCTATCTGAAAGGGACCGTCACTTACAAGGACGGGGAACTCACCTTAAAACTGGGCAAAAGCAAGCTGCACGAGTTCATCAAGTGCTCCGACAAGTACAAGGTGACCCTGAAGAAAGATAAGATCAAAAAATACGTAGAAAATGAAGTGGCTGACAAATTCAACTCGATCGACGGTGATATCCCTGACGGTCTTACCGCCTGGAGGATCGATGAGGAAGAGGAGCTGGACAAGCTGGTATCCAACATCAAGTCCGGCAAGGCCACGACCCGAAAGCCGATCTACTCCCAGGAAGGCCTGGACCGGAATGAGAGTTTCATCGAAAGCACCTTCATCGATGTATCTCTGTCCAACCAGGAAATGTGGTATGTGGAGAACAACAAGGTCGTTTTCAGCAGCCCGGTCGTAACCGGCAACCTGTCCACCGGCCATGGAACCGCGACCGGTATCTACCGGATCGAGTTCAAGCAACGTGACCACCTGATGGTCAAATATAATTCTTTCGTCCACTACTGGATGCCCTACAACACATCAGTGGGTATCGGCTTCCACGATGCCAACTGGCGAAGCAGCTTCGGCGGCCAGATCTACCGGACCAACGGGTCCCACGGATGTGTAAATATGCCGCCGGCCAAGGCCCAGGAATTATTCTACATGATAAATACAGGTGACCAGGTTTATGTGCACTGGTAACAAGAGATAAAGTAAGACCGGAAAGATCATCATCTCTCCGGTCTTCTTTTTGCCTTTATCGGTTTTCCCTATCTGGTCTTAACCTTCTTTTTCTTACTCCAGGCAGAGTAATACTTCTTCCCCTTCACTTTCTTGAACGTCCGAACCTGAACATAGTATCTCTTCCGCCGTTTCAGTTTCTTTTTCGTGAAGGTTATTTTCTTTTTCGACACGTGGTATAATTGATATCGTCGCGTTTCCTGAAGCAGGAAAACACGAATCAGTCAAAGGAGGTATTCTATGAATCTGAGTATCATGCTTCTGCAGCAAATCCTGGTGATGGCCCTTTATATCCTCTTCGGATATCTGGGTGTGAAATTCCAGATTCTCAGGAAAGATGACAGTTCCAGGCTGGCTTCCCTGGTCCTCTTCATCATCTCTCCTGCCCTTATATTTGACGCCTTCCAGATCTCTTTTTCCTTCGACAAAATGATCGGCTTTCTCCTGGCCGTCCTGGCCTCTGTGCTCATGCACATACTCTTTCTGACCTTTACCTTCTTTTTCGGCAAATTAATGCCCTTGAATGAAATTGAGCGGACTTCTCTTGTCTACACCAACTGCGGGAACCTTCTAGTCCCCCTGATCGGAAGCATCCTGGGCAAGGAATACGTCCTCTATTGCTGCGCCTTCATGAGTGTACAGACAGTCATGCTCTGGACGCACGGTGCCTATATCCTGGGAGGAAAAGAAGCCGTAAATCCAAAAAAGATCATCACGAATCCTAATCTCATCGCGATGATCCTTGGTCTGATCTTCTTCTTTTCCGGTATCCGCCTGCCCTTGATTCCGGCGACTGCCCTTGAGCGGACTGGCGCCTGCATTGCCCCGGTCAGCATGTTCGTAATCGGTATCCTTATCGCCTCCTCCGACCTCACTAAGGTCTTCACCCGAAAAAGGTCCTGGCTGGTCTGCTTCCTTCGCCTGATCGTCATACCTATCTTAACTATCTTTATGCTCAGAATTACCGGCATACCATACCTGCTGAAGGATGGGCCCAGCGTCCTCTACGTATCCTTCCTGGCATCTGCCGCTCCCACTGCAGTCAATGTGACCCAGCTCGCTGATATCTACGGAAAGGATTCCCAAACGGCAGGGGCCATCAATATCATGAGCGTATTCCTGTGTATCCTGACCATGCCCTTGATGACCGCTGTCTATCAGAAGATTTTTCTCATAGCATCATAGGAGGCTTTTTCATTTCCCTCAATACTCTTCCCCACAGGTCCTTGAAAAATAGAGCTGTCACAAGAATGAAAGTAGGAATCCCTTGTGCGACTCCCCTCAACCTGTTGGTCTGACGCTAATCGGAAGAAAACGTATACGAAACTTTGTATATGAGCTGGTTTATCAAATATTGAAGATAATCAGCTCAGTTAACTGGCCTTTTTATCAACTTTCGAGGTCCCAGAGACTTGTGTTCACATGCCGGAACAGTCATAATACGATAAACCTCAGCCAGGATAGTCGATTTACCCTACAAAAGTTGATAAAAGTTAACTTATAGAAAGTTTCGTATACGTTTTCTTTGTTTGTAGATTTGCCTGGAATTCGATTCCCCGGATTTTGATATATGCATTATATGTCTGCAAGTATTCCAATGTCTTTAATGGCATCTGCCTCGATTGCAGCCTCTGTCACTGAGTTGTTCTTCCACCAGGCCCAGAGAGTTGCTGCCGTCCAGGCCAGGTCATAGCAACAAAGTCTGCCACCTGTCACTGTGGCAGTAACCTTTACAAGTGCCTTTTTATTATCTTTGGAGACAAACTGACCAGCTTTGCCTGCTCCCTGCAGAGTAGTCCCATCAAAGCCATGTGCCTCAAAAGCTCTAGCTGTCTCGATACCGGTAAACGTCACTCTCATAGCCTGAACTCCGGCAACACAGATCTCTCCGTTCTGGAAAGCTCCGAACGGAAGCTTACGGATTACAAAATCCTTAAACATGCGGACCTCATTTCGGTCGATGTTCACATCGGAACCCTTTCATATGGCGTGTATTGTCTCATGTGTTTCTCCTTCCTTGCTCCTCCCGGAGCGTCCCC
>CAMOYC010000061.1 GCA_946629665.1 uncultured Lachnospiraceae bacterium
CGTCGCGGAGCCCAAAACAGGTTTTATTCGCTTTAAGCAGTTGCCATTTCCTCAGACAGCACATCCCGATGCTTTTATTACCAGCCAATTCTTTATTATTGCGACTTTTCCTCTGTAGCACAAAGCATAGAGATCCTTGGAATCTTTTGCGCAGAAAGGGGCATGCCCCTTCTGCAAAAAGAAACCAGGATCCATGTAAGGATCCTGGTTTTTACCGGGCTGTTCATAGGACAGCCCTTTTTTTAATATTGAGTTTTCCTGATTACTGAGAAACAGTAATCTTAACCGGTACAGACCAGCCGGATACGTAGGTGTCATCACCCTGGATATACTTGTACGGTCTGATACGTACGAAGTAAACGCCTGTATCAAGTCCGGTGATGCTGAAAGATGTTGCATCCGGGTCACGAACCAGTCTGAGTACTGCATTGTTGAAATTGTAGTTTCTAGCGTACTGGATCTGGTATCCTGTGATACTTGGCTTAGGGATCCAGGTGCAGGTAATCGTACCGGAATCACTGTTCTTCACAGTGCGGAACTTGGTCTCAGCAGGTACGATAAAGAAGTACTTGGTCAAGCTGCCGCTGTAGTTGTTGATACCTTTGATGATGATTCTGGCGCTTCCGATCGCTACATTGTTCTTGTAGGAGATGGTGTAATCATTTCCTTCGTACATGCGGATGTTTCCGTCATAAACCTTGGGTGAAGGATATTTTGCTTCGCCGTTGTAGGTGTAGTAGCGGGTGCTGAACTTAACCTTGATGTTGGCCTCGCTGAATTTCGCTCTGCGGACCTTAACAACTACTTTAGTAGATGCTGCTTCATAGTTGCGGCTTTCCGGGATAACCACCTTGATTGTGGTGCTTCCGACATTCTTTCCTGTCACCTTACCGCTGGAATCAACGGTGGCTACAGCAGTCTGTGTGGACTTGAACTCAGGAGTGCCGGCTTTCTTTGTCACTTTAACCTTTGTGCTTCCGCCTACACGGATCGTAGCAGGTGAAACGCGGGCAGTGATTGTCTGGGTTGCCTTCTTGATCGTGAATTTCTTCTTCAGAGTTCCGCCGTAATTGTTGATACCTTTTACAACAACGGTTGCCTTTCCGGCATTTTTGTTGTTCTTGTAGGTTACCGTGTAATCTTTTCCTTTTTTCAGGGTCAGGCCTGCGTCTGAGGTCAGGGTAACTGCCGGCTTCTTCGCTCTGCCATTATAAGTGTATTTGGTCTTGGAAAGCTTCACGTGGAAGGAGCCGTTGCTGATCTTGGTCTTTACCATCTCGAGGGTGATCTTCTTGGGCTTTGATGCGTAGTAGTTGTTATCCGCAAGTGCCTTTACGGTGATCGTAGTCTTTCCGAGTTTCTTTGCGGAAACGACACCGGTCTTGCTGACGGTCGCAACTTTCTTGTTGCTGGAAGTAAATTTATACTTCTTCGAACCGGAGGATAATTTTAACTTACGGGTCTTGCCCAGATGGATCCTCTTGCTCGCGATGGATACGGTCAGGTTCTGTTTTACCTTTTTGATCGTATAGTATTCATTCACCGTTCCGGTATAGTTGCCTTTTCCGGTGATCGCTGCGGTAGCCTTTCCGGCGTTGATGTTATTCTTGTAAGCAACGGTGTAGTCAGTCCCTTTGGTCAGGGTTTTGGAACCGTACTTCACAGTAACCGCCGGAGTCTTTGCTTTGCCGTTATAGTTGTAAGTCTCAGTTGACAAGGTGATCGTCGTGTTGGCCGCTGTAAGCTTGATGCCGCTGATCGTGAATGTTGCCTGAGCAGTCCCGGTGTAATCACCGGTACCGGTAACAACTACCGTTCCGGTACCCACCTCAATATTATTCTTGTATGAAACAGTGTAATCGGTACCCGGAGTTAATGTCTTGGAACCGAGGACAACGGTAGGCGTCGGTCTGTTCTCACTTCCACTGTAGGTGTAGCTTGTATCTGAGAGCGTAACCGTGGCTCCGGAAAGGTCTGTTGCTGCATAAATGTCTGCGGACTGTGTGTAAGCAAATACCATCATTAGTATAAGCGTAGCACTGATCATCCACAGAAAATGATTCTTTAAGATACTTCTGTAAGATGTTTTTTCCATATGCTTCCTCCTTTGTCGCATAAATAGTTACTATAAGTATATCACAAAATGCAGAAATGACAAATCAGAAAATAATAATGTGGATTGACTGGGATTTTCTCTGGTTTTTGCATAAATATTTGACTTTATTCCATAAAACTGTTATAATTATTGCCAGTGAAAATCTTTGAACAAAAGTAGTACTTTTTCACATTGTCCATAACAGAGAGTCGGGAAGGTGGAAGCCGATATGGACAGGAAGAAGGAATGGATTTGGGAGATGCAAGGTGAACTGACAGTAGCCGATGCCGCGTCCTCGCGTTACAGGGGTATGATATTATATGTGTCTGCAAGACAGATGCATCCGTATCAGAGCAGAGTGAGCGATCAGTGATCGCTAAGATGGGTGGTACCGCGGACCAGATGTTCGTCCCAGGCATATGATCATCATATGCCTGGGTTTTCTTTTTGTATCAGGATGATCAGCAAGAGGGAGGATGAAATATGAAACGTATCCGGCGGGCTTACAGCAAGACGGTCAGTCTCATCAATGAGACTGCAGTACAGATTTATGAGAACTACATCGGAAGACAGAAAGGATTTCTGCTGGAAAGCTACGATAAAAACAATGGAAGGTATGTCTTCATGGGGAAGAACCCGGAAGAGATCATTCACACGGAGGGGGATTGCCTGGTGATCCGGCGGGCTGACGGGGAGGTCAGGCGCCTTGATGGGAACCCAGTAGACCGGCTGAAAGCCTACTGCAGGAATATTGAGATCAGGAAGAGTGATGAAAGCCTGGTTTTTACCGGCGGCCTGGTTGGGGCCCTGGGATATGATTTTGTTCGCTTCGGGGAAGAGCTGCCTGATGAGAACCCTGATGAGATCGGGATCGACACGATCCAGCTGATGCTGGTGACCGAATCCCTGACGATCGACCATCTTGCAGAGACCATGACAGCTGTGGTGATCGATGAAGACGATCCCCGGGGAGAAGAACGAGCCCTGAAAAAATGCTCCACTATGCTGGAGGAGGCCCTTCAGGGCTTGGATCAGGAGAAGGCAGAAAGGGAAAAGATCCAGCCGGACGGCCGTATCCTGAAGCAATCGGACAACCTGGAAGAATACAGTGAGAAAGTGAATAAGATCAAACATTACATTGTGGAAGGCCATGTGTTTCAGACCGTTCTTTCCCAGAGGTGGACGATCGAGACCGGTCAGAACGGATTTTCTTTATATAAGGAACTTCGTGAGATCAATCCTTCCCAGTATATGTACTATTTCCGCTTTGAGGACTTTGAGATCATCGGCAGTTCTCCGGAGAGAGTGGTTAAGCTAAAGGGGGATAAGGTATTTACCAATCCCATAGCCGGGACAAGAAAAAGAGGTGCTGACCCGCAGGAAGATGAAAAACTGGCTGAGGACCTGCTGAAGGATCCCAAGGAGCGGGCAGAGCACGTGATGCTGGTTGACCTGGCCCGGAATGATATGGGCAGGATCGCGGAGTTCGGTACGGTAAAAGTGAAAGATTTTATGCAGATCCAGAAATACTCCCACGTGATGCATATCGTCACTCTGGTGGAAGGAAAAAAGAAGGGAAGCTACCATCCCATTGACCTGATCAGTTCCTTCCTGCCTGCGGGAACCCTGTCGGGGGCCCCGAAGATCAGGGCGATGGAGATCATCGATGAGCTGGAAAGTGTTCGCCGGGGCCTTTACGGCGGAGCGATAGGATATATCGATTTTAGCGGGGACATGGATTTCTGCATCACGATAAGGACAATGGTCAAAAAAGGAAACATCGTTTATCTCCAGGCCGGGGCCGGGATCGTGGCTGACAGTGATCCGGCCTGTGAATACGAAGAATGCTGTAATAAAGTGAAGGCTCTGGCTTCAATCCTGGTAAAGGAGGAGGATCTATGATACTGCTGATCGATAATTATGATTCTTTTACCTACAATCTGTACCAGTACATGGGGATTTTTGAAAAAGACATCCGGGTAGTACGCAACGACAAGATCGGACTGAATGAGATCAGGAACCTGGACCCGGCGGGCATCGTCCTTTCGCCCGGACCGAAAACGCCGGCCGAAGCCGGGATTTGTGTAGACCTGGTCCGGGAGTTTTATAGGGAGAAACCTATTCTGGGTATCTGCCTGGGCCATCAGAGCATCGGTGCAGCCTTCGGTGCGGACATTATCCACGCGAAGGAACTGATGCACGGAAAACAGAGTCTGATCACTCACGGGGGAACCGGTATTTTTGAGGGCCTTCCCAGCCCCCTGAAGGTAGCCCGTTACCATTCCCTGGCTGTGGATGAAAATACTCTGCCGGACTGCTTCCGGATCCTGGCCAGAACGAAAGACGGGGAGATCATGGCCATGGAGCATAAGGAGTACCCTCTGACCGGCATCCAGTTCCACCCGGAATCCATCTTTACGGACCATGGTAAGAAAATGATCGAAAACTTCCTGAAGAAATCGAGGTGAACCGGATGATATTAGATGTGATCGTAGAAGATAAGAAAAAAAGACTTGTCACGCATAAAGAAAGGGTCAGCGAAGAGCAGATGAAAGAGCTGGCATATGCCTGTCAGAGAAGACCGGTGAGCTTTAAGGATGCTCTGGCCAGGCCGGGCTTATCCATCATCGGGGAATTTAAAAAGGCTTCTCCAAGCCTTGGACAGATCCGGATGACCATGGACTTGACGGACCGGATCCAGGAATACAATGAATCCGTGGACGCCATATCCTGTCTGACGGAGGAGAACCATTTTCTTGGCAGCGTGGATTACTTTAAGCAGATCAGAGCTATCTCTCCTCTGCCGATGATCCGGAAGGACTTCATCATTGACCCTTACCAGGTGTATGAGGCGAGGGTGATCGGGGCGGATTGTATCCTTCTGATCGCGGCGATCCTTGATGATGAGCAGATGGCCTTCCTTTACCATCTGGCCCGGAGCCTGTCGCTGGATGTCCTGATCGAAACACACAATGAAGAGGAGATGGAGCGGACCCTGGCCCTGAAACCGGAGATCATCGGTGTCAACAACCGGAATCTGAAGGACTTCAGCATCTCTCTGGAAACCACCGAAAGACTGCGGCCTATGGTTCCGGAAGGAACCGTATTTGTCTCGGAGAGCGGCGTGACGGAAAAGAAACATATCGAGTTTCTGAAACGCTGCAGGGTGGACGCTCTGCTGATCGGAGGCGCTTTCATGTTTTCCGGCCATCCCAGGGAATTAGCGAAGGAGTGGAGGGACCTGTATGACAAAGATTAAGATCTGCGGTCTGGTCTGTGAGGAAGATATCAGACTGGCCAACGAATATGAGCCGGACTACGCGGGCTTTGTAGTGGAGGTCCCGAAGAGCAGGCGGAACCTGAGCCTTCCTGAGGCGGGAGCACTGATGGACCATCTGGAACCCGGGATAAAAAGAGTTGCGGTGACGGTATCACCGGATACTGTGCTGATGGAAAAAATAAAGGATTATGACTTTGATTTTATCCAGATTCATGGTAAACTCACGGAGAAAGTCTATCATGCCAGCCCTTTGCCTATCCTGCGGGCGATTTCTGCAGGCGATCTTACCGAGTATGCATTATGGAAAGACCGGGACAAAGTGGAGGGCTATGTATTTGATAACTGGCAGCCGGGCAGCGGAAAGATCTTTGACTGGTCTGTTCTGGAGGAGCTGGACCTGGACCGGGATAAGAAAACAGTTTTCCTGGCCGGCGGGATCAATGAAGAAAATGTCGAAAGAGCGATCCGGGAAGTCAGGCCGGATGTGATCGACCTGAGTTCCGCCGTGGAGATTGAGAACGGGGGAGACCGATCCTGCGGCAAGGATCCCGAAAAAATGAGTATGATGATAAGGAAGGTGCACAATGCAGAATAAAAAATACGGAGAGTACGGCGGCCAGTACGTCGCCGAGTCGCTGATGAATGTTTTGAAGGAACTGGAAACTGCCTTTCAGGAGGCGATCCGGGATGATTCTTTTATGGAGGAATACCGCTATTATCTGAAGGATTATGTGGGGCGGGAGACTCCTCTGTATTACGCGAAACAGCTCTCGGAAAAGTACGGGACCAAGATCTATCTGAAGAGAGAAGACCTGAACCATACCGGTGCCCACAAGATCAATAACGTGATCGGCCAGGTACTCCTGGCAAAGAGAATGGGCAAGAAGAAAGTGATCGCGGAGACCGGTGCCGGCCAGCACGGTGTGGCTACGGCCACCGGCGCAGCCCTCTTCAATATGGAATGTACCGTGTTCATGGGCGAAGAAGATATGGCAAGACAGGCTCTCAATGTCTTCCGCATGGAGATGCTGGGGGCAAAGGTGGAATGTGTGAAGTCCGGCAGCCGCACTTTAAAGGACGCTACCAATGAAGCCATCCGTACCTGGGCCAAACATGCAGAGGATACCTTCTATATTATCGGCTCAGCGGTTGGCCCCCATCCTTACCCGATGATCGTCAAGGAATTTCAGCGGATCATCAGTATTGAGACTAAAAAACAGATCCTTGAAAAAGAAGGAAGACTGCCGGATAAAGTGGTAGCCTGCGTAGGCGGCGGTTCCAATTCCATAGGTATGTTTGCAGAATTCATCGAGGAGCCGGATGTAGGCCTGATCGGTGTGGAAGCTGCCGGCTTTGGGATTGAGACCGGGAAACACGCCAGTGCATTTTCTGTCGGAAAGGCGGGAGTTCTGCATGGAATGCGGTCCTACCTGCTTCAGGACCAGGATGGAAATGTGCAGATCGCCAGCTCGATCTCTGCGGGATTAGACTATCCCGGCGTAGGTCCGGAGCATGCTTTTCTCCACGACAGCGGAAGGGTGGAGTATGTTTCCGTCACGGACGACGAGGCTATGGAAGCACTTTTAGAACTCTGTAAGGTGGAGGGCATCATCCCTGCTATTGAGAGTGCCCACGCCCTGGCCCACGCTTTAAAGATCGCAAAGGATATGACAATGGACCAGATCATGGTCATCAATCTCTCCGGCCGCGGGGACAAGGACGTCCACACGATCGCAGATTATTATAAGGAAAGGGGATACCGATAAAAATGCATGAGAATCGAATCGAAAAGAGAATGGCTCTCCTTGCAAAGGAAGGCCGAAAAGCATTTATTACCTATATGACCGCAGGACTCCCCGATATGGAGGGGACCAAAGCCCTGATCCGCGCCCAGGAAGAGGCCGGAACAGATGTGCTGGAGCTGGGTATTCCCTTCTCTGACCCTACCGCGGACGGCCCTGTGATCCAGGATGCCTCCTACCGGTCTATCCTGAAGGGGACCAACTTAACAAAGGTATTTCAGGCGGTAGAAGAAGTGCGGGAAGACTGCCAGATCCCCATCCTGTTTATGATGTACTACAATACGATCATGTATTATGGAATTGAAAAGTTTATCGAGACCTGTGCCAGGGTTGGCGTCGACGGGCTGATCGTGCCGGATGTTCCTAAGGAGGAGCAGTTTGAACTGCAGGCTGCCATCGATAAAACGGAGGATGCTCCGGTGCTCATCCAGCTGGTATCTCCGGTTTCCGGAGACAGGATCCCCATGATCTTAGATGGCGCGAGAGGATTCGTGTACTGTGTATCTGCCATGGGAGTGACCGGAGGAGCCGGAGATTTCCATAGGAATGTCAGGAATTATCTGAAGAGCGTCAAGGCTGTAGCAGATATACCGGTGATGATGGGATTCGGGATCCGGACGGCAGAAGATGTGGCAGGTGTAAAAGATATCATTGACGGCTGCATCGTCGGGACACATTTTATTAAGCTGATGGAAGAAAATGCTTATGACCCGGAGGTGGCAAAGGACTACATCCGGACTTTCAAAGCAGAGCTGAACGCCTGACCATTTTCTTATCTTGAAGCGGGGAGAAAACGATGAAAAAAGAGATCAAGACCAATGTAATGAGAATCCTGGAGAAGGAGAAAGTACCTTACGAGGCCCATTTTTATGAACATGGGAAAGAGGCCGTAGACGGAGTGACTGTGGCCAGACTAACCGGCCAGGATCCGGCTTACGTCTTCAAGACATTGGTTACCGTTAGCAATAAAAAAGAATACTACGTATTTGTGATCCCGGTTGCCGAGGAGCTGGATCTGAAGAAGGCAGCAAAGGCAGTGGGAGCCAAGTCTGTTGAGATGATCCATGTCAAGGAGATCAACAAGATCACCGGCTACATCCGGGGAGGCTGTTCTCCGGTGGGCATGAAAAAGCAGTATGTGACAACTTTCCATGAGACCGCGGAGTCAAACCCGGTCATCCTGGTGAGCGGCGGCAAGATCGGCACCCAGATCGCATGCAAGCCGGAAGATCTGAGAGCGATCACCCAAGGCCAGTTTGCAGATGTGATCAAGGACTATTAGATATGGTGAAGAGAGACCGAACGTGTTATAATTTAAGTAATCCCTAACGGGAAGAACCTGATTAACACGTAACGGCGGCAGATGCCAGATCTGTCAGAAGAGGAGGAGATTATGATCAAAAGAAAGTTATCAGTTTTATGTGGCATTTTTGCCTTATCGGGCATGTTGCTGCTGGCAGGCTGCGGGGGATCCGCCGGTTCTTCCGGTGACGGCAAGGAGGATTCACCGGCAGTGACAGAGCAAGAAGTTTCCGAGACGACCACTGCCGCAGCGGAAGAAACACAGACCACTGCTGCCCAGGCGGCTGAGACGCAGTCAGCGGTTGACTGTTCCTTTACCTTAGAGGGAAAGGAATATACGCTTCCTTTTGATTACAGTGTCCTGGAAGCCGATGGCTGGTCAACAGATGTTGATGTTTCCCAGGAACTTGGCGGCATGACTTATACATTTATTTATATGAAAAAAGATAACAAAGGCAGTATGACCTTCTATATCTATAACGGAAGCGGTAATAATAAGGCAGTTAAGGATTGCCAGGTTGCCGGGATCAAATGCAGCAAAGATAACCTGGACGACTATTCTTTTGCCTTGTCGAATGGCTTAAAGCCTGGGGATGACCGGGAGACAGTGGAAGCTGCCATGGGAACACCGACAAACAGCAATGATTATGATTCCAGTGTACAGATTGACTACGGAGAGAACAGAGATACCGGACAGATTTCCTTTGTGTGGTTTACGGAATCCGGTAATGCCGAGATCGAAATATCCAATTATCAGAGGGAAGAGACAACGACCAGTTCCGAGGTTCCTTCTTATCTGAGTGAATATACGGCACCGACTGCAATCGGGGATAATTTTGACTCCTCTACCTTCTCACTGGAGAAGACCGTCTATAAGCTGCCTTGCCCGGTCAGTGAATTTGTCAAGGACGGCTGGACATTGAAAGAGGATGAGGACGTAATGGCCGGAAGGCTGGAGATCAGTCATCTGATAAAAGGTGAGATGGATCTGCAGGTAACATTGAATAATTTTGCGGAATATCAGACTCCTGCATCAAATTGCGTCGTGACTGAGCTGACGGTAAACGCCTATTCCGATACGAATCCCGTTCCTGAATTCAATTTACCGAAAGGCTTGTCGATGAACAGTACGAAAGAAGACATCGAAAAAGCCATTGATGAATCCGGCCTGGAATTCTCCAAGGATGAATCCGATGATGCGATCACCTATAATTATAATGATTATGATAAGGGCACAGGGGCGACCTTCTATTACAGTACAGAGAAAAAGAGAATCATGCAGGCGAGTGCAGAAGGGAAAAACTGGCCCGGCAAATGATGGTCTGACAGAGTATCAGGGACTGTACAGCAACAGTAACTTATGATCGGGGATATGTTATGGCAAAGCAGGACAGGAAGGCCCGGACGGGCAAAAGCAGGAAAGCAAAACAGCATATTGTGGTTTTCCAGGATGAGAACGGGACGGTGATCCGGACTTCCTTCGTTGCGGACGGCGGCAGCGCCGAAGCACCGGAGGTGACGGAAAAGCTCTTTGAGACTGCCCACCATGAGCTCCGCTTTACCGGCTGGGACCATCCTCTGTCGCCAATCACTGAGAATGTGGTCATGAAACCGGTCTACCGGTCTCTTCCCAAGAGCTATCTGGTCATGTACTTCGGGGAGGACGGAAAGATCATGGGTACGGAGTCGGTCCTTTACGGAGAGGATGCGGCAGCTTCCTACCGCCCGGTCAAGGAACAGACACCGGAGTATGATTACATTTTCCGGGGCTGGGATGCAGACCTTACGAAGATTTCTTCTGATCAGATGGCTCATCCGATCTTTGAAGAAAAGAGACGCAGCTATCGGGTCCGTTTCTTCCATGAGCAGAACAGACTGCTGAAAGAGCAGATGGTACCCTACGGCCAGGCTGCCGTTCCGCCCACAGATGTGAGAAAGGAAGCAGATCCCACCTACCATTATGAGTTTCAGGGATGGCAGGAGGATTACAGCAGGATTACCGGAAATCTGGATGTGCACGTAAACTTTTCTTCAATCTATAATCAATACCACATTGTCTTTTTGGAAGAAGAGAAGATGGTTGAGGAGACCTACAGTCATTATGGGGATCCTATCCTGTATCCGCCTCTTTGGCGCAAGGGATATACCCTGCACTGGTCAGAGGAACCGCAGACGGTTTCTGCAGATGTCACGATCGTGGCCAGTTACGAGTTCTCGAATCCCGTCGGCGCCGTATTAAAGGATGGGGACAGTCTTTATGAGATCATCAATCCGTCTATATCCCGAGGCTCCGTTCGCTGTCTCCGGTATCGTTCCGGCAAGAGGAATCTCCGGCTCCCCTCTCAGGTGAAGCTGGGAGACTACTATTACAGGATAGAGAGGATCGGACGGGAGGCCTTTGCATCCTGCGAGAATCTGGAAGAACTCCGTCTGCCGACCACCGTGCGGACTCTGGAAGACTATGGACTGGCAAATTGCCGTAAGCTGAAAAGAGTCTTTCTCGGGAACGGATTAAAGCAGATTGGCCGTTTTGCCTTTGAAGACTGTCCGGGACTTAGCCGGATCCATCTGGCCGGAGACAGTCTGAAAAAGGTATCCATCGACAGTTTCGCAAGGCTGAACCGGCAGACATCCTTTCTGGTAGAAAGAAAATGGGAGAGTTACTATCGAAGGATACTGGCCGGAGCCCTAAGCAGAGGTCAGATATTGGAGTCCTGCTAGAATATACCGGCCATAATGATAAAATAATAACAAGGGATAAATGAGTTTTTTTGATAAAATATTCATTTATCCCTCTTTTTATCCCATGAATCCGAACATAAATATTAAAATAAAAAAATATAAGAAAAACGCTTGACGTTCATAAAGCCTTGTGATAATATATTTTTCGTTGTGAGTCAAAAGAAACACGACAAAACAGTGAAGATTGATAACTGAATAACAGAACAACCTCGAACGTTCAATTCAAAGTTTTATTCGGGTCCGGAGAGAGTGATGTCTTCGAAGGATCCAGGGAACGGAATTGAGACATAGGTAACTATGAAGTTCAAGAACGAACCTGAAGTATCATTCAGATACACAGTAAAGAGGAACAGGATGCCAGAGGGCAGCCTGGACCAAGGCATCAA
>CAMOYC010000062.1 GCA_946629665.1 uncultured Lachnospiraceae bacterium
TGTATAAGTCCCCCGCACAGTTACGTGCTGCGCACTCCCACTGTGCTAAGCAATATCTCGATTCCGCACCATAGTGCTACATCTCGATATTGCTTGTCGTCGCTAATGCATGGCCATCTATGCCCGCAAGCGGTCAGATGTCCCTGCATTGCGACTGGACTTATACATTACTATATCGCAATAAAAAGAGTCTTTCAAGCATAACTTGACAAGGCTTTATAATGATTTTACAATGAGATAACTTAATTACCGCCGGATCGAAAGGATTCGGTTGGAACGGCCGGCTGGAGGGGAAGATCAGCCGGGCGCAGGGTCAGGAAGGAGCTTAAATTTGGGGAAAAAATATCACAAAAAAACTGCAATGAAACAAGGGGCCAGACTGGCTGCGGTGATAGTGATCGCCGTGGCCCTGGCCTTCAGTGCCCCCGGTTACCATTATTCTACGGTATATGCCTGGGAGAAGGGAGATAACGGCGGCCAGATCAACGGAAGTAATCAGGATGAGAAAGCATCCGGAAAGCAGGGAGAACCGTCAGATTCCGGGGAAGAGAAATCCAAGGATCCTTCTCCTTCGGAAGACAAAGAGGATCAGTCCGGTTCCGGGGAAGACAAGGATTCCGAATCCGGGAAAGACCAGGATTCCTCCTCCGGCAAGGAAGAAAAGACAGAGACAACTCCCGACACGAAAGAAAACGAGAATAAGAAGACAAAAGATGACGGCTCCGGCCGGAATGACAGCAAGACGAAGGAGAAGGGCAAGAGCAAGGATACGAAGGCTGAGAGTTCAACTGACAAGAAGAAAGAAGATCAGGAGGAAGATACGGAGCAGGAGTCGATCCCGAATTTTTCCGGATCAGCCCGGATCGGCATGACATCCATGCAGGCAGAACTGGTTGAGAATCTGAACAAGAAGATCAGAGCCAAAAAACGCAGTATAAAAAAGAAGGAAGCACAGGTGGCAGATACCCGGATCCGGATCGAACGGCTGAGGACACTGTTGATCGAATGTTCCAGTGTTGGGAGGTCTGCCGGCCATAAATCGGTCATTATCGGGACCAAGAGGGATCATGCGGGAAGACCAAAGGGGAACGTGAGAGCCGGCATCGATAATAAACTAAGCGCCATGGCCAAGGATATTGAAGACCGGGACCTGCTGATCTGGACCAGGAAGTACACGGTTGAGAAAGGGTATGATCCCATCCGGCCGGCCGAACTGCCGGAAGATCTGCTTTCCAATGCCTCCCCTCTGATCTATCAATGCATTGCGGACCAGAAGGGGTCGATCGCCCACGAGGAGAAACAGATAAAACGTTATGAAAAACAGATCGAAAAGCTGCGGGAAGAGCGGGCGGCAATCGGACAGCCCAGGGTGTTTGACCCGAGTGATGTGACGATTCCCAGTAATTTTACCGTGGAGGAGATTGAGAGCCTGATCGGGAACACCAACATGGGATACCTGTCCCGGACCTTTGTGCAGTGCGAGGAAGATTATGGAGTGAATGCGATCTTCCTGATTTCGATCGCTGCCCACGAATCGGCCTGGGGAAGCAGCCGGCGGGCCCGCCAGGACCACAATTATACCGGCTATGGAGTTTCCTCAAGCAGCAGCCGGGGTATCAATGCTGACCGCGGGGAAGATAATATCCGGACGACGGCGGAGGCTTTGGCCAACAATTATCTTTCTCCGGGGGGAAGATTTTACAAGGGTGTTTCGGTTAGCGATGTAAATAAAACCTACTGCGCCACAGGAGGCTGGACGGGTGCGGTAGTCTCCATAGCGGACAATCTGATGGCCAGGATATTGAACTAGAATTTTCGGGCATACGCGGGTGTTCTTTTTGATATAATCCTCTTTGGATAAGGATAATAAATAGAATCCATTGTAATTCTGTTGCAAAAACCATAAAATAGACATTAATTTTTTAGTATTTTTGATGAATGATGCTTTAAATTTTCTGTATCTTTTGCTATAATGTACTATATGTGTCAAAGGGGTGATTCACTATGATCAAAAAAGAGACGATAGCTATGTTGCTAGCCGGAGGGCAGGGTAGCAGACTGGGAGTACTGACATCGAATCTGGCGAAACCTGCAGTCGCTTTTGGTGGAAAGTACAAGATCATCGACTTCCCGCTCAGCAACTGTATTAATTCCGGCATCGATACTGTCGGCGTCCTTACGCAATATCAGCCCCTTAGGCTGAATCAGCATATCGGTATCGGGATCCCCTGGGATCTTGACCGTAATATCGGAGGCGTCTCCATTTTGCCTCCCTATGAGAAGAAGGAGAATACGGACTGGTATTCCGGAACGGCTAATGCGATCTACCAGAATATGGAGTTCATGGAGTATTACCATCCGGACTATGTAGTCATTCTCGGGGGAGACCATATTTACAAGATGGACTACGAGCTGATGCTTGAGTTCCACAAGAAAAATGAAGCGAAAATTACAATTGCCACCTACGAGGTACCCTGGGATGAAGCAAGCAGATTCGGTCTGGTTATCACGGATGAGGATAACCGGGTACTGGAGTTTGAGGAGAAACCGGAGAGACCGAGAAGCAACAAAGCTTCGATGGGCATCTACATATTTAACTGGGATGTGCTGAAGGAAGTTCTGGAGATCCTGAAAGACCAGCCGGGCTGCGATTTCGGTATGCATGTTATCCCTTACTGCCATGAGCGGGGGGACAAGATCATGGCATATACCTACCAGGGTTACTGGAAGGATGTTGGAACACTCCTTGCTTATTGGGAAGCCAACATGGAGCTGATCGACATCATTCCGGAGTTCAATCTCTATGAGGAGTTCTGGAGGATCTACACCAAGTCCGATATGATCCCGCCCCAGTACTTTGCGGCGGAT
This sequence comes from uncultured Lachnospiraceae bacterium, assembly GCA_946629665.1. Taxonomy (GTDB): domain Bacteria; phylum Bacillota; class Clostridia; order Lachnospirales; family Lachnospiraceae; genus Anaerobutyricum. The sequence continues at coordinate 2,869 of CAMOYC010000062.1, forward strand.
TCCAAGGTGAGCGGCTGTATTATCGGTGATGGCTGTGAGATTTACGGAGAGGTGTATAATTCCGTGATCGGAGTCGGCGTCACCATTGCAGAGGGCGCAGTCGTTACCAACTCCATTATCATGAACAATACGCAGGTAGGAGCAGGTGCCAAGGTTGAGAAAGCGATCATTGCGGAAGAATGTGTGATCGGGGAGCGTGCGGAGATCGGCTTCGGCGAAGAGGCAGAGAACCAGTACAAGCCTAACGTATATTCCGGAGGGCTGGTAACGATCGGAGAGCGGTCCGTGATACCGGCCGATGTGAAGATTGGAAAGAATGTAGCAATCATCGGAGAGACAGTTCCGGAAGATTATCCGGACGGACTGCTTGCAAGCGGTCAGTCTATCATTCGATAACTAAGGCAGGTGACATAGATGAAAGCTATAGGCATTATTTTAGCAGGTGGCAACAGCAAGCGGATCGGACGTCTGTCCGATAAGCGGGCGATCGCGGCCATGCCCATCGCCGGAAGCTACCGGGCAATCGATTTTACATTAAGTAATATGACCAATTCCCGCATACAGAGAGTGGCGGTGCTCCCGCAGTTTAATGCGAGATCGCTGAACGAGCACCTAAGTTCCAGCAAGTGGTGGGATTTTGGAAGAAAGCAGGGTGGACTTTATGTGTTCACTCCGACTCAGACTAAAGATAATAACTACTGGTATCAGGGCACAGCAGATGCACTGTATCAGAATATTGATTTCTTAAAAAAGAGCCATGAGCCATACGTGATCATCGCCGCAGGCGATGGGGTATACAAACTGGATTATTCCAAGGTGCTGGAGGCTCACATTGCAAAGAATGCAGACATTACGGTTGTCTATACGACGATGAAAGACACAGACGATGACCTTACCAGATTCGGTATCCTCAAGCTGGATGACGATGACAGGGTCATTGAGTTTGAGGAGAAACCTTTGGTAGCTGCTACCAATAATGTTTCCATCGGTGTTTATATCATCCGAAGAAGACATCTGATCGAGGTCCTTGAGCGTTGTGCCAGGGAAGATCGATATGATTTTGTGCAAGATGTACTGGTTCGTTATCGAAGCGTACGTAAGATATACGGGTATAAGCTGGAGAGCTACTGGAGAAACATTGCTACGGTTGATTCCTACTACCGTACGAATATGGATTTTCTTAAGAAGGACATAAGAGATTATTTCTTTAAGCAACACCCGGATGTTTATTCCAAGGTGGATGATCTTCCTCCTGCCAAGTATAACGCAGGTTCGGAGATCAGAAACAGTATCATTTCCTCTGGCTGTATCGTCAATGGAAGAATTGAAGACTCTGTAGTATTCCGAGATGTGTACATCGGTAATAACTGCACGATCAAAAACTCTATCATATTGAATGATGTCTACATTGGAGATGATTCTTATATTGAGAATTGTATTGTGGAAAGCCGCGATACACTCAGACCTGGAACTAATTACGTAGGTTCACCAGATGACATAAAAGTTGTTATCGAGAAAAACGTGAGGTACATACTGTAAATTATTTCCAGGAGGACATTTGTATGCAGATTACTGATATACGAATTCGCGAAATAGCCAAGGAGGGGAAAATGAAGGCGGTCGTATCGGTAACATTCGACGATGCTTTCGTTGTCCACGACATCAAGATCATTGATGGCGAAAAAGGGCTGTTTATCGCCATGCCGAGCCGAAAAGCGGCAGACGGAGAATATCGTGACATAGCTCATCCGATCAACTCCGAAACCCGCAAGGTTATCCAGGACAGAATACTTCAGGAATATGAGCAATTATCTGCTACCGGGGAAGACACAACTCAGCTTGTATAAATAAGCAATCTGCCTAATCGAGCATATAGCAAGAATGACTTAATGCAAAAAGGACTGCCATTGGCAGTCCTTTTTGCATGTGCTTTTGCCAGGCCTGTTTTCGCTATTTACTTCCGGACATTTTCTATGTTATACTTTATCGGATAAGATGAGTCCCCATGGACTGACAGGAATACTTACGCCAGCGAGAGGAGGACAGGGATGAATACCAACAAAGTATTTGCCCGGTTTTTTAATTTTTTCAGAAGATACCAGGTTAGAGAAAACCGCATAACACTGATCGAAAAGCTGAATACATCCGGTACGGGAAGTCTCTATGAACTGCAGAAGGAATGCAGACGCAGGGGATTTGATTTTGAATACAATGTGATCACCCAGGCGGACTATGCATTGAAACTTTCCAACCTGCCCGGCCTGCTCAGGCTGTTTACATGGAAGGTTTATCGGATGGCTACTTCCTCCCACGTGTTTATGAATGACAATTTCCTGCCCCTGGCTTACATGGATGTGGCTCCGGAAACCCGGGTGGTCCAGCTGTGGCATGGTATGGGGTCCTTCAAAAAGTTCGGAGCTTCCTCCGAGACGGACCCGGCCCTTTTACAGGAGTTAAAAGCAGCCAACGAGAAAGTGGATTACATCCTGGCAACCTCGGAGAATATACGCGCAAATTATGCGGAGGCCTTCTGTGTGCCGGAAGATAAGATCCTGGTGATCGGCTGTCCTCAGGGGGACTACTATTTCAGGAAACATAATCTCGCTCCTTCCCGGGCAAAGCTGGAGAAGTGGTTTCCCGTTTTGAAGGGAAAGAAACTGGCTTTATATGCCCCCACTTTCAGGGATGATGAAGACAGGGACAGAGATCTGCTGACCCATTTTGATTTTGAGCGATTTAACAAGGAGCTGGGGAAGGAATACTGCCTCGCACTGCGTCTGCATCCTCAGGTACAGACTGCAGATATTCCGGAGAATGTCGTGAATCTGACGGATTACCCGAATCTGCGCAGGCTGCTGTGTATGACTGACCTGCTGATCGCAGATTATTCTTCCATCGCAGTCGAGTATTCCCTGCTCGGAAAACCGATTGTATTTTACGCGTTTGATAAAGACTGGTACCTGGAAAAAGACCGCCAGTTTTATTTTGATTATGAGGAGACCGCTCCCGGACCGATCACGGAGACCATGGAGGACCTGATCTCCTGTATCCGGAGTGAGGGCTGGGACCTTGATAAGGTAAAGGCCTTTGCCCATTTGCATAACGACTTTTTTGACTGTCATTCGGCGGAGAGACTGGTGGATTTCTGCTTTGGAGACAGGACCAGGGAGGAACAGTGAAGTGAAGATCATTGCAGGTCTGGGAAACCCGACCGATCAATATAAAGGAACAAGACATAATGTCGGCTATATGGCGATCGACGAGCTGGCCAGACGGAACGGGATCAATGTGAATCAGCACAAGTTCAGGTCCATGGCCGGAGCCGGTTATATCGGCGGCCAGAGGGTCATTTTGTTAAAACCGATCACTTACATGAATCTGAGTGGCCAGGCGATCCAGCCGGCGGTGGATTTTTTCAAGATCGACCCGGAGGATCTGCTGGTCATCTATGATGATATCAATCTGGAGCCCGGCATGCTGAGGATCCGGACCAAGGGAGGGGCCGGCGGCCATAACGGGATGAAGAGTATCATCCAGCAGCTTGGCGGCGAGACCGGATTCCCCAGGGTCAGGGTCGGGATCGGCGGAGAGAAGCATCCCGGCATGGACCTGGCGGACTATGTGCTGGGCCATTTCGGGAAAGAGGAGATCGAGAAGATCGAGGAAGCCGTGGACAAGGCGGCCAGCGCCTGTGAGCTCTTTGCGCAGGACCGGCTTGGAGAGGCGATGAACCGTTATTCCACCGGAAAGAAGAAAAAACCGAAGAAAAAGACGGAAACGGCGGATGAGGAGACGAAAACCGATCCGTCTCCGGAGGAGGTCAGAGATTGAAAAAGATAACAGAACCTCTTCTGGGGTTCCGGGAATTAAAAGAGATTGCGGACGCGATGGCAGGGGCTTGTTATCCGATCGCTGTGGCAGGTTGTGTCGACTCTCAGGAGGCACATCTGATCGCAGAACTGGGTCGGAACAGTTCCTGTCGATTTGTCGTGGCTGAAAATGAACTTAGGGCAAGAAAGATCTATGAGGATCTGAGCTTTTTTGATGAGAACACGGTCCTCTACCCTTCCAGGGACCTGCTTTTTTACAGTGCGGATGTAGCCAGCAACCAGATTTCTCTTCGCAGGATCGAGACTCTGGAGAAACTGGCAGCCGGGGAGGAAGTGACCATCGTTGCCGTCTTTGATGTTCTGATGGAGAAAATGATCCCGCCGGCGGAGTTTGCGGCCCACAGCTTTACCATCAATATGTCATCGATCGTGGAGACGGCAGCGATCCGGGAAAAGCTGGCCGGTATGGGCTATGAGAATACCGGTCTGGTGGAGATCCCCGGCCAGTTTGGCGTCCGGGGAGGAATCATCGATATCTATCCGCTGACGGCAGAGAATCCTGTGAGGATCGAGCTTTGGGGTGACGAGATCGACTCGATCCGCTCCTTCAATCCGGATACCCAGAGGAGTATTGAGAATCTGGAGAGCGTGACAGTCTTTCCGGCTAAGGAAGTGCTCCTGCCCAAGAACCGGATCGGGGACGTGGTCCGGGCTATGCGGGATGAATACACGGTCCATAAGAAAGAATTTTTTGGAAACCGCCAGGCCAGGGAAGAGCGGAGCCGGCTGCGAAGCATGGTGGAACGGACAAAGGATGAGCTGATGACCTTTGGAAGCGCGGACGCCAGCGAGAATCTCATCAATTACTTTTACGATGAGCCGGTTTCCCTGATCGACTATCTTCCGTCTGATACCACATTTTTCGTGCAGGATCCGGGACGGGTGATGGAGGTGGGGAGTTCCTTTGAGGAAACCTTTGTGACAAGTATGAGCAATCGTCTGGAAGGAGGCTATATCCTGCCCGGACAGGTGGAATTGCTCTTCCATTTTCAGGAAGTCTATGACCGGCTGTGCCGGGAAAAACTGTTCCTGCTAAGTGCTTTGGGAAGCGGCCTTGCCGACTGGAACCCGAGGGTGCAAACCTCCTTGAATACCCGGTCCATCCCTTCCTACAATAATAGTTTTCCCCAGCTGGTCAAAGATCTGAAAGCCTGGAAGAAGAAAGGATACCGCATCCTGCTGCTGTCTTCTTCCGGAACCAGGGCGAAACGTCTGGCGGAGAATATCCGCTATAATGATCTTTTTGCCCATTACAGCAGCGAGCTTGACGGTGACCTGGTCCCGGGCCAGGTTCTTGTCAGCCGGGGCCGGTTATCAGCCGGTTTCGAGTATCCGGACCTGAAGCTTGTAGTGCTGACCGAAAAAGACATTTTCAAACAAAAGAAAAAGAAGAAAAGAAAACGGGAGTCAGAATACAATTCGGAGAAGATCCGGACCCTGGCCGAAATCTCGGTTGGGGATTACGTGGTGCATGAAAACTACGGACTGGGAATCTACCGGGGGATCGAGCAGGTGACCAGCGATGAGGTGACCAGCGACTATATCCGGATCGAGTATGACAAGGGAGACGGTCTGCTCATCCCGGCAGACAAGCTGGACCGGATCGGAAAGTACTCCAATCTTTCCGGAAAACAGCCGAAACTGAACCGGCTGGGCGGCAATGAGTGGGAGAGGACCAAGAACAAGGTCCGGACCCAGGTTGAGATCGCTGCGAAGGAACTGATCGACCTTTATGCCAGCAGAGAAAGCGGAGAAGGGTATGCCTGCGGACCAGACACTCTCTGGCAGACCGAATTTGAGGAACGGTTCCCCTACGAGGAGACGGAGGACCAGCTGATCGCGATCGAGGACACCAAGAAAGATATGGAAAGTCCCCGCATCATGGACCGGCTGATCTGCGGCGACGTAGGTTACGGCAAGACAGAGATTGCAATCCGGGCCGCCTTCAAGGAAGTGCAGGAGAGCCGGCAGGTTGTGTATCTGGTTCCGACAACCATCCTTGCCCAGCAGCATTACAATACGTTCCGGGAACGTATGGAAGACTATCCGGTAGAGATTGCTGTCCTCTCAAGATTCTGTACGCCGAAAGAGGTGAGGGAGATTACAAAGGGCCTCAAGGAAGGGACGATCGACATTGTCATCGGAACCCACAAGGTCCTTTCCAAATCGATCCGCTTCCGGAAGCTCGGTCTTCTGATCATCGACGAGGAGCAAAGATTCGGCGTCCGCCAGAAAGAGAAAATCAAACAGCTGAAAAAAGAAGTGGATGTGCTCACGCTGACTGCCACTCCCATACCGAGGACCCTGCACATGAGTCTGTCGGGGATCCGGGATATGAGTGTCCTGGAAGTGCCGCCTGTTGACCGTCGGGCGATCCAGACCTATGTCATGGAATACAATGAAGAGCTGGTCAGGGAGGCCATTATCCGGGAACTGGCCCGGGGAGGCCAGGTTTACTATGTGTACAACCGGGTCAGCAACATCGAAAGTGTTTCCGCCCGCATTCAGGAGCTTGTGCCGGATGCGGTGGTGGATTTTGCCCACGGGCGCATGGGTGAGCGGCAGCTGGAGAATATCATGGAAGCCTTTATCGATCGGGAGATCGATGTTCTGGTCTCCACGACGATCATCGAGACCGGTTTGGACATTCCCAATGTAAACACCATGATCGTGGAAGATGCCAACCGTTTCGGTCTGGCCCAGCTCTACCAGCTTCGGGGCAGGGTGGGCCGGTCAAACCGGACCGCCTATGCATTTTTTATGTACAAAAGGAACACCATCCTGAAAGAGCAGGCGGAAAAGAGGCTTAAAGCTATCCGGGAATTCACGGATCTGGGCAGCGGGTTCAAGATCGCCATGCGGGATCTGGAGATCCGGGGAGCAGGCAACCTGCTCGGCGCCCAGCAGTCAGGCCATATGGAAGAGATCGGTTATGACCTCTACACAAAGATGCTGTCCGACGCCATGCGGGAGCAGCAGGGCAAGGAACCGCTTCAGAAGTCTGAGGGGACATCCGTCGATATCCGGATCGACGCCTATATCCCGGCAGATTATATCAGCAACGAGAGCCAGAAACTGTCCTGGTATAAGCGGATCGCTTCTGTTCGAACTCTTGAGGAGGCGGAAGATATGATCGACGAGCTGAATGACCGCTACGGAGACCTGCCCCAGGCCATGAACCGGCTTTTTGAGGTAGCTCTGCTGAGAGAGCGGGCGAGGGAGGCCTGCATCCTGGCTATCGAGCAAAAAGGCCTGAAACTGCGGTTTGTCATGCAGCCGGATGTGGACATCTATGTGGAAAAAGTACCGGCATTTATGGATCAGTATCGGGGAAGAATGCGGTATGAGGAAGAGACAGCAGGTGATCTGCTCAAGCAGATGTTCGTCTATGAGCCCGAGAGACTGAGAAGGTCCGAGGTGCTGACGATGGCAGGAAATGTAGTGGATGAGATCCGCGGGATCGTCCGCAAGGAGGGGCAGTCCGAAGAAACGGATGAGAAAATGTGAAAGAAAATATCCTCTAAAATTGCGGATTGTCATCAGGAAGAATTTGGGCTATAATATAGCAGATTGATTTTATCTAAGATAATACGGAGGAAAGATACCGATGAAAGCATTATTAAAAAAGAGTTTAGTGGTTTTGCTGATCGCGGTGACAGCCCTTGGGGTGGCAGCCTGCGGATCTTCAAAAGGGACCAGGACGAAAGACGGAGATAAGACATTGTTTACCTATGACGGTACTAAGGTGCCCCTGAAAGAAGCATATATCTATGCCAAGATGCTGGGGACCAACTATGAAGCGCAGTACAGCAACTACTTCGGACCGGATTTCTGGACCATGTCCATCAGCACGGATGCAGACGGGAACAATGTTACTTTCGAGGATTCCGTGAAGGAGCAGGCCATCAATCAGATCAAGCAGATCATCGTTCTTAACAACAAGGCAGAGGAACTGAAAGTTTCTCTCAGTGATGACGAGAAGGAAGAGTGTAAAAAATATGCAGAAGCTTTTGCAAAGGACGCTACCGGGAAGACCATTTTAGAAGAGTGCGGTGCGGATGTCGAAACCATGCAGAAGATCTACGAAGATAATAAGATAGCTTCCAAAGTGCAGGAGGAGATGGTTAAGGATACGGATACCAAAGTCTCCGACAAGGAAGCACGCACGAGCAAAGTCAGTCGTATCGTCTTTGAGACGACAACCACGGATGAGCAGGGTGCCAGCAAAGAGATGACAGATGCCGAGAAGAAGGAAGTCAGGAAGAAGGCGGAGGCAGCTCTTAAGAAGGCAAAGGCAGGTACCTCCATTGCGGATATCGCCAAGGAAGAGGAGTTTGAGAATGTAGAAGAGACCTTCACCAAGGGGGAATCCGAAGAGGGAAAGGCGTTTGAAAAGAAGGTTGCCAAGATGAAAGACGGCGAGCTTTGTGATGAAGTACTTGAGTGTGATAACGGTTATGTTGTATTCCAGTTAGATGCTTTCAAGGACAAGGAAGCTACAAAGCAGACAAAGCAGAGCATTATTGAAGAGAGACAGCAGAAGGCATTTCATGATAAATATACGGAGTGGACGGAAGCGCTCGAGAAAGACTGGGACTACAAGAAAGCTGTTGATCAGGAACTCTGGGCTCAGGTGATCCTTCACAGCGAGGAATCCACTGCAACCGAAGCGCAGGAGGAGACCACGGCAGCAGCCGGCGAGGC
>CAMOYC010000063.1 GCA_946629665.1 uncultured Lachnospiraceae bacterium
GGGGGTCGTGAGATCAGGAAGGGACTGTTCTGAGAAAATGGCAACTGCTTCAAACGAATAAAATCCATTTTGATTCCCGCGACGTTGTATGAGCAAGGCGAGTTTAGGAGCGGGAATCTGTAAAAAATGGATTTTATGAGTGCTAAAGCAGTCCATTTCCGAAGCCTGTCCCTGATGATCTCACGACCCCCAGGCGATTTCATGAAAATACAGGACAAAAAAAGAGCTGGTGCGAATGCATCAGCTCCTTCTTAATATCTTTCTTTACAAGCGAAAGAGGATCAATTATAACTCGATTCCCTTTAACAGGTCAGCAAGACTTGTTGTAGCTTCGCCTTCATCCTTGTAGCTGGTAGGCTCTTTGTCGCCACGTCTTCCGCCGCTTCTTCTTGCAGGTCTGGAACCCTGATCCTTGTCGCCGCCGCGCTTTCTCGGAACATAGTTCTCGTCTGCCTGCTTGATGCTGAGGCTGATCTTGCCGTCCTCAACCTTGAGAACTTTCACCTTAACGGTGTCGCCTTCTTTCAGAACTTCTGCAGGAGACTCAATTCTCTTCATAGCGATCTGAGAAATGTGTACCAGGCCGGATACGCCATCACCGAGGTCGATGAATGCACCGTAGTTCTTCAGGGACTCAACGGTACCTTCCATGATGCTGCCAACTTCGATCGCATTGATCTTGTTCTCGCGCTCTTCACGACGCTTCTGGAAAAGGACTTCCTTGATGGAAAGAACCAGACGGTTCTTGGCCGGATCTGCGGTGATAACCTTAGCCTGCGCTTCCTTGCCCATGTAAGGTTCTGTATCCTCTACGTAACCGATCTCAAGATGGGAAGCCGGGATGAATCCGCGGAGACCTTCCACGTAAGCGATCACGCCCTTGTTTACGATGCCGCTGATCTTGATATCAAGAACGGTACCGTCTTCTAAATACTGCTGAACCTTCTCCCATGCTTCTGCCTTGGCTGCATTCTTCACAGAGAGAACAACATTGCCTTCTTTATCGCTGGTGGAAACGATCACTGCCTTCAGTGTATCCCCAACCTTTACACTCTGCATGTTGAATTCCGGATCATCGCTGAAATCTGCTTTCTTGACGATACCCTGCTTATGGTAATTGATGTCAAGGTAAGCTGCATCGTCTGCAACTGCAGTGACAACGCCTTCGATCACGTCGCCGTTATTGATCTGACGGAAGGAAGCATCAATCTCTTTCTCAAAGTCTGCCATAGTTTCGCTCATAATAATATCCTCTTTTCTATTAGATTTATCATATCGGATAATCCGGTATGGAAAAACCGATAACAATATGCCTCTAAGCATATACCGACAAATCTCATTATAGCATTAAAATATCAAAAACGAAACCGTAAAATCTTCTAAAAAACCAGTAAAAATCAGAAATATCTTGGCATTCTTCGCTGAATTTAACGCTTTTTTCTGCTATGCTGGAAAGAAAAGTGACTTTCTGCTATACTGAGAAGGCCTTATTAATAGAGAAGAAAAAGGAGACAGGATATGAGTATTCAGATCGATATGACCTGTATTTTAAAGGATAAAGTAAGAGAAGAAAATACCGCGCTGGCCCTGGGCAGCGGCAGCCTTCGCGTCTACGGCACTCCTGCCATGATGCTCCTGGTAGAGAGGACCGCAGTGACTTTGCTGGAGGGGAATCTGGAACCCGGCATGACCAGCGTCGGAACCAGTCTGAACATGGAACATGTCGCAGCGACTCCGGTCGGCATGGAGGTTAGTTGTCAGGTCTGGCTTGCGGAGATTGACAAGAGGAAGCTTGTTTTTGAAGTGGAAGTCAGGGATGAGACAGGATTGATCGGTAAGGGCAGCCATGAACGTTTTATCGTGCAGGCAAACCGTTTTCAGGAGAAGGCAGATGGAAAGAGAAAGAGCTGACGGCGTTCGGCTGAATAAGTATTTAAGTGAAGCGGGAGTGTGTTCCCGGAGAGAGGCAGACCGCTATGTGGAGGCCGGCAGGATCACTGTGGACGGGCAGCCTGCCAGCATGGGGCAGAAGATAATGCCCGGACAGAGAGTATGCCTGGACGGCAAGCCGGTGAAGGAAGCCGGGAAGACGGAAGATCGGCGGATCCTGATCGCGGTGAATAAACCCAAGGGGATCGTCTGTACCACTTCCAAAAAAGAGAAAGACAACATTATCGATTTTCTGGATTATCCGGAGCGGATCTATCCGGTAGGCCGGCTGGATAAGGATTCGGAAGGCCTGCTGCTTCTTACCAATGACGGTGAGCTGATGAACGAGATTCTGAAAGCCAGGAATTACCACGAGAAGGAGTACGAGGTGAAGGTCAACCGCCCGGTCACCAACACATTTCTTAAGAAAATGTCCTCCGGCGTCCCGATCCTTGACACGGTCACCAGGCCCTGCCAGGTAGAACGGACGGGAGAGAAATCCTTCCGCATTGTCCTGACCCAGGGGCTGAACCGGCAGATCCGGCGTATGTGCGAGAGCCTGGATTACCGGGTGACGGACCTGAAACGGACCCGGATCATGAATATCAGACTCGGTCGGCTGGCCGTGGGAAGCTGGCGGAATGTGACCGGGAAAGAACTGAATGAATTATTGAAATTAACCGGACGTTAGAGGAGGTGCCCGGCGTGGATAAAGAGAAAAAAATGGACCGGCTGCGGGAACTGACGGACCTGCTTGATGCGGCAGCAAGGGCATATTATCAGGAGGACAGGGAGATCATGTCCAACTTGGAATATGATGCCCTCTACGATGAGCTGGCCGACCTGGAAAAAGAGCTGGGGATCGTGCTTGCCAAAAGCCCCACCCACCGGGTTGGCTATGAGATCTTAAGTGAACTGGAAAAGGAAGAGCATGAGAGCCCTATGCTGTCCCTGGATAAAACCAAGAGCCCGGAAGCTCTGCAGGGCTGGCTGGGCAGCCAGGAAGGGATCCTTTCCTGGAAGATGGACGGCCTGACCGTTGTCCTCACCTACCGGGACGGCCATCTGGCCAAGGCGGTAACCCGGGGTAACGGTGTGATCGGTGAGGTGATCACCAACAATGCCCGGGTCTTTCAGAATCTGCCGGCAGCCATCCCCTTCCAGGGAGAACTGGTATTACGTGGGGAGGCCGTGATCAAATATTCAGACTTTGAGAAGATCAATGCGGCTATTCCCGATGTGGATTCCCGCTACAAGAACCCCAGGAATCTCTGCAGCGGAAGTGTGCGCCAGCTGAATAACGAGATCACTGCGAAGAGAAATGTATATTTCTTTGCTTTCAGCATGGTGAAGGCGGAAGGCCGGGAGACGGCCGATTCCGTGGAAGAAAATATGCTCTGGGTGCGCAGTCTTGGTTTTGACATCGTACCCTATGAGAGAGTGGACCGGGACACTATCCTGGAAGCCATCCGGCGTTTTTCCGGTCAGATCAAAGAAAATGATTTCCCTTCGGACGGATTGGTCCTCATATACGATAACATCCCCTATGGCAGGAGTCTGGGAAGAACAGCTAAATTTCCACGGAATGCTATCGCCTTTAAGTGGGCTGACGAGGAAGCGGAGACCAGGCTGACCGCGATCGAGTGGAGTCCCTCAAGGACCGGCCTGATCAATCCGATCGCCATATTTGAGCCGGTGGATCTGGAAGGGACCACCGTAAGCCGGGCCAGCCTTCATAATCTGAGTATCATGGACCAGCTGGAACTGGGAATCGGAGATACCATAAAAGTATACAAGGCAAACATGATCATTCCACAGGTATCCCAGAACCTCACCCGCAGCGGCGGTTACCAGATCCCGGACCACTGTCCGGCCTGCGGCGGGCAGACAGAGATCCGCCTGGACAACGACGTTAAAACACTTTACTGCATCAATCCTTTCTGCAGTGCCAAGAAAGTCAAGCTCTTTGCCCACTATGTGAGCAGGGATGCGATGAACATCGATGGAGTGTCTGAGGCCACCCTGACCCGGATGATCGACCGGGAGTTTCTGGCTGAGCTGAATGATATCTATCATCTGGACCGCTTCAGCGAGGAGATCATAGGGATGGAAGGTTTCGGGCAGAAGTCTTACGACAATCTGATCCGGTCCATTGACCGGTCCAGAAAGACCCGTCTGGACCGCTTCATCTTTGCGCTGGGTATTCCCAACGTAGGTCTGTCTAATGCAAGACTGATCTGCCGCCATTTTAACTGGTCCCTGGAAGAGATCCGCCGGGCTTCCGCGGAAGAAATGACTCAGATCGACGGGATCGGTCCGGTGATCGCCATGAGTGTCCGGGACTATTTTGTGAATGAACACAATGCTTCTATAACAGACAGACTGGTTTCCGAGCTGACCTTTGAAGTCATGGAGGAAGGACCCGGAGCTGAGGATGGCAACCAGGCTGTCTTTGCCGGTAAAACCTTTGTGATCACCGGCTCGGTAGAACATTTTAAAAACCGGAAAGAAGTGAAAGAACTGATCGAATCCCTGGGCGGGAAAGTAACCGGTTCGGTTTCCAGGAATACAGACTACCTGATCAACAATGATAAGATGTCCGGCTCATCCAAGAACAGGAAGGCTGGAGAACTGGGCATTCCTATACTCAGTGAGGAAGATTTTATGGTCATGGCCGGCCTGGATCCGGATGCATAAGATTGTTGACAAATTGTTTAAATTATAAGAGAATAAAGATTAGTTGTTCAGAACATCTCGAACAGACGATCATGACTTACCAGCGTAAAATATACAAGAAAGAGATGAATCGATATGCCGATCAGAATTAACGCCGACCTGCCGGCTAAAAAAATACTGGAAGATGAAAATATTTTCGTGATGGACTATGAGAGAGCCCTCTCTCAGGATATCCGTCCCCTGGAGATCGTCATCATGAACCTGATGCCGACCAAGCAGGCTACGGAACTCCAGCTGCTCCGAAGTCTTTCCAACACACCTCTCCAGGTGGATATCATTTTCTTGAAGACGGCGAGCCACGACGCGAAGAACGAATCTGCGACCCACATGGATACCTTCTATAAAGTATTCTCGGAGATCAAGGACCAGTATTTTGACGGCCTGATCATCACCGGGGCACCGGTGGAGACCCTGGAATTCGAGGAAGTCGATTACTGGCCGGAACTGAAGGAGATCATGGAATGGTCTAAAACCCATATTACATCCACCTTCCATATCTGTTGGGCAGCCCAGGCGGCCCTCTACTACCACTACGGCGTGCATAAGCGGGAGCTTCCGGAGAAAATTTTCGGCGTATTCGACCACCGCACCATCCACGCAAAGCCCATGCTGATGCGGGGATTTGATGATGTGTTCAAGGCTCCCCACTCCAGACACACGGAGATCGTGAGGGAAGACGTGGTGAATAATCCGAATCTGAAGATCCTGGCAGACTCTGATGTGGCAGGTCCCTTCATTATTATTGCGAAGGAAGGGCGGCAGGTTTTCGTGATGGGACATCCGGAATACGATGTGGTCACTCTGGATGGTGAGTACCAGAGGGATATGAAAAAGGGTATGGATAACGTTCCCTTCCCTCATAACTACTACAAGAATGATGACCCGGCCCAGGGCCCGGTCAAGTCCTGGCGTTGCCACGCCAATGCGCTTTACACCAACTGGCTGAATTATTACGTCTATCAGATGACACCGTATATCCGCGAGGATATCAAGGATATGAAATAGCTGATAACCCGCATAAATAAAGGCTCTGAGGGCTGTCAGACACCCCCTGATTTTTGACTAGAAATGAAACACCTCATTTTCCATAATCTTCCGTATTTTTCCGTAATTTCACGGCAAAATGGGGTACGATGGGGTACGGATGGAGCAAAAAAAGGGGTACGATCAAGCCGTATAGAGTACGAAAATTTTTAGAATATTGGAGGCAGGCTTTTAGGGTCCATGACGATGGTTGTGGGCCTTATTATATGGGATAATGTTGTTAAAAGATCATGTAGAGATACATGGTTTTTTTCTGTTTCCGGATAATTTGTACGAAGGGTTGGTGAACAATAATGAGGTTGTTTCAGGCAGTAAAGGAAAGAATTACAACAAGGCAGGCTGCAGAGAGATACGGGATTACGGTCGGCAGAAATGGTATGTGTTGCTGTCCATTTCATAATGATCGGCACCCGAGCATGAAAATCGATGACAGGTTCTACTGTTTTAGCTGTGGTTCTACCGGTGATGTGATTGATTTTACAGGATTGTTATTTCGTATAGAACCGGTAGAGGCTGCCAGGAAACTGGCAGAAGATTTCGACATAAATTATGAATACCAGGGTGAGCCTAATAATCAGATTAAGGATAGGAAAGACAGGGAGAGCTCTATTATCACTCCAGTAAAGAAGACGGAAGACCAAATCTTTAATGAGAAGCGTACCAAAGTAGCCAGGGTATACCTTGATTATCGGAGTGATCTGAATAAACAAAAGGAGAAATATGCTAAATAAACCGGGCTCTAACACAAAAGGAAAGAAGGATGCGTGGACACAAGAATATGTTCAGATTTTATCTACGCTGATAATGGTGGAATACTATCTGGATATTCTTTTGTATGGCGACAAAAAAGACCAGGAAGACCTGGTCAAGGAAAAAGAAGGGGAGGTGGAAGAACTTGCAAAAAAGTATGGATTATCTTAATAGAGAAGAAGAACTGGGCCTTGTGGAGAATATGACGCCCAAGGAGGCAGTCTTTGACCTTAGCCAGAAGCTGGATCGGACAAAAAAGGGAGCAGTCCGCAACACAGCCAATAATTATGTCATGGTGTTGAGAAATGATCCTCTGCTCAAAGAAAGCCTGCGGTATAATCTTCTGACCTGCCGGGTAGATGTGGTCAAACCACTCTGGTGGAACCAGGGGATAACAGCCCTTTCGGAGGAAGCGATCGATTACTTCTATATCTATCTGGAAAGGAATTACGGATTAAGCAACGACAAAATGATGGATCGCCCTAATCGGGGTATAGCCAAGTTGTATTTGTCCAATCTGTCTGTTTTCTGCCCATGTTTGTCCGACATTGTCCTTATACCAGTCACAGACATTAAAGCAGTATTGCTTTACAATTTAAGCAGGTTCAAAACGTGTTCTCCTCGGCCAGGGGAACAGCCTTGGACGTTTTTGAATGCTAGAGAGGATGCAGCCTTACTAAGGCAGGCTGAAATCCGGAACGGAAGCAAATATTGTTTTATCAGCTTTAATTATAGCTATGGAGGTTGAAAATATGAGTTTATCAACAATTAGTGAGAATGAATTACATATCTATTTTATCAAAGCTTTGTGTACTCCCCCAGGAACTAATGATAAATATGGGGATTGTATTCTGATTACTGGAGAACAGAATGGTATCATTGATCTGGGATATGATCCGGAACTGCAAACACTTTTTTCTTTCATAGTCAATTATATTGATGCAGATCCGGTTACCGGAAAGCGGAAAATTGATTATATTATCCTTACACATTATCATGAGGGTCATGTTACCAGTAATATTTCAGGTGCATTATCATTGTTAACTGAAGCCTCGCAGCCAAGCCTGGATCTTAGTGATTGTACGGTATACCTTCCCCACAGATGTATTAATTGGACTTCAGTAAACAATAGTGATGTACCGGAACTGCGACAGAGAGAAAGCGATTGCAATGATGTGCTATTCGAAGAAGATGAAGGCCTAATTGACCAAGGGAAAATTGGAGCTGCTATTCAACCTTGTGAAGGACATATTCGTTTTATAGGGACGGACGCTAAGATCACATTCTACAATGTGGATCCGGCCCATTATTCCTCTTACTATAATTATCATGGATCGTATCAAAATGATAAGGCAGCCCAGACGGATTATAATGCATTTTCCATGATGACCATCCTTGAGCATTGTGGGCACAAATTTGTATTTACTGGAGACATGTCTAAACCGGCTCAGGCTTATTACCATGATCTAGTAAGGGACTGTGATGTTTATAAAATTGAACATCATGGCTTGGAGTACGACACGAATGATCTCTGGCTCAATGAGCTGAATCCGAAGTATGCT
The DNA here is from genome assembly GCA_946629665.1 of uncultured Lachnospiraceae bacterium. Lineage (GTDB taxonomy): Bacteria > Bacillota > Clostridia > Lachnospirales > Lachnospiraceae > Anaerobutyricum. The sequence goes on from CAMOYC010000063.1 coordinate 8,022, forward strand.
GTCGTCTGTCAGCATGGTAAAAAGTTCCGTAATCTGCCAGAACCTTATAATAACGCTTCCATTGATATTGATGATGAGGCCACCTATCGAAAGACGATCCAGCATCTGGCAGCAAAGGGAACAAAGATTTTTTCTACCCATGATTCAAATGTTAGCATTGTATCTACAGAAAATGATCTGAAAGTAGAGTGCGGAGAAATTTACCAATATCCCTATGGAGACGTAGGTTTTAATACCACTCTTCCATATTTCATTGCATCCAGAAACCTACTGACTGTAAACGATAGTTTTGACATTGTTGGTGGTGGCTTCACGCGATATGGGAATATGGTAATAGTCCAGATGATGGTACGAGCAATGACTACAAAAGGAGCGAATAGCTACTGGCCGATTGCCAAGGGCTTTCCATTACCATTTAATGCAGGAGTTCTTCAGCGATATCCCCAAGCTGAGACTGGAGAAACTGAGGATGTTCCTCATTATTTGCATGCGCCTATGCAGATTATCCGGTATGGCAATAAAACAGAGCATTACACGGGTTGGATTGCTCCAAGTGATTATACTGGAGGAGTATTAAGAGTAGGGGTAGGCGCAACAAATATCCCACAGGATTCAACACTTTATATTTCTGGAGTGTATTTTACCAGCGACGAGTAAGAAAGGTCCGTTCTGCAGCAGCAGGCTTTGCATCTGGTAGTATCTTTTATAATCCCTGCAGTCCCATAGGACTGTGGGGATTATTCATGCAAGTAATGTAAAAGCCTTTTCTGAACTAACTTTTTATGATATGATACAAGAGTATTATAAGAGTCAAAATGCTTTTGCCCCTTACATCATGATAAAGTCAATAATAGAAAGATATAGAACAGATTAATGATGATCTGCTGTTTGATCAAAAATAATTCTGACAGGAAGGAGCGTGTATTGTGCATAGATTAAAGGTAAGCTTTTTGTTTTTTTCTTTGACAGCTGCATTATATAGCTTCGTTATCCCTCACAGTCTGTTCGAGAAGGCTGGGATCAGGATGGCAGTGCAGGCGGAAGAGAGCGTAGGGAATCCGAGGATTGAAGCTGATCCTACCATGGAAGCAGGGCAGAATGTGATCTGGGATTGCCTTTGGTTTGGATCCTATCCTCAGACGGAGATTGTAGCTACAGATAATTACAATTCTCTGGAAGCATATTTACTTTCTGAGGGGGACTATGAGGTGGAACCAGAGATATACCAACAACTGGAGGAAACACCCGACGAAGCATGGGACAGCTCTGGCGATACCATAATAAATGGAATCAAATATCGGAGAATCTTGAATAAGGGCAAGATAAGTTCATCATATTATACAAATTGGACATATGCTTTTGATCCCAAGATTACCTATTATTATTTCCGTTATGATCCGATTAAATGGAGGGTTCTTAACAAGGATGGATCAACAGTCCTGCTTCTTGCCGATAAGGTCCTGGATGCCCGTAATTATCATGACGTTCATGAATCTGTTGTCTGGAAGGATTCCACGATAAGGAGCTTTCTCAATGGATATGGGGCGGAGATGAACCAAAAAAATGTGGATTATTCCGAAAATGGTTTTATTGACATCGCTTTTTCCGAAAATGAAAAAGAAACGATCCTTGAGACAGAGTTGGATAATGATCCGGATGGTAGTGAGAATGGTAATAATACAACAGATAGAGTTTTCTTTTTAGCCAATTCAGATACTTTCTCGGATGAGGCAGTGAAATACGGTTTTCTTGCGGACAATACCATTCGTGATGCGGCCAGGATATGCAGATCAACCACTTATGCAAAAGCAGCGGGAGCAGGAGGGACTGAAAAACCAGGGACCGTTTCCTGCTTCTGGTGGCTTAGAAATTCTGGAAAAACCACAAACATGGCGTCTTGTGTTGAAAACTATGGGAATACAATCCCGGATGGTACCAGGTTTATCGGGTTACATACCAAAGGCGGTGTAAGGCCTGCGATCCGCATGTCACTTTCTTCGCTCTGTGACTATGCCGGAGCTGTAGAAAGCAGGAGCAATCAATGCCTGCACCCCTATTGGGAGTGGAGATGTGATCTTAATAATAATTGTGTCCGACACAATGTTCTTTTGACAAGATATTGCGGTTTGTGTGGCGCCACTGAGGAAAAAATAGGAGACTATGGTTCTCATAACTGGGGATCATGGTATTTGATTGAGGAATCCACTCCTTGGTCAACCGGGCTCAAACGAAGAATCTGTTTGCATTGCCATTATGCCAGGGAAGAAAAAATTATCCTTCCAAGGCCGATGACCATAGACGAAAAGGAGGCCTACACCACACTCCAAAATTTCTTCACCTACGCCAAGTCTTACAAGATCAAGAAAATGAACGCTTGCTTTACATCCAAACAGCCCTCATCCTTCTTTACAGACAACAAATACATGGCGTCCTACTGCCGCAAGTATAACAAAAAGAAGCTGAAGGTAACTCCGGTGGATATAACTGTCAATGGTAATAAAGCAACCATGATATTCACAGTTACCTATCCTGATGCCTATAAACCACTTCTTAAAGCCTGTGAGGCCATGAACTGGAACGGTCATTCCTACCATACGAAGAAGGGGCAGGCCAAAATGAAGGCTTATGTTAAGAAGTACACGAAAAAATACGGGGTTAAGAAAACCACGAAAACCATCAAGATCCATCTGAAGAAGACAAGGAAGAAGGGCTGGAAGATCAGCAGTTCTTCCACAGCCATCAAGAATGCCATCAATTGTAATTACAGGACGGCATTCAAGGATGCTAAATGATCAAAATCATATATTTAGAATGAAACTCAAAGAATAAGGCCATCTGTCAGGATGATAATCCCAGGTAGATGGCCTTAAACATGATGATCAAAAATCATCTTCCGCTTCCGCGGCTTTTTTCACTTTATCTGCAAGCTTGTCATAATACTTCTCTAATTCTTTGTAAACCTTTTTTGCGGGAAAATCCTCGGAGTCTAACAAAGTAAGAATGGTAGAATATTTCTCCGGGTTATCCAAAACTTTTTGAAGTTCAACACTATGATCATATCCAAATACCAGTGGCGCTCCATCTTGATCTTTAATAAGATTATTTGTAGAAAATGGTTCTCCACAGCTTTCCGGGTTCTCAATATAATACAGAGGTAAACTTGCCATCTGAAACTCAAACTGGTCAGTCCCTTCTTCAGCCACCATCTCCCCGACCAGAACACTATAGGCATTTTCCGGCTGTCTAATCTTTATAGTATTAAAATTGATAGTAAAGACAGCATCGATGTCGCTTTCTTTACAAATCTGTGCAAG
>CAMOYC010000064.1 GCA_946629665.1 uncultured Lachnospiraceae bacterium
CCGGCCCTGATCAAAAGAGTTGCCAGTACCCTGCGTGATATCGTAACCAACTACTTTAATGTGATCCTTGCGCTGACCTCTGCCGCTATTGCGGCAAAAGGTATCCAGGGGGACTTGTTCCAATTCCTTTTCTGTATTCCCATAGGACTGGGCAGAGCCCTGGTTTCCATGATCGGGATCTATTACAGTGCCAATGACCAGAAGGGGCTGACCCGCCTTTATACCTATGCCCTCAGATTAGGCTTTAAACTTTCTGCAGCAGCCGGCGTCATCACTTTCATTGCGGCTCCTTTGCTGACCCGCATTTATTCTCATGACCCGGAAGTGATCTCCCTGACGGTATTCAGTATCCGGTGGATGTCTCTGGCACTTGTGTTTGACACCACGATCGACCTGATCCAACAATATCTGCAGGGTACGGATAATCAGTTGCGCGCCAATATTCTGAGCCTCTTTGAACGTTTTATCGTACCGGTCGCCGCTGCTTTGATCCTGGGCAGTTTATACGGATCTAAGGGTATTCTGGCGTCGATAGCGATCAGCAAGATGATCCTGCTCCTGGCTATTTATATCGGGAATTGTATCCACTGTAAGGGAATTCCGAAGTATTGGTATCAGCTCATGTTCCTGCCGGAAGGCTTTGGGGGAGATGCTTCGGACAATCTCTATGAGGAGATCCGGGAGAAGGAGGATGTGGTCCGGGTAAGTTCCGAGACCGAGAAATTCTGTCTGGACCACCATGTTGGAAGCAAACCCGCGAAATACATGTCCTTGTTTGTGGAAGAAATGTCTGTCAACATCCTGGAGCATGCTCAAAAAGTCGGTAAGAAGGATGTTTATGCGGATTTTCGTCTGTTTGCAAATAAGGAGGATATCTGTTTTTCCATGATGGATCTGGGCGATTGTTTTGACCCCACTGAATTCTACAGACATAATAAAGAGAAACGGAACCATCTGGGGCTAAGGATCGTAATGGAAAATGCAAAGGAAGTTCGGTATTTCAGTGCATTCAACAGTAATAACCTGATCGTGTACCTTAATTTTCCGAAGAAAGATATAGTGTAAGGGGGCTGAAGACAGCCCCCTTTCTTTTTGTGCGCCTGACAGCGCATTTTTTTATGTGATTTATGCAGTTTCTTCCGCGTTCAGTCTTTTCTGCGCGGTGGAGAGCATCAGCTTGATCCGGTTAATCTGGTTTACTTCACTGGCACCCGGGTCATAATCGATCGCTACGATGTTGGCCTCCGGATATTTTCTTCGAAGCTCCTTGATCACGCCCTTGCCGACGACGTGGTTCGGCAGGCAGGCAAAGGGCTGGGTACATACGATGTTGGGAGCGCCGCCATGGATCAGCTCCACCATCTCGCCGGTGAGGAACCAGCCTTCCCCTGTCTGGTTACCCAGGGAAACGATCGGTTTCGCGTATTCCGCCAGCTCCTTAATGTGGGGCGGCGGGTCGAAACGGCTGCTCTTCTCCAGTTCTTTGCGAAGGAAGCCGCGGTAGATCTCCAGGGCCTCGATCGCCAGGTTCAGCAGTTTGGCTGTTCTAGGGGACTTGCCCAGGAACTCCGCCTTATAATTGCCATTGTAGAAGGAGTAGAACATGAAGTCCAGCAGGTCCGGCATCACTGCTTCCGCGCCTTCCTGCTCCAGCAATTCAACCAGGTGGTTGTTGGCATCCGGAAGGAACTTAACCAGGATCTCGCCGACGATCCCTACCCGTGGTTTCCGCTCTTTGGTGATCGGGAGAGCATCGAAATCCCGGATGATCCCTTTTACATTCCTTTTGAATTCTCCGTATCTGGCCTTTTCCAGAGAACGGATACAACGTCTTTTCCAAACCTGGTGCAAATGGTTGGCGGAGCCTTTCACCTTCTCGTAAGGACGAACCCGGTAAAGGACTCTCATGAACAGGTCTCCGTAGATCACGCCCTGCAGCGCCCGGACGAGCAGGGCCGGCGTGAACCGGAAGCCCTCGTTCTTCTCGATTCCCTGTACACTCAGGGAAATGACAGGAATATGTCCGAACCCGTTTTTCTCAAGGGCACGGCGGATAAAACCGATGTAGTTGGTTGCACGGCAGCCGCCACCGGTCTGGGTAATGATGACCGCTGTCTTATTCAGGTCATATTTGCCGGATGTGAGGGCAGTCATGATCTGTCCTACCACGATCAGGGAAGGATAGCAGGCGTCATTGTTCACGTACTTCAGCCCGGCATCGACCGCAGTTTTGCCCATCTCCGGAAGGATCTCCACATTGTAGCCGCAATGCCTGAAGGCCGGCTCTAACAGCTCAAAATGGATCGGGGACATCTGGGGAACAAGGATCGTGTAATTCTTTTTCATTTCCTTGGTGAATTCCACTTTCTTGATGTTCGACGGTGTCGGATGAGGTACGATATTCTTGCGGTTTCTTATTCTTACGGCAGCGATCAGGGACCGGATACGGATTCTGGCCGCTCCGAGGTTATTTACTTCGTCAATCTTTAAAACAGTATAGATCTTACCGGATTTCGCTAAAATGTCATTCACCTGGTCGGTGGTTACCGCATCCAGACCGCAGCCGAAGGAGTTCAGCTGGATGACCTCAAGTTGCTTGTTCTTCTTGGCGTAGTTGGCCGCTCCGTACAGTCTGGAATGGTACATCCACTGGTCGGATACGATCAGGGGACGCTCCGTCTGGCCCAGATGGGCGATAGAGTCCTCGCTCAGGACGGCGATCCCGTAGGAATTGATCAGTTCCGGAATTCCGTGATTGATCTCCGGGTCAATGTGGTAGGGACGGCCGCAGAGGACGATGCCCATACAGCCGGTCTCGGCCATGTAGGCCAGGGTTTCCTCCCCCTTGGCCCGGATGTCGGCCCGCACATGTTCCGCCTCTTCGTAGGCGGCATCCACTGCCTCGCTGATCTCCGCCTCTGTCACATCGTAATACTTGGACAGCTCTCTCATCAGGCGGACCTTCAGGGCTTCCGGATTATCCAGAGCCAGGAAGGGGCGCATGAAGCAAATGTCCGGCGCGCGGAGTTCTTCCATATTGTTCTTGATATTCTCCGCGTAGGAAGTTACGATCGGACAGTTGTAATGGTTTGGCGCATCCGGCGTCAGATTCTGCTCATATGGGATACATGGGTAGAAAATGTTCTTGACGCCCTTTTTCAACAGCCACATTACATGGCCGTGCGCGATCTTGGCAGGATAGCATTCCGATTCGCTGGGGATGGATTCGATGCCAAGTTCGTAGATCTTTCGGGTGGATTTCGGGGAGATCACAACCCGGAATTTCAGTTTCGTAAAAAATGTATGCCAGAAAGGATAATTCTCATAAAGGTTGAGGACTCTCGGAATACCGATCACGCCACGCTCTGCTTCCTCCGGCTTGAGGGACCGGTAGGCAAAAAGCCTTCGGTACTTATAATCATAGAGGTTGGGCATCTTATCCTTTTTGATCTCCTGACCAAGCCCACGCTCGCAGCGGTTGCCGGAAACAAAGCGGCGGCCGCCTCCGAACTCGTTGATGGTCAGGATACAGTGGTTATTGCAATGCGGACAACGGCTCATGGAGCTGCTGTACTGAAGGTTGATGATCTCATCGATGGAGAGCATCTGTGTCGGGCCGGTCTCGTCCTCACGCTCCCTGGCGATCAGAGCAGCACCGAAAGCCCCCATGATACCGGCTATGTCAGGCCTTACGGCCTTACAGCCGGAAATCCGCTCAAAGCTGCGCAGTACCGCGTCATTGTAGAAGGTACCGCCCTGGACGACGATCTTTTTGCCCAGCTGCTTAGGATCTGTCAGCTTGATCACCTTGAGAAGGGCATTTTTTATGACGGAGTAGGCCAGGCCGGCCGAGATATCTCCGACACTTGCTCCTTCTTTCTGGGCCTGCTTTACCTTGGAGTTCATGAACACGGTACAGCGGGAACCCAGGTCGATCGGCGATTTAGCAAAAAGAGCGATCTTGGCAAAATCCGCTACTTTATAGTCCAGTGAATTAGCGAAAGTTTCGATAAAAGAACCGCAGCCGGAAGAGCAGGCTTCGTTCAGCAGTACATTGTCCACGGCCTGGTCCTTGATCTTGATACATTTCATATCCTGTCCGCCAATGTCCAGGATACAGTCTACATCCGGCTCAAAGAAGGCAGCGGCATAGTAGTGAGCCATGGTCTCCACCTCACCGTGGTCCAGGTTCAGGGCTGCTTTCAGTAAGGCCTCTCCGTAACCGGTGGAACAGGATCCCACGATCCGGGCAGTATCCGGGATCAGATCCTTTAATTCCTTCATAGCGCGGATGGTCGTTTTTAAGGGACTTCCGTTATTATTATCGTAGAAGCGGTAGAGCAGTTCTCCCTCCTCGCCGACCAGGGCCAGCTTGGTGGTAGTGGAACCAGCATCGATACCCAGATAACACTTGCCTTTATAGCTGGCAAGGTTCCCCTTTTTCACGTTGAAGCGGTTGTGTTCGGAGATGAAATCATCATATTCCTCCTGGCTGGTAAAAAGCGGTTCCAGACGCTCGACCTCTACCCGAAGATGCATGTCCGAACCAAAAGCTTCCAGCAGTTCGCTTAAGGGCAAAGCCCTTTCTTCCTGTGAATTCATGGCCGCTCCCTTGGCCGCAAACAGGTGTGAGTGGGGCGGATCGATCGTGTGCTCCTCATCCAGATTCAGCGTGCGGATGAATGAATTCTTCAGCTCGGGAAGAAAATGCAGAGGCCCTCCCAGAAAGGCCACGTATCCCTTGATGGGCTTGCCGCAGGCAAGGCCGCTGATGGTCTGGTTGACCACCGCCTGAAAGATGGATGCCGCCAGATTTTCTTTGGAGGCACCTTCGTTGATCAGGGGCTGGATGTCAGACTTGGCAAATACGCCGCAGCGGGCAGCGATCGGATAGATGGTATCGTAGTCCTTCGCGTACTCATTCAAGCCGGAAGCATCTGTCTGCAGCAGGCTGGCCATCTGGTCGATGAAAGATCCGGTACCGCCGGCACAGACACCGTTCATACGCTGTTCAATACCGTTCTGGAAGTAGATGATCTTTGCATCTTCCCCACCCAGTTCGATGGCGACATCTGTCTTCTCGTTATAATCCTGAAGGGCATCTGATACACAGACCACCTCCTGGCAAAAGGGAATATCCAGATATTCGGATATGGCCATGCCGCCGGAACCGGTAACCGTAGGATGGACCAGCAGGTCACCAAGCTTTTCCTTCGCCTGGGAGAGAAGGCCGCGGAGTGTTCCTTTAATGTTGGCAAAATGCCTTTTGTAATCAGAAAATAATATCCGGTTGCTTTCATCTATGACAGCAACCTTGACAGTGGTTGAACCAATGTCGATTCCCAGAGAATGTTTCATAATTGAAATGTCAACTCCTTCATATATCTCTCTGTCCTTCTTTTTAAAGTCAAATAATCTTACCTATTATAAACGAGTTGAAATGAAAATACAACCATTTTACGGAAATGTGCCTGCGGGCCCGACAATCTGCCCTCATTTTTGCTAAAATAAGAGGCCGGGGATGAGGCGGAAGAACTCACCGGGAAGGGGCCCTGGAAGACCCCCAAATGCGTTGACAAAGTGCAGGATATTTTTTATAATGGAAAAAACTGTTGCAGTCATAAGGAGAGTCCTGCAGGGACTCTTTCTTTATTGTAAACATGGAATCTTAAATATGGAATCTTAAGAAGAGGAAGGTCTCATGATCAGGATTTTTCGATCGACGGATATAGGAATACAGGAGACGACAGAGGCTGTCCCGGGAAGCTGGGTCGCTCTGACCAATCCTACTTTTGAGGAGCTCGAACATGTGTCAAAGCATTTTGAGATTGACCTGGATGATCTGAAGAGCGCCCTGGATGAAGAGGAGCGTTCGCGTATTCAGGTGGAAGATAATTACACACTGATGATCCTGGATATCCCAGCCCTGGAGACCCATGATAACAGGGAGAATTTCTACACGCTTCCCTTTGGGATCATCTATACGGATAAGCTGATATTTACAGTATGTCTGATCGACACACCGGTACTTACCGTGTTCATGGACGGGCGCGTAAGAGATTTCTATACCTATGAGAGGACCCGCTTCCTCTATCAGATGCTCTACCATAATGCCACACTCTATCTGAAGTATCTGAGGATCATCGATAAACAGAGTGAGGCAGTGGAGGCCCAGCTGCATATCTCCCAGAGGAACGAGGAGCTCCTGCAGATGCAGGTTCTTGAGAAGTCCCTGGTTTATTTCTCGACCTCCCTGCGGGGGAATGAAGTAGTCATTGAGAGACTGATGAGGAATAAGACGATCCCGAGCACGGAAGAGGAGAAGGAACTGCTGGAAGATGTGATCGTCGAGAATAAGCAGGCGATCGAGATGGCCAAGATCTACAGTGACATCCTGGCAGGTACCATGGAGATCTTTGCTTCCGTCATTTCCAATAATCTGAACATTGTCATGAAGTTTCTTTCGATCATAACCATCGTCCTGACTGTTCCGACCATCATTACCGGAGCCTTCGGTATGAACGTGGGAGGAATTCCTTTTGGACATAATCCCCATGGATTCCTGGTGGTTTCCATCATCATCCTTGGATTGACCCTTCTTACCGGAATCCTGATCGGAAAGAGCCGGTGGATGGACTAGAACAGTGATTCAGATACGATTATTATCATGGAGGAATAGCTTTTTATGAACTGGTTGAATCACCTGGAAAATAAATTCGGAAAATATGCGATCCGCAATCTTCCTTTATATATCGTCATCCTGTATGGCGTGGGAACCCTGCTGAATATCAGTTCCCAGGGACAGCTTTACTATACCGTGCTGAGCCTGAACCCTTATCTGGTCCTGCATGGCCAGCCCTGGAGGATCTTTACCTTCCTGATCGCCACATCGGAGACGAATCTGATCTTCCTGATCTTTATGCTCCTGTTTTATTATTCCCTGGGAGAATCACTCGTCCAGGTCTGGGGAGCTTTTCGTTTTAATATGTATATCCTTGTTGGTATTCTGGGAACCATCGCGGCAGCTTTTATTGTTTATGCGATCTATCCCAGTCCCAACATCTTCATGGATACCTACTATCTGAACTTATCCATTTTCCTGGCCTACGCGGCGATCTTCCCGGAGATGAAGGTTTACCTTTACGGCCTCATACCGGTCAAGGTCAAGTGGATGGCCTTCCTGGACCTTGCCCTCCTGGCTTATGATTTCTTTGCCGGAGGCATCGGTGCCCGCATCAGTATCATAGTCAGCCTGCTGAACTTCATTGTCTTTTTCTTTTCTTCCAGGAATTACAACCGGATCAGACCCAGTCAGGTAAAGAGACGGGCCAAGTTCAGAAAAGAGGCGGGACCTGCACCGGGAGTTGGCGGAGCTGCCTATCGGCACAAGTGTCATATCTGCGGAAGGACCGAGTTGGACGACCCGACCCTGGAGTTCCGCTACTGTTCCAAGTGCAACGGTTCCTATGAATACTGTAATGATCATCTGTTTACTCACATCCATGTAAAATAGGATCGGATATCGGGAGATGAAAGACTATGAAAGTGGCCAAAGGTGCATTTATCGGACCATCCATCGCCTACGAGGCTAAAAATATCATCATCAGTCTGGAGCGGAACGAACGTTTCAAAAAGAGAATGTGGTACCTGGTGACCACCGCAAAAGGGGAGGAACTCCTCTATGTTCTGTCCAGCCTGGAATTACGTCACGACTTCTACCGGACCAGCGACCTGACTGTACTTGGGATTGCCGGGTCCCGGAAAGAAGCTTACGAGATTGTGCGGAACATTTTCCAGGACGGTGTGGACAGGGGCCATCTTTTCCATATGAAAGAGTTCTTAAACACATATTGATATCGCAGGAGGAGAAGAGTGTTAAGCGTATTGTTAACTATTTTAAAAGTGCTCGGCATCATCCTGCTGGTCATATTGGGCATCATCCTTTTGCTGCTCCTGATCATCCTGCTCGTGCCGGTTCGCTATACCTTCGGACTCCAGGCCCGTGGAACCAAGGTGCATCTGGATGCGGATGCGGGGTGGCTGCTGAAGGCAGTCTATGCGGTCCTGAAGCTGGACGGCACGGATCTGATCTACCGGATACGTCTTCTCTGGTTCACGATTGCGACCAATGATCAGGCTTACCTGAAAAAGGAAGCGGAGAAGAAGAAATCCGAAGATAAGTCAGATAAGCCGGCCGTGACAGAGAAACCGGCCACTGAGGAAAAACCGGCAGCGGAGGAGAAACCGAAGGAAGAGAAGCCAAAGGAAGAGAAACCAGCCATCGAGGAAAAACCAAAGGAAGAGAAGCCGGTTAAAAAAGAAGAAGTAAAGGAAGAGAAAAAGACCGGTCCCCCTGAGGAGAAAGAAAGCTTCTTTGACAAGCTGGGCAGGAAGATCGAATCCTTTGTCGCCAAGCTGGAAGAACTGGAAAAGAAGGGGGAGGACCTGGAGGCAAAGATTGAGGAGATGCCCCTGGAAGTATATTATGAACAGGCAGTCAAGTGGATCCCCAGACTGCTTAGGCATGTGCTTCCCCGGAAACTGAAGGGCTGGATCACATACGGGTTCCGTGATCCCTATCTGACCGGAAAGGTGACTGCCTACGCCGCCGCATTTTATCCGGTTTACGGTGATCATTTTCTTTTGGATCCGGATTTTGAACAGAAGATTTTTGAAGCAGACTGCTCCGGCAAAGGCCGGATCCGACTGGGTTATCTGGCCTACGTGGGCATCCGCCTGTTCCTGGTTAAGGAAATCCGCAGCCTGATCTTCAAGTTGATAAAAGATGAATAAAACGATAAGAGAAGGAGGATATCATAGATATGGGTAAGCTGAATTTTGGAGAAACTGTTGGAGCATTATTTGAGGGAGCGGACCATGTATTTTCTTCGAAAACGGTTGTAGGGGAGCCTCAGATCATAGGTGATACTACCATCGTCCCTCTGGTTGACGTATCTTTCGGAATGGGTGCAGGCACCCTCGGAAAAGAAAATAAAGACAGGGCTGGCGGCGGCATCGGCGGAAAGATGACTCCGAGCGCTGTTCTCGTCATCAAAGATGGTTATACAAGAATTGTCAATGTCAGAGATATGGATACCGTGAACAAGGTGCTTGATCTTGTGCCGGAAGCATATAATAAGGTGACTTCCCTGATCAAGACCCACGGTAAGGGTAATGCTGTCGAAGAAAATGTGATCGATGATGCTCTGTCAGCAGCAACGGAATATGCCGACCTCAGCTAGATCATTTTATCTGCTATTTAAAAGAAAATGCACCGGCTCCCGGCCTGATCGCCAAGAGTCGGTGCTTTTTTATCATTGGTCTTCACCCAGAAGATAGGGCAGGAAATAGACAACTTCCTTGTACCACCAATCCCAGTCATGATGTACATCATATCCCCAGTAATCCACCCAGGTATGGATGTTCTTGCTCTTGAGGATCCGGTCCAGGCTTTCTGTGTATTCCGGATTCTCCCAGGGCCCTCTTCCGGTGCAGATCACAGCCCTCTGGGAATTAAACAGTTCTATATAGGGATGATCCTCGGGCAGGTTATACATGTAGTCCACAGGAGAATTGATGTATACCAGTTCATCCATATAGTCGCCAAAACCATAGGAAGCAGAGTAGACACCGCTGAGGGCAAGAAGTCCGTCAAAGAGGTCAGGCCTGCGGAAATAGAGATTGGCCGCATGCGCTGCTCCGAGACTGCACCCGAAACTGATCACGCCTCCCTGATATGGAGTCCGGGTCTTTTCGCTGACATAATCCTTGATGAAGGGGACCAGTTCATCGGTAATAAAATGGATCCAGTAATCATAGATCTCTATCCGCCATCTCGGATCGCCCATCGTGTCGGACCATGTCTCGGCATCGATGGTGTCGATGGAGAAAACGATGATCTTGCCCTTGTTGATCCAGTCGCTGCATACCTCAGCCATCTTAAAATTCTCAAAATCATAGAAGCGCCCGTCCTGGCAGGGGATATACAGTACCGGGCGTCCTGCGTAGCCGTAAATATTCATTTCCATATCCCTGTTTAAGATATGGCTGTAATAAGTCATATATTGTTTTTCCATAGTGTGATTTCCTCTATCTGCCAATGCTGTCATGAATCCTTGGATCCATCGGATTTCCCGTAAAGTAACGTGTTCATAAAAAAAGGAATCTGCCGCCCCCAGCTTGCCTCACAATGTTTGCCTCCAGGAATGATGCGGGTCTCCAGAAAAATACCTTTCCTGATCAGAGAATTTATGATCCGGACATATACTTCTGTGAAATTCTTAAAGTAACTGATCTCCTCTGATCCGAAATCAACATAGATGATGGTTTCCGGGGAAATCTCTGATTCCGGGATCAATCGATCGATCTCATCCGGACAGAAATGAAAAGAGGGAGACAGACAGGCCGCTCCTGAGAAAATGTCATTGTAACGCAAAACCGCATATAAGCTCATCAGTCCTCCCATGGAACTGCCCGCGATCATAGTGTGATCCCTCCCGGGAAGAGTAAGGTAGGAAGCATCGATCCGCGGTTTTAATTCCCGGACCATCCATTCCATATAGATATCTCCCAGGCCGTGGATCCTGCCAAAATAGGGATCGGAGAAAGAGTAAGGAGCATACTCGCAGATCCTTGCATGATCCGGTCCGTGATTGCATTCCACGGCAACAATGATCATCTGGGTGCGGGAGCTGTCCATGTATGTTTCCATACCCCAGCTTGTCCCGTAAGTCGCATGAGAATCGAAGAAAACATTATGTCCGTCAAACATGTAGAGGACCGGATATCTGCGTTCCGGATCTTTCCCATAGGAATCCGGAAGATAGACATAAACCAGCCTTTTCGCATCGCCGGTCAGTTCAGGGATCGTAACATCCCACATTTTTACCATATCGGAAACTC
>CAMOYC010000065.1 GCA_946629665.1 uncultured Lachnospiraceae bacterium
GGATCCAGCTTCATGTACTCCAGGAAGTCATGCATCCAGCCCATATTCCACTTCAGGCTGAACTCCAGGCCGCCGTACATGGCCTTGTCCGTCACCTTGGGCCAGGCGGTAGATTCCTCGGCGATCATCACGATGCCGGGATTCCTGCCCTTGACGATCGTGTTCAGGTGCTTGAAGAATTCGATCGCCTCCAGGTTCTCATTGCCGCCGTACTTATTCGCAACCCACTGGCCGTCATCACGGCCGTAGTCCAGATAGAGCATGGATGCAACCGCGTCGACACGCAGGCCGTCAATATGGTACTTCTCCAACCAGAACAGGGCGTTGCAGATCAGGAAGTTCTTTACTTCATTCTTACCGAAATCAAAAACCTTGGTCCCCCAATCCGGATGCTCGCCTTTTCTGGGATCTGCATACTCATAGAGGCAGGTTCCGTCAAACTCGGCGAGGCCGAAGGCATCTCTCGGAAAATGAGCCGGAACCCAGTCAAGGATGATACCGATATTGTTCTTGTGGAGATAGTTCACAAAATACTGGAAATCCTGCGGGGATCCGTGACGGGATGTCGGTGCGAAATAATTGGTTACCTGATAACCCCAGGATCCGTCGAAAGGATGCTCAGCGATACCCATCAGCTCAACATGGGTATAGCCCATGTCCTTCACATAATCAGTCAGACGGTGAGCGAGCAGACGATAGTTATAATAACCATCTTCATCTTCTTCCGTGATCGGATGCTTCATCCAGGAACCCGGATGCACTTCATAGACCGCCATGGGACTCTTGCGGTCATCAAACTTCTCCCTTTTCTTCATCCACTTGGAATCGGACCAGCGGAAGTTGGAGATATCCGTTACAACGGATGCGTTGTTGGGTCTCTTTTCAGCCTGGAAAGCAAAGGGATCCACCTTCATGATCTCCTCATCGTCCTGGGTCGTGATCTGATACTTGTAGATGCCTCCCATCGGAAAGTTCTTAATAAAGAGCTCCCAGATTCCGAGGGGCTCCATCCTGGTCATCACATGGTCTTTCGGATTCCAGCTGTTGAAATCGCCGACCACGGAAACCGACTTGGCGTTCGGTGCCCACACGGCAAAATACACACCCTTTTCCTTGCCCTCTTTAATTGGATGTGCCCCCAACTTGTTATACAGGTCATAATGAGTACCCTGTCCAAACAAATACTGATCAAATTCCGTAACTAAACCTTCTGGCATAATTTTTCCTCCCAAATTATACAGTTGACGTATCATACACCATCCTATTATATCGGTTGACATAATAATAGACATTATAACATAAAAAAGGCGCCGGGAAAACCCGGCACCCATAAACTCTGATGATAATTCTAATAGTATCTGATCAGCAGATCTCCTTGATCCACCCTTCCGGAGCCTCAATGTGGCCCATCTGGATTCCTGTCAGGGTTTCATAGAGCTTCTTCGTTACAGGCCCCATCTCCTCCATACCGCTCGGGAAGCAGATCTCCTTGCCGTGATCAACGATCTTGCCTACCGGAGAGATAACCGCAGCAGTACCGCAGAGACCGCACTCGCCAAAGTCTTTCAGTTCTTCAAGAAGAACTTCTCTGTGCTCCACGTTGAGGCCAAGATAATGTTCCGCAACATACATCAGGGAACGGCGGGTGATGGAAGGCAGAATACTGCCGGACTTCGGTGTGATCAATGTCTTGCCGTCCTTGCTGATAAAGATAAAGTTAGCGCCACCGGTCTCCTCAACCTTAGTCCTGGTCGCAGGGTCAAGATACAGGTTCTCGTCATATCCTTCTGCATGCGCATCAACGATCGCATGAAGGCTCATCGCGTAATTCAGTCCTGCCTTGATGTGGCCGGTTCCATGGGGTGCAGCACGGTCAAAATCAGATACACGGATGGTGATCGGCTTTGCGCCGCCCTTAAAGTAAGGGCCTACCGGTGTAACAAAGATACGGAACTGGTATTCATCCGCAGGTTTTACTCCGATAACTGAATTGCTTCCGAACATAAAAGGACGGATGTAAAGAGTCGCACCGGATCCAAAGGGAGGTACATAAGCAGCATTCGCCTTTACGGTCTGAACAACCGCATCGACAAATCTGTCCTCAGGAAATACCGGCATCTCCAGCCTTTTCGCAGTGTCAGCCATGCGGCTGGCATTCAGATCAGGGCGGAAGCAGACAATCTTGCCGTCTTCCGTCGTATAAGCCTTCAGGCCTTCAAAGCAGGTCTGGGCATACTGGAATACGCAGGCACACTCATTCAGGGTGATATTGGCATCTTCCGTCAGCTCACCTTCATCCCATGCTCCGTCTTTGTAATTAGATACATAGCGGAAATCTGTTGGCATATAAGAAAATCCGATCTCGCTCCAGTTGATATTTTTCTTTTCCATCTTACGCAATCTTCCCTTCTTCACTAATATTACATCTATCAAAATGAAATAAAGTTCCCTAAAAACTTCATTTTCAAAACAGGTAACCTGAAATATTATAGCACAGGCCACCATGTTTTTCCATGGTTTTTAGAGAACTTTGAAAATATTCCTTATAAATCTTTCATCCACATGGCAGCCAGGTCTTTCATGCCCTGCCGGTTGGGATGAACGCCGTCAATCGTCTCGTAGGGGCCGCAGGCTGCAAGATCTGCCACATTCATACCCTTTTCTTCGGCCAGCCGCCTGATGATATTGGAGTAGACCTCCCCGGATATCCTGCCGTCCACATTAAAGAAAAACTGGTCCATCGGATCCACTTCTCTTCCCTCCGGAAGAGTAGCACACCAGATCTCTGCCTCCGGATATGTCTCCCGGATCCGGTCAAGCATCAGACCGTAATCCCGGCGGAAAACATCAGGGTGTACGCAGAACGCCCAATCATTACATCCGGCAAATACCAGGATGATATCAGGAATCCCGTTCCTCCCAAGGTCCCGGATCCTTCCCGGATCTGTATGGGAACTGACAACGCCTCCGGATACCAAGGAGCCGGCCAGAGAATTATTATATCCCAGCAGACCGTCCCTGGCCCGGATCACCTGCATCCACCAGGTATCCTCCACCGATGTCAGGCCGCTCTCATACTGGTTATAGCGGTCAAAGAAAACTCCTTTCGCCGGCGTGTAACCTTCATAGGTACTGATGGAATCACCCAGCACAGAATATACCTTTTTATTCTCTTTCACAATCAAACCTCCCCAATTAATCCACATCAAAGGAAACGCCTACCACCTTTGGCCCGGCGTTCGCCGCTACCTCAGGGCCGATCACATACTCTTCCGTCGGCCCGTAGCCTAATTTCCCGGTCATCAGGTCAGCCATCTCCCGGCCGACTGCCGGATCCTTGCCGTAAACGATCTGGTAGTCGCTGCCTTCCTTCATCTCAGCCAAAACCTGCTTAGCGATGCGGGCTGCCACTTTCTTCTCTCCGCGACACTTTGCTGCCATGCTGATCGCATGATCCCAGATCTTCATGATCGGCTTGATCCCCAGCTTATCTCCGATGAATGCCGCTGCTCCCGGAATCCTTCCGGACCGGCCCGCATACTCCAGATTGTAAATGGCGAAATAGACTCTTCTTTTCTTCAGAGCCTCCTCAATGTAGGTGCAGATTGTCTCCACATCCGCCCCTTCCTGCAGCATCTTTCCTGCCTCCAGGACAGTATGGCCGTAGCCGCAGCAGTAACTTGCGCTGTCAAAACTGTGGATCCTGATCACATCCTTGCATTCCGGATGTTCCTCGTAGAGCAGGTCGATCGCCATCAGTGAATTATTGTAAGTGGCTGACCCTTTGGAATTGATCAGGACCATGATCAGGTCCGTGTAGCCCTCCTGATAATAGCGATAATACTCCTCCATAAAGTGATAGGCAGTTACCTGAGATGTCATAGGAACATCCTCCGGGTACTCTTCCATCATACCATAAAATGATACATTATCAAAATCTACTCTGCTCACATATTCCCTGTCGCCCAGAACAACGGTGAAGGAAATGATGTCTATACCATATTTTTCTTCCAGTTCCTTGGGGATATCACTGGCAGAATCCGTGATCACTTTTATCTTGCCCATTTCAATATTTCCTTTCCGGCAGGCGGTTTAGAAACACCGCCTCTTTACATAGTTTTAACCCTGGAGATCTACCCCGGGGTCTGTCATAGCTCATATGGATCCCCTCCGCCTTCCCCTCGTTTCCGGAAAAGAAAAAGGAGCAACTCCATTATATTAAACAGAGTTACTCCTGTCAATTCATTTCTGACTCTTAGTCAATCTTTCGGATCACCTAAAAATCCAGTCCCAGAGGAGTAAGACAAGCCAGGGCAAGGCCGGTTGCTACCGCATTACGGGGGCCTTCACAGCCACGGATATTACCGCGTCCGGCTACGATATCCAGCTCGGACAAAGCATCCGTTACAAAGTTGGGGATCTCGAAGTCAAGCGCAGAACCACCAACAAGAACAACGAACTGGATGTCCTTGGGATTGCCGGTCGGGCTTACCATGGAAAGAGCACGTACCGCGTTGCGGACAAATACCTTCCTCTTCGCTTCCTGACGTACCTTGCGCACACGCTCCAGGGAATCCTGCCCCTCCAGAGGGAACAGGTCTCCGTTCTCTTTCACGAGAACTGTCTTGGCAAAGATGTTCGGATCCAGAGGCTTATTGAAGAACTGTACCGTTCCGTCCTCATGGCGGATATGGAAGAGACTTTCTACCTTAGCCAATGTATAACGCTTCACATCCTCGGCAATGTCAAAGCTCTCCAGGCCAAGCTCTGTCTGGATCAGGAGGGAAACCATGTCTCCTGCACCTGCCAGATGGATCAGCTTAACTTTACCTTCCCGGTTGATGATGGAGGCATCCGTGGAACCGGCACCCATGTCGACGATCGCCAGCGGCACGCTGGTACCGGGTGTGGTGAGGGCTCCCTTGATCGCCATGTCGGCCTCAACGCCGCCTACGTAAACCGGAACACCAAGTTTCTCTGTAAGGTTGCCGGCAATCTGCTCCATCTGCAGACGGTCCGCCTTAACCATGGCTGCGATACCTACCGCATTCTCCATGGCGAATTCATCTGCCACGCCGCCGATTACCTTCTGGGGATTGAAAGTATCCACTGCCAGGATATCCTGGATCATGATATCTCTTTTCTTCTTGTCAGTCAGATTCGCCATAACCCGGCGGACCTTATCGAGCATGTTACCGACATTCGTTCCCTTCTCGCCGCGGATATTCTGGATATCCGTAACAGAGGAAACGGCTTCCATGATCTTGTCAGCGCCTTCATCAACGTTGACGATCACTTCTTTCTTATCACCGGTGATGGTGATGGAGCCTGCCGGAACGGTATGCGCCTTGATATCACCGCTTGCTGTTTTGATCACCACGCCGGAACGGTCTCCGATCAGGGATCTGGCAATCGGTACGACCCGCTGGGTCTCCTGGGCGCTCAGGTTAAATACGGTTGCGATTCCGTAAGGATTCGACAGAGTATGGATCACGCTGCCGATCGGTGCAACCTCGATCGCACACTGGAGTCCTAAGGGAACCTTCTCGATCATACGAACTTCATCGATGATCGGAATCTTCTTATTCAGCCGGTTGTTCAGCAGGGTTCCGTCATCCTCCTGCAGGATCGCACCGGTAATATTCACATTATCTCTGGCTGCATTCATCATCTCTGCAGCCTTTTCAAATCCAACTGCAGCCGGAACAATAACGATAACATCTTCCGGCTCCGTGATCTTCTTCAGCTCATCAACGAGCACGGAAACACCAACTCCCACGCCGGTTCCGCCGGGAGTCGCCGGATTATGACCGATTACCGTGGAATCCGTGATGACTGTCTGGGAGATCGTCTCCATCGCCACATCACCGATTACCGGAGCCGCCTCATTAATACGGATCTCCTTCAGATCACTGTAGTCAAGCCCTACTTTATCCAGAGCTGACTTCAGGGACTTGAAAACACCATTAATGTTCTGCAGGGTTCCTTTGATTCCGGTTGTCGGTCCTATTCCGCTGGCGAGAAATTCTATCTCGTCATCTTCAATTTTAGCCAATGCAACTTCTGTCGTCGCATTTCCAATATCTACGCCCGCTACATATTTCATACGAATCCATCCTTCCCTGATGAAAGTACATCTGTGCATAATTTTATAAGTAAATTATAGCATCCTGAATTTGAATGGTCAAATAGGAGGGAAAATACTTTTTTGATTAAAATATGTAATATTCACAACAGCAAGTGGAAAAATCCATCCAATCTGCACAAAAAAATACCATTTACAGCTTTGCGATGATCCGCCGTTTGTAATCTAAAAAACGGTCGCTGAGATGAAAATCTTTCTCCCTTGGTTTTCTCTCCTCTATGATGATCTCATCACGGATCTCCCCCGGCTTTCCGTTCAGGATATAGATCCTGTCGGAAAGCAGGATCGCTTCGTCGATGTCATGGGTGATGAATAAGGTGGACAGGTCGATCCGGGACATCACATCCAGGTACCAGCTGTGGATCGCACTCTTCGTGATCGTATCCAAAGCGGAGAAGGGTTCGTCGAGAAGGGCAACGCCGCCCCCCGACTGGTAGTCGGAGGAGAGATAGGTCCTCAGCAGGGCAGCTCTTTGGCGCATACCTCCTGACAATTGTACCGGATACTGATATTCCGTGCCGGCAAGGCCAAACTCCTCGAAAAAAGGGGCAGCGATCTTTCTGGCTTCTTTCCGTTTCATTCCACCTATGACCAGAGGCAGGGAGACATTGTCGATGATCTTCTTATGAGGAAGCAGAAGATCTTTCTGCAGCATATAGGAAATCTTTCCCGGTTTCCGGGTGATATCCTCCTCTCTGAGGATGACCCGGCCCTCCTCCGGGGCGATCAAACCCGACAGAACATGGAAAAGGGTCGTTTTACCGGACCCGCTCACCCCCAGCAGAGAAACCAGCTCCCCCTGGTTCAGCTCAATATTGATGTTTTTTATGATCGTCCGTCCATTGTAGGCTTTACTGATCTGTTCCGCTCTGAGCAGCGCCATCGTCCTGTCCTCCTGTTCATTTTTTTCCAAATCCTATCTGCCTCCTATTCCGGCAAATAGTCATTACTGAAACCAAGTCCGGTCAGATCATGCTTAGTCAGTTTGTTTTCGTTGAGCCAGCTGTAGAAACGGTTCCAGCGGGTTTCATCAATCTGTCCCCAGGCTGACGCATCTGCAATGTACTTGTCGGCCAGCCACTTCTGGCTGGAAATGACCAGGTCCTCGGACCCTTTCAGCGATCCGGTCTCGTCTCCGTCGATCAGGATCTGTGCTGCTTCTTCCGGATTGTCGATCGCGTACTCATATCCCTTCTTCGTCGCCTCTAAGAATGCTTTTGCAAGTTCAGGTGACTCCTTCAGGAAATCATTGTTGGCAATCAGGACAGGTGTGTAATAATCAAATACGGAATCGATATCGGCGAATGCAAAATAGTCAAAGTCGAATCCCTGCACCTCTGCATTCACACCGCTCCAGCCATAGAAGATCCAGACTGCATCCGTCTGCTTTGCCTCCAGGGCTGCGGGTTCATCCGTGATATTGTTGGGGATCATTTTCATTTTGGCAAAGTCTCCTCCGTCATCTTCGATCACCTGCTTTAATGTAGCGATCTCGATCGGAGAACTCCATGTGGAGTAAGTCTTTCCTTCCAATCCCTTAGGTCTTTCGATCCCATCTCCCTTTCTGGAGATGATACCGGATGTATTGTGCTGGATCACTGCTGCAACCGCGGTGATCCCCATCGGCTCATCCAGGTCCAGACTTGCTGCCATGGTATCCTGGAATTCTACAGCAAACTGCGCCTGGCCGGATGCACACATGGTAGCAGCTCCGTCTTCGGGCGGCTGCACGATCTCAACGTCCAGGCCCGCATCCTCATAGTAGCCCAGATCTCTGGCTGCGTAGATTCCGGTGTGGTTGGTGTTGGGGGTCCAGTCCAGACAAAATGTAATCTTTGTCAGTTCTTTTTTCGCTTCGGTGCTTCCCTCGGAAGCGGAGCCACAGGCAGTCAGACCTGCAGTCATTGCTGCTGCAAGTAATACAGCTGCGATCTTCTGAAATGTGCCTTTTCTCATCTTATCTCCTTTACTCAGTGTTAAATCTAACTTTTTCAATATGAATTCCCTGTCACTATTGCGGCCTCTTCTCCCGGAAAGCTACCCTCTCCCAGGGCATACACAGCTTTCCAAGCAGATTCACAACAGCCATCAGCAGCAGGCTGATCACAACGATCAGGAAGATCACTGCGAACATCTTATCAAAGGCATAAGCCTTCTTCACCCGGGTCATGTAGACACCCAGCCCCTCAAAGCCTCCTAACCACTCAGAGATGACTGCCCCGACTACCGCGTAGGAAGCAGAGATCTTCAGTCCGGCGAAAAAGTAAGGCAGGGCTGCAGGGAACTTCAGATGGGTGAATATCTGCATGCGGGATGCTCCCATAGCCCGCATCAGGTCCCTGGAATCCTGGTCCACACTCTTGTATCCGTCCAGCAGTCCGACCGTGATCGGGAAGAAGGTCGTGATCACGACCAGAGCAATCTTGGGGGCCATCCCAAATCCCATCCACAGCACCAGCAAGGGTGCGATCGCTATGGTCGGGATCGTCTGGGTAATAATCATGATCGGATACAGGGCCCGGTTTATCACAAGAAAAGCGTTCATCAGGGTGGCCGTTAAAAAGGCCAGTACCACACCGATACATAACCCGTAAAAGGCCTCCTGCAGGGTGACCCCGGCATGCATCATGATGACGGAACGATCCGAGACAAGCACCTTCCCCACATCGACGGGAGATGGAAGCATGTATCCGGGGACTGCTCCGGAGGCCGACACCCCGAACCAGATGAGCAGGATCAGGACCAGCGCCGCTGCTGCGGGTACATTAGCGGTGATGTTTTGTAACCTTTTTCTCAATGGTCAGAACGTCTCCTTCCGGCTTATAAGATATCTTCACATAAGTATTCATGCTCCGGCAGCCTGCCTTTGCCGCCACAATCTGGCAGTTCTTTACAATCTCCATGAGTTCCTCATATTCTCCCTCTACAGAGGTCTCACATGGTCCCACGTAATAGCTGAGGCCGGTCGACTTGATATAATCGATTACCTCATCCACAATGCGGATCACTTCATCTTCATCCTGCACGTTCGGCAGTACCTGGATTGCTACGCTTGCATTCATTTTCTCGTCCTCCTAATGATTATAAAATATAAGATAGTGTCTCGCTTGCGAGACACTCGCGCCGAGCGCGGTCGTTTTACGACAGGTTACAAATCGCGCGAGTGCGCATCCCCCGGAGGGTTTTTGTTGTATAGGAAATGAAATTTTCTATGCAACAAAAAACGCCCGCAGATAATGCGGGCGTAACAGACTATAGTACGTGTCAGACACGAATGATACAAACACTCCCTACGCTGGCATTATCCAAACAGGTTAAAGGGTCTAAGTCGAACTTACTCTCAGCCTGACGGCTCCCCTGGTTTTATATTTTTACAAACATAGTATATATTACATTTTTTAAAAAAGCAAGTTGATCTTTTAGAAGTAAACAAGCTCTTCTTCCGGCATGTCAGCAGCTTCAATCCGCTTTGCATAGAGGACCGGGCCATTGTCCTTGTACTGTTCATTGTACTCTGTCCTGCACTCTGCGGTGAGATTCACCCACATTTTGTTCTTCAGAGACTTGATCGTAGAGGACTTGGCATGGTTGGTATGACACAGATAGCCGATGAACTGGATATCATCCGCACAGCAGGTCATAGCATGGCGGCCGGGCACAAAAGTACCCCGGGGCATCCTCAGGGATTTGAAGATCCTGGCTTTCATGTGCAGGGTCTTGCCGTCATAATGCTCCGGATGGTCCATCGCATCGATAAACCAGATGCCGTAATCCTCATCTTCGATCGTGATCTCATCGCCGCTGATATCAAATGGCAGTTCCTCCTGCACATCCTGCATCACGCTGGGATCTTCGGAATCGAACATGACCTGGGTCTGACGGTTGACTGCCCGGATGCTCCTGCGCCAGGTTGCGCGGGGATCTCCCTGCCTGCAGCGATTGATGATGACCAGCTCGGAAACCTTAAACATCTCCACCGCCAGTGACCGCATATTGTTCATGTAAAGATCAAAGGTCTCTGCATTCATGGTCACGATCCCCTGGAACAAAATAAGGGGAGTGCCCTCCAGCTGCCTGGTCAGGTTTTCCACGGACCACATTCCGTTGTACTCAATGATCACGCGGTCCGGCGCATACTGGACTACTTTGGAGATCAGAAAATCCTTGGTGAAGTCTTCCTCATCCTCCACATAGACAAGGGCGGAATTCGATGCCTCTAGGATATCATCGTCATATTCTTCGATGCCTTCCTCGCAGGCTATGATCAGGGTCTTCTGCCCGTCATTGAAATAATCCTCTTCCAGTGTTTCTTTAATAAATGTCGTTTTACCGCTTTCCAGGAAGCCCAGGAAAAGGTAAAGGGGTATCTCTAATTTCTGTCTTCCTGCCATGATTCCCTCCTGATCTTACAGGCCGAAAAGCTCAGCCAGCTTATCTTCTTTAAGTTCCGAACCGATTACGCAGATCCTGCCGGTGTATTCTGCGGAACCATAGCGGATCTCTTCCTCTCCCGGAACCAGATCAAAGTGGATCCACTTGCCGGTATCATCCGGAACGATGCCCTTTGCTCTTAAAATGATGCCATACTCTGTGGATTCTTCATCAGAAAGCGCATCAAGGATAGAGCGGATCTTATCCTCAGAAAACTTCTTCGGAGTCTCCTTACCCCAGCTGGTGAACACTTCATCCGCATGGTGGTGGCCATGGCTGTGGTGGTGGCCATG
>CAMOYC010000066.1 GCA_946629665.1 uncultured Lachnospiraceae bacterium
TTTTGTTCTTATTCGAATTCAATCGTTCCGGGCGGCTTGGAGGTCAGGTCATAGAATACCCGGTTCACTCCTCTCACTTCATTGATGATCCGGTTCATCACTTTATTCAGTACTTCAAAAGGAATATCGGCTGCTTCCGCCGTCATAAAATCGATGGTCTTTACAGCCCGGAGGGCCACCGCATAATCATAGGTTCTCTCGTCTCCCATCACCCCGACGGACCTCATGTTGGTGAGGGCCGCAAAGTACTGGTTGATCTCCCGGTCAAGGCCTGCCCTGGCGACCTCTTCCCGGTAGATGGCATCTGCCTCCTGGACCATCCTGACTTTTTCAGCAGTGATATCTCCTACGATCCGGATTCCCAGACCCGGTCCGGGGAAAGGCTGACGGAAGACAAGGTATTCCGGGATGCCCAGTTCCAGGCCGGCTTGTCTTACTTCGTCCTTAAAGAGGTCCCGAAGGGGTTCAATGATCTCCTTAAAATCCACATAGTCCGGGAGTCCTCCCACATTGTGGTGGGACTTGATCACCGCAGATTCCCCGCCAAGGCCGCTTTCCACCACATCCGGGTAGATGGTTCCCTGAACCAGGTAGTCCACCGCACCGATCTTTTTCGCTTCCTCCTCAAACACACGGATGAATTCTTCACCGATGATCTTTCTTTTCTGCTCCGGCTCATCGACGCCTGCAAGCTTGATATAGAATCTGTCCTGGGCGTTGACCCGGATAAAGTTGAGGTCATAGGGGCCTTCCGGTCCGAAGACAGCTTCCACCTCGTCCCCTTCATCCTTCCTGAGAAGACCATGGTCAACAAACACGCAGGTCAGCTGCTTTCCGACCGCTCTGGACAGCAGAACTGCTGCCACAGAAGAATCCACCCCACCGGAAAGGCCGCAGAGCACTTTGCCGTCTCCAACCTTCTCCCGGATCGCCCGGATGGAATTCTCCACGAAGGAATCCATCTTCCAGTCCCCCGCGCAGCCGCAGATCTGATAGACATAGTTGTGGAGGATCTCCTTGCCGCGAACGGTGTGGAGTACCTCCGGGTGGAACTGGATGGCGTAGAGCTTCCGCTCAGGATCCTCTGCCGCCGCCACCGGGCAATCCCTGGTCTGTGCACAGACCCTGAATCCGGGAGCTGTCTTTGAAATATAGTCAAAATGGCTCATCCAGCACATGGTATCCTCTTCCACGCCGGTAAAGAGTTTGGACTCTGTGTCCACATGCAGCTCCGTCTTGCCGTATTCTCTCACCGATGCCTTCTCCACTTTGCCCCCCAGCACATGCATCATAAGCTGGGCGCCATAGCAGAGCCCCAGCACCGGGATTCCCAGTTCAAAGAGCTCCTTGCTGCAACTGGGAGAATCTTCCAGATAACAGCTGTTGGGACCTCCTGTCAGGATGATTCCCTTAGGATTCATCTCCTTGATCTTATCAATATTCGTCTTGTAGGAATAGATCTCACAATAGACATTACATTCGCGGACCCGCCTTGCAACCAGCTGGTTGTACTGGCCGCCGAAATCAATTACTATAACGGTTTCTCTTTTCACTTCATTCCTCCTGCTTCTATCCAATCCTTCAGCTGGTCCAGGATCATCTCCATCAGTCTCTTTCTGGCTTCACAGCTGGCCCAGGCAATGTGGGGTGTGATCACCAGTCTCCGGCTGTCTGTGAATCCCCGAAGCGGGTTATCCTCCGCCATAGGCTCAACATCCAGCACATCAAGGCCTGCTGCGGCAATCTCATTCCGGTCAAGGGCATCCCGCAGGTCCTGCTCCACGATAATCGGGCCCCGGCCCAGATTCAGGAAGACGCAGGTTTTCTTCATCTTAGAAAATGCATCCGCGTCGATCAGATGCTCTGTATACTTGTTGAGAGGGGCGTGGACAGAGATGATATCCGACTTCTCATAAAGCTCATCCAGGGAGACCATGTGATAGCCTTCCTGGGGAGCACTTCCGGAAGCGGAAGCGTAGATCACATTCGCGCCGAAACTCTCTGCCACCCTGGCTACACTTCTTCCGATCGTGCCAAGGCCGATGATGCCCCAGGTCTTTCCTTTAATCTCAAAGAAGGGCTCATCCACATGGGTAAAACTGGTGCCCGGACGGTACCTTCCATCCTTTACATAATCATCATAATATCTCATTTTCTCAACCAGATAAAAGAGCAGGGCAAAGGTGTGCTGGGTAACCGAATCGGTAGAATATCCGGCAGCGTTGACCCAGGTGATCCCCCGCTGGTCCAGGTAGTCCGTATCCAGGTTGTTGATTCCCGTGGCAGTCTCGCCGACAAAACGAAGCTTCCGGGCTTTTCCTATCGTGGTCTCGTTCACCGGAACTTTGTTGGTCAGGATCACATCCGCATCAGCGATCCGTTCCGGCACCTCTTCGGGCCTGGTTGCATCATAGGTAATAAACTCACCGAGTTCGGCAAATCCGGACAGGTCTATATCCTTGCCGATGGTCTCTGCATCCAAAAATACGATCTTCATCTCCTACCTCCAGTCATTTTCTTTTATCGGATCGAACAATCGAGTATTACACAATGTATTCTTTATACTTTTGCAGGTCTTTTAACAGACAGCTCATGGTCAGCCTGGTTCCCTCCGCCAGGTATTCAGTCTCCCTGACACTGGCATTCTCATTAAAATAAGCGACCAGGTTTCCTTTATCATAAGGGATTAACATGACACAGTCAACGTAATCCTGGTAGATGACCCGGGAGATCAGGGCCACCAATTCATCAAGACCGACTCCCTGACCGGCTGCCATATAGATGCAGGAATCTCCGGTATAAGGAATCTGAGCCGGCATCCTGTCCCGATCTCCGGGGCTTATCTTATCACACTTGTTGTATACCCGGATCAGGGGGATCTTCTCTGCCCCCAGGTCCCTGAGAGTATGCTCCGTCACCTTGATCTGGTCCTCAAAATGAGGATCGGAATAATCAATCACTTCCAGCAGGACATCCGCGTATTTCACTTCCTCCAAAGTGGAATGGAAGGATTCCACCAGATTGTGGGGAAGCCGGCTGACAAAACCAACGGTGTCGGACAGGAGAAATTCCTTCTTATCCGGCAGAGCGATCTTCCTGACCGTGGTATCCAGAGTCGCAAAAAGCATATTCTCCACATACACTTTCCTGTCTTCCAGCTTATCCGGGTTCTCATCCGGCATCGCATAACGTTCGATCAACGCATTCATCAGCGTGGACTTGCCGGCGTTGGTGTAACCGACCAGGGCCACCTGGGGAATCCCCTGGGAGAGGCGTCGTTTCCTCTGGGTCGCCCGGTTCTGCTCCACTTCCTTTAATTCTTTCTTCAGCTCCGAGATCCGGTGGCGGATCTTACGGCGGTCCAGCTCCAGCTTCTTCTCACCGGCACCCTTGTTAGCCAGGCCTCCGCTGCTGCCACCTCCCTGCCGGGAAAGCATCTCGCCAAGTCCGGTCAGTCTGGGCAGCTCATACTGCAGCCTGGCAGTCTCCACCTGGATCTGGGCTTCCCTGGTCCTTGCCCGGGAAGAAAAAATCTCCAGGATCAGATTCGTCCGGTCCATGACCGGCCGCTCTATGATCTGGTTCAGATTGCGCAGCTGCATGGGAGACAGGGAATTATCGAAGATCACCATATCAGCCTCCAGCATATGGGCAACTGCTTTGATCTCATCTACCTTACCCTTGCCGACATAAACCCCGGTGTTGACCTGGGCCACGTTCTGGGTCTCGATTCCTGCCACCTCATAACCGCAGGCCTCCGCAAGACTCTCCAGTTCCGTGAGGGCCGTCTCGAAATCCGGATCATTATTCACATTCACTCCTACCAGAAGAGCTTTCTTTTTTTCTTCCATGTTTTATCCATTCTTTGTTTTATCAACTCTTGGTCCTATCCATTCTTTCTGTTGCGCTGCAGGTACTTTTTCAGGAACTGACCGGTGTAGGAATCCGGATTCTCCGCCACCTCTTCGGGCGTTCCGCAAGCGACCACGGTTCCACCGCCCTCGCCGCCTTCCGGACCCATATCAATGATGTAATCCGCTGTCTTGATCACCTCAAGATTATGCTCGATCACTACCACGGTATTTCCGCCTTCCGTCAGCCTCTCCAGGATATCCACCAGCTTGTGGACATCCGCAAAGTGAAGTCCGGTAGTCGGCTCATCCAGCACGTAGATCGTCTTTCCGGTGCTGACTCTGGAAAGTTCCGTAGCCAGCTTCACCCTCTGGGCCTCTCCGCCGGAGAGGGTCGTGGACGGCTGCCCCAGCTTGATGTAGCCAAGGCCCACATCCCGGAGAGTCACGATCTTGCGGCGGATGGTAGGCAGGTTCTCAAAGAAATCGCAGGCCTCATCCACCGTCATATCTAAAACTTCAAATATGTTCTTTCCCTTATATTTTACTTCCAGGGTCTCCCGGTTATAGCGCTTGCCATGGCAGACTTCACAGGGCACATACACATCCGGAAGAAAATGCATCTCGATCTTCAGGATACCGTCCCCGGCACAGGCCTCACATCTTCCGCCCTTTTTGTTAAAGCTGAATCTGCCCTTGTCATAGCCCCTGGCCTTGGCATCCTTGGTCATGGAAAACAGTTCCCGGATATGATCAAAAACGCCGGTGTAGGTTGCGGGGTTGGACCGGGGAGTTCTTCCGATCGGGGATTGGTCGATATTGATGATCTTGTCCAGCCGGTCGGTACCGGTGATCTTCTTGTGGGCTCCCGGCTTGATCTGGGACCGGTTGAGCACCACGGAAAGCTTCTTGTAGAGGATCTCATTCACCAGAGAAGACTTGCCGGAACCGGAAACACCGGTCACACAGGTAAATACGCCCAGGGGGAAATCCACATCGATATTGCGGAGATTGTTCTCCCTCGCCCCCTTCACGGTAATGAAACCCTGGGGCTCTTTTCTGGTCTCAGGGATCGGAATGGAGAGCCGGCCGCTTAAGTAAGCTCCGGTGATAGAATCGGGATTCCTCATCAGCTCATCCGCCGTGCCGACCGCCACGATCTCACCACCGTGGGCTCCGGCATCCGGCCCGATATCCACAATGTAGTCTGCCTCCAGCATGGTATCTTCGTCATGCTCTACAACGACCAGGGAATTACCCAGGTCCCTGAGCTGCTTCAAAGCTGCGATCAGCTTGTTATTATCCCGCTGATGCAGACCGATGGAGGGCTCATCCAGGATGTAGGCCACTCCTACCAGTCCGGACCCGATCTGGGTGGCCAGACGGATCCTCTGGGCCTCTCCGCCGGATAAGGTGGCGGTAGGCTGGGAAAGTTTCAGATAGTCCAGTCCCACATCATTCAGGAAGCGGACTCTTCCTCTCAGTTCCCGTAAGATCTGCTTTCCTATGATCATCTGCCGGTCTGTCAGCTTCAGCTCATCGGTAAAGTAATGCAGAAGCCTCTTCACGGACAGGTTGGTCAGTTCGAAAATGTTCATGTCTCCCACGGTGACCGCCAGGGATTCCGGTTTCAGGCGCTGGCCTCCGCAGGCATCGCAGGGGGAGATACTCATATATTTCTCATATTCCGCCTTCTGCCTGTCGGAATGATTCTCCCGATAGCGCCGCTGCACATTGCTGATGATACCCTCAAAAGTAATGTCGTAGATCCCTTCTCCCCGCTGGCCCTTGTAATACACCTTGACCGTGCGGCTGTTCTTTCCGTAGATCAGCAGGTCCTGGATCTCCTGGGCCAGGTCCTCAAAGGGGGTATCCAGGCTGAAACCATACTCTTTCGCCATGGCCTCCAGGATCGCGTAGGTAAAGGACCCCGGCTTACTGCTGGACTGCCAGCCCATCACGCTGATCGCTCCCTGATGGATGGACAGGCTCTTGTCAGGGATCATCAGGTCCGGGTCAAACTCCATCTTGAAACCCAGACCGGCACAGACCGGGCAGGCTCCGAAGGGATTATTAAAAGAGAAACTCCTGGGCTCGATCTCCGGGATGCTGATGCCGCAGTCCGGGCAGGAAAAGCTCTGGGAGTAACTTCTCTCCTCTCCGTTCACATCCACGATCAGCAGACCCTTGGTCAGCCCCATGACCGTCTCCACGGAATCACTCAGTCTCTGGGCGATCCCCTCCTTGATCATCAGACGGTCCACAATGATCTCGATATTATGTTTTTTATTTTTTTCTAAAGAAATGTCCTCCGACAGGTCGTAGATATTCCCGTCGATCCTGACGCGCACATAGCCGCTGCGTCTGGCATCCTGGAGGATCTTAACGTGCTCTCCCTTTCTGCCCCGGACGATCGGCGCCAGTAGCTGCAGTTTGGTCCTGTCCGGAAGTTCCATCAGGCTGTCCACGATCTGGTCCACCGTCTGCCTCTCGATCACGCGACCGCAGCTGGGACAGTGAGGCACGCCGACTCTGGCATAGAGGAGTCGGAGGTAATCATAGATCTCCGTCACCGTACCCACGGTAGACCGGGGGTTTCTGTTGGTGGATTTCTGGTCGATGGATATGGCAGGGGAAAGGCCCTGGATATCATCCACGTCCGGCTTCTCCATCTGGCCGAGGAACTGTCTCGCGTAGGAGGAAAGGGATTCCATATATCTGCGCTGACCTTCCGCATAGATGGTATCGAAAGCCAGGGATGACTTGCCGGAACCAGAGAGTCCGGTGAGCACGACCAGTTCATTTCTCGGTATATCAATGTTAATATCCTTCAGGTTGTGCTCTCTGGCACCCCGGATCCGGATATATTCCTTCTTATTATTCATCGTATACTCTTTCTATCTGTCGTAATCGCGCAGGGCGATCTTGTACTTTTTCAGTTCATCACGCAGCACGGCAGCCTCCTCGAAATTCAGCTCCGCCGCTGCCCGGTTCATCTTCTTGGTAAGCTGGGCAATATTCTCCTTCAGCTCCTTGCGATCCATGGACTCTATGTCCTTCTTCAAGGTCAGGTCCGTCCTCTCCTCCTCTTCCTCATCGGCATTGATGGAGATCAGGTCTCTGACTGCCTTCCGAATAGTGGTCGGAGTAATGCCATGTTCCTCATTGTAAGCCATCTGGATCGATCGTCTTCGGTTGGTCTCCGTGATCGCTGCCTGCATGGAATCCGTGATGGTATCTCCATACATGATGACATGGCCATCCACATTCCTGGCCGCACGTCCGACGGTCTGGACCAGGGAAGTTTCCGACCGGAGAAAGCCTTCCTTGTCGGCATCCAGGATCGCGATCAGAGTTACCTCCGGTATATCCAGACCCTCCCGCAAAAGGTTGATCCCCACCAGGACGTCAAACACATCCATGCGCAGGTCTCTCACGATCTCGATACGTTCCAGAGTGTCAATATCCGAATGGAGATACTTCACCCGGATGTCCAGTTCCTTCATATAAGAAGTGAGGTCTTCCGCCATCCGCTTGGTCAGGGTGGTTACCAATACCTTGCCCTTCTTCTCCACTTCTTTGTGGATCTCGCTGATCAGGTCGTCAACCTGCCCTTCCACCGGCCGTACATCGATTGGGGGATCCAAAAGTCCGGTCGGCCGGATGATCTGCTCAGCCCGCAGCAATTCATGCTCGGATTCATAGACGTTGGGGGTGGCGGACACAAAGAGCATCTGGTCGATACGTTCCTCAAACTCTCCAAAGTTCAATGGCCGGTTGTCCAGGGCGGAAGGAAGGCGGAAACCATAGTCCACCAGGGTCTGCTTGCGGGACCGGTCCCCGGCATACATACCCCGTACCTGGGGTACCGTGATATGGGACTCGTCCACGATCATCAGAAAATCATCTCCGAAGAAGTCGATCAATGTGTAGGGCGTCTCTCCCGGCTTAAGCCCGGTCAGATGCCTGGAATAATTCTCGATGCCGCTGCAGAAACCGGTCTCCTTCAGCATCTCCACGTCAAAGTTGGTCCGCTCGGCGATCCGCTGGGCCTCCAGCAGCTGGTCGTGGGCCTTAAACCATTCCACCCTGTCATCCAGCTCTTCCTTGATCGTGACCACCGCCCGCTCGATCTGCTCTTCCGGCACCACGTAGTGGGAGGCCGGGAAGATCGCCGCAAAGCTCAGGGAGGCTTTAATCTCTCCGGTCAGGATGTCGATCTGCAGCAGCCGGTCAATCTCATCTCCAAAGAACTCAACCCGGATCGCATCTTCAAAAGTGGAGACCGGAAGCACTTCCAGCACGTCTCCCCGCACCCGGAAAGATCCCCTTTTGAAGTCCAGTTCATTCCTCACATACTGAATGTCGATCAGCTTCCGTATCACATCGTCCCGGTCGATCTCCATGCCGGGCCTGAGGGAGATCATCATCTCCTCATAGTCCTTCTTACTTCCGATCCCGTAGATACAGGAAACCGAGGACACCACGATAACATCCTTTCTCTCAATGAGGGCTGCGGTTGCGCTGTGGCGCAGCTTGTCGATCTCGTCATTGATCGAAGAATC
This sequence comes from uncultured Lachnospiraceae bacterium, assembly GCA_946629665.1. Classification (GTDB taxonomy): domain Bacteria; phylum Bacillota; class Clostridia; order Lachnospirales; family Lachnospiraceae; genus Anaerobutyricum. The sequence goes on from CAMOYC010000066.1 coordinate 8,417, forward strand.
CTTCTCTATATAGGTATCCGTCGAAGGCACATAGGCCTCCGGCTGATAGTAATCATAATAAGAAACAAAATATTCCACCGCATTATGGGGAAAAAATGCCTTGAACTCACTATAGAGCTGGGCCGCCAGCGTCTTGTTATGGGCCAGGATCAGGGTAGGCTTATTCAGGGCCTGTATCACATTCGCCATGGTGAATGTCTTACCGGATCCGGTGACACCGAGAAGGGTCTGAAACTGATTACCTTCTTCAAAACCCTTTACCAGCTGGTCGATCGCCTGAGGCTGGTCCCCTGTCGGCTGAAATTCTGAAACCAATTCAAAATGATCCATACAGATTCCTCCTTTTCTCTCTATACTGAGTAATAGCTATTATAACAAACCGCACCCAAAAAGTACAGAACAAATATTCGCTTTTTACCTCAAAGCATTTTCTTCCCGGAGCTCAAAAATGTTAGCACTCTCTTTAGTTGAGTGCTAATTTTGTCTTGACATCGATTTCTGAATGCGTTACTATCATTAAGTGATAAAATAGCTTTTTATTATAATATATGATAAAGGAGATGTGAATAATGGCTAAGCAAGGAAGCTTATCAATCAACAGTGAGAATATTTTCCCGATCATTAAAAAATGGCTTTATTCTGACCACGATATCTTTATCCGTGAGATGGTCAGCAACGGCTGTGACGCGATCACCAAGCTGAAAAAACTCTCCGTGATGGGCGAGTTCGAAGAGCCGGAAGGAACTCACTACAAAGTAGATGTCAAGGTAAACCCGGAAGAAAAGACCATCACATTTATCGATAACGGTCTCGGTATGACGGAGGAAGAAGTCGATGAATACATTAACCAGATTGCCTTTTCCGGCGCGGAAGCCTTCTTAAAGCAGTACAAGGACAAAGCGAACGACGAGCAGATCATCGGCCATTTCGGTCTTGGATTCTACTCTGCTTTCATGGTAGCGGACAAAGTTACGATCGACTCCCTTTCCTATTTAGAAGGAGCAGAGCCGGTCCACTGGGAGTGCGACGGCGGCACGGAATTCGAGATGGAAACCGGTGACCGTGAGGAACGGGGTACCGAGATCACCCTCTATCTGAATGAGGACAGTTATGAATTCTGTAATGAGTACCGGGCTCGCGACGTGCTGAACAAGTACTGTGCCTTCATGCCGGTTGAGATCTATTTCACGGATGAGACCAAGGAGGAGGAAGAAGCAAAGGAAGATATCCCCGAGATCGTGGATATGCCGGAGCAGGATGACAAAACCTCTGAAGGATCTGCTGAAGAAAAAGAAGGCGACGAGGACGTCGAACTGGACGATGACTGGGAAGACGAAGAAGATGAGGATGATGAGGACGACGAGGATGAAGAAGATAAAGGTCCCAAGCCGATCAATGATATCCATCCTCTCTGGACCAAACATCCCAATGACTGCACCGAAGAGGAGTACAAGGACTTCTACCGGAAAGTCTTCATGGATTACAAGGAGCCTCTCTTCTGGATCCACCTGAACATGGATTATCCCTTCAATCTGAAAGGTATCCTCTTCTTCCCGAAGATCAATACCAAGTATGATACCATCGAGGGAACCATCAAACTTTACAACAACCAGGTATTTATTGCGGATAACATCAAAGAAGTCATTCCGGAGTACCTGTTGCTCTTAAAGGGATGCATCGACTGTCCGGATCTTCCTCTGAACGTTTCCAGAAGTGCTCTGCAAAATGACGGTTTCGTAAAGAAGATCTCCAACTACATCACCAAGAAAGTAGCGGAAAAGCTTTCCGGCATGTGCAAGACAGACCGGGAGAACTATGAGAAGTACTGGGATGATATCAGTCCCTTCATCAAGTTCGGCTGTATCCGGGATGAGAAATTCAATGACCGGATGAAAGATTACATTATCTTCAAGAACATGGAAGGCAAATACATCACACTTCCGGATTATCTGGAAGCAGGGAAAGAGGCCTATGAGAACAAGGTCTTCTACATCACCGATGAGATTGCCCAGTCCCAGTATATCAACATGTTCAAAGAGCAGAATATGGATGCGATCTACCTGACTGACATGATCGACTCCACCTTTATCACCCACTTAGAGCAGCGCAACCAGGA
>CAMOYC010000067.1 GCA_946629665.1 uncultured Lachnospiraceae bacterium
GAGCACACGGTTCATACCCGTGGTGTCGCTGGTTCGAATCCAGTTCCCGCTATTTATAGGATTGTGTGTGGCATATCTGGACTCAGATATGCCATTTTTTACAATGTATGATCATAAGAGAACGATCATAAAGAGTGATAATAAAAGAATGATTACAGAAAGAGGGTTCTTATGAGAATTGGAAGTGGATACGATGTACATCGTCTGGTAGAAGGCCGCAAGCTGATCATTGGCGGCGTGGAGATTCCCCATAAGCTTGGCCTTCTTGGCCATTCTGATGCGGACGTGCTTTTGCATGCGATCAGTGACGCCCTCCTCGGAGCAGCGGCTCTGGGAGATATCGGCAAGCATTTCCCGGATAACGATCCGGCCTATGAGGGGGCGGACAGCCTGAAGCTGCTGGCCCATGTCGGACAGCTGATCACGGAGAAAGCATATTTTATTGAGAATATCGATGCGACGGTCATCGCCCAGAAGCCTAAGATGGCTCCTCATATCGAGCAGATGAGGAAGAACATTGCTGATGCCCTGGGCATCCGCGTAGAACAGGTGAATGTGAAGGCCACGACAGAAGAGGGCCTGGGCTTTACCGGGATGGAACAGGGTATTGCGGCGAGTGCGGTCTGCCTGCTCTCCGAGATCCAGAATTACATCGGCGCAGATGTGATGATGGGTGAGGGCTGCGAAGGCTGTGATGGCTGTCCCCGGTCTGTATAAGTCTTCAGGCAGTCGTTGAAAAGGAGAAGCGTATGATAATCTGGGATGACGGATCGAATGCACAGAACATATATGATATGTGGCAGCGGAACTTTCAGGATCCCGTCAGGTATGCGGACTTCTACTTTAAGGAAGTATACGGAAAGAACCGGGTCCTTCTCAGTCTGACGGAGGAGGAAGATGAGACGGTGATCCGGGGGATGATCCATCTGAATCCTTACCGCCTCCATGCGAGAGGAAAGAGCTTTCCGGCTTCCTACATTGTGGGAGTGGCTACCGATGAGGATTACAGACGGCAGGGCGTGATGAGAGAGCTGCTTGCCAGGACATTTTCTTCGCTGCGGGAAGAAGGACAGCCTTTTACTTACCTGATGCCTGCGGATGAGAACTATTACCTGCCCTTTGACTTCCGTTTTGGGATGACGCAGTTTGAGCAGGAGCTGGTCCTGCTGCCGGAGATGGACCGGACTTATGAGTGGGAATTCCGCACGGAGATGAGTGAGGAAGACCTGGACCGGGCAGCCCGGATGGAGAATGCCTGGAAGCAGGAGCATTTTGACCTGTTTACGGAGATCGATACCTCCTACCTCAGAAGGCTGGAGAAGGAGACCCTGGCTGATTTTGGCCGCATGTATTATGTCTACTGCGACGGAGCCTACTGCGGAAGAGCTTCTGTGGTCGCTGAGTTTGACAGCCTGGTGCTTTCCAGGATCTTTGTTCCGGAAGAGCATCGGGATGACTTTGTCAGGGAACTGGTGCGTTTTGTGGCTTCTCAGTATCAGTACACGAATTATCAGGTGATCCTGGATTCTTCCTGGGCGGACCGGATCCGCCAGCCCGGAAGATTTGAGGATATCCGCTTTATGAAACCTGCAGCCAGGCATAAGATCATGTTCCGGATCCTGGACCTTGAGAAGATGAGTGACCTGATATCCTGCAGGGAAGATGCTTTGCCCGCTGATAGCCAGCTTCTGATCCATGTGGAGGACCCTGTTTTCCCGGCCCAGGAAGGCGACTATGTCTTCCGCCCGGAAGGAGCCGGCCTGAAGATTGTCAGGGTTACCGGCCAGGAAGCCGGGGAAGACCTGGCAGATGGCGGAACGATCGGAATCGGAGACCTCACAGCCTGGTTCTTTGGCAGCCTGGAAGAAAATGAACCGGATAGCCTTTCCGGTCTGACGGATGCGGGCAGGCAGCTGCTTTCCTGTCTGCAGCCCCTCAAAGAGAACTGTATCCTGGAAATCGTCTGAGATACGAATTCTTTTTGGATTCTGCAGGGAAAGAGACACATTTTCTCATTGACAAATTCATAGGAATTTAATAGACTTTATTTCATGGAGTATCATGCCTTCCGGGCAGGATATTTTCCGGATTGTAATGATAGATAAGGAGAATAAAATGAAGCTTTATAATACGCTGACCAACAAAAAAGAGGAGTTTGTTCCGGTGAATCCGGGTAAAGTCGGAATCTATGTCTGCGGCCCGACCGTCTATAATTTTATCCATATCGGTAATGCAAGACCGATGGTTGTATTTGATACGGTCCGCCGCTATTTTGAGTATAAAGGGTATGATGTAAACTACGTATCCAACTTCACAGATGTAGATGACAAGATCATCAAGGAAGCGATCAAGGAAGGTGTAGATTCTTCCGTGATCTCCGAGAGATACATCAAGGAGTGCAAGAAGGATATGGAAGGGCTTAACGTCCTTGAGGCAACGACCCATCCCAAGGCTACCGAAGAGATCGACGGCATGATCGCCATGATCTCCCAGCTAATCGACAAGGGCTATGCTTACGAGAAGAACGGGACGGTCTACTATCGTACCAGAAAGTTTGAGCATTACGGACAGTTGTCCAACAAGAATTTAGATGACATGCAGGCCGGTGCCCGTATCGCGGTCAGCGATGAGAAGGAAGATTCCATGGATTTTGTTCTCTGGAAGCCCAAAAAAGAGGGCGAGCCTTCCTGGCCTTCACCCTGGGGTGAGGGACGTCCCGGCTGGCACATCGAGTGCTCTGTGATGTCCAAAAAGTACATCGGTGATACCATCGATATCCATGCGGGCGGCGAGGACCTGATCTTCCCTCACCATGAGAACGAGATCGCCCAGTCCGAGGCCTGCAACGATGAGAAGTTTGCCAAGTACTGGATGCATAATGCATTCCTTAACATTGACGGCGAGAAGATGTCCAAGTCCGCCGGCAACTTCTTTACAGTTCGTGAGATCAGTGAGAAGTATGACCTGCAGGTGATCCGCTTCTTCATGCTGAGCGCCCACTACAGAAGTCCCCTGAATTTTGCGGACACTTTAGTGGAAGCTTCCAAGAACGGTCTTGACCGTATCTTAACCGCGGTCGACCGTCTGCGCGACCTGCTTGCCACCGCTCCGGAAGGAGAGATGACAGAGGCTGACCAGAAGAATAAGGAAGAAGTTGACGCTCTGGTAAAGAAGTTTGAAGATTCCATGGATGACGACTTCAATACAGCGGATGCGATCGCAGCGATCTTTGAGCTTGTCAAGCTCTCCAATGTGACCGCTCCGGAAGGAAGCAAGGCCTATGTTCAGTATGTTTACGATACCATCACAAAGCTTTGCGACGTTTTAGGAATCATCACTGAGAAGAAGGAAGAACTTCTTGATGCGGATGTGGAAGCTCTGATCGAGGAGCGCCAGCAGGCAAGAAAAGCAAAGAACTTTGCAAGAGCAGATGAGATCCGCGACCAGCTTGCTGCCCAGGGCATCATTCTGGAAGATACAAGAGCAGGTGTCAAATGGAGAAGAGCTTAGCCGATCTCAGTTTTGGAGGGCTGGTGGATCATTTTCCTCTGACGAAGTCGGAGCTTCGAAGCTATTCCCCGCTTTCCCTGGCCTACATCGGGGATTGCATCTACGAGCTGATGATCCGGACCATGATCGTGACCCGGGGGAATGAACGGCCGGCCAGCTATCATGGGACAACCATCTCCTATGTGAATGCCGCAGCCCAGACCAGGGTCCTTGCCGGCATCAAACCTGTGCTCACGGAAGAAGAAAATGCTGTGTTTCGCCGCGGAAGGAATGCAAAGTCCCTTTCCCCGGCCAAAAACCAGAGTCTCCATGATTACCGGATCGCTACCGGATTCGAAGCCCTCATGGGCTATCTCTACCTTTCCGGACAGAGCGGACGGATCCAGGAACTGCTGGAAACCGGCATTCCCTATCTGGAAGCAGAGGACAAACAATGATCTAAGACAGAATTGGAGTTTATGATATGGCATATGAAGAGTGCACACTGATTGGAAGAAATGCGATCATGGAAGCCTTTCGTTCCGGCAGGACCATCGACAAGCTGTTTGTGCTGGATGGCTGTCAGGACGGTCCGGTGAAATCCATTCTCCGGGCTGCCAGAAAGCAGGATACCCTGATCAGGTTTGTGTCCAAAGAGAAACTGGATTCCCTCTCCGACAGAGAGAAACACCAGGGAGTCGTGGCCGTGATGGCCGCCTTTGAGTACGCGGAGATCGATGACCTCTTTGCCAAGGCAGAAGAAAAGGGAGAGGATCCATTTTTTATCCTCTGTGATGAGATTGAAGATCCCCACAACCTGGGTGCGATCATCCGGACCGCCAACCTGGCCGGAGCCCACGGAGTGATCATTCCGAAACGGCGGGCTGTTGGCCTGACCGGCACTGTCGCCAAGGTATCGGCAGGAGCTCTGAATTACACCCCGGTAGCCCGGGTGACCAACCTGGGCAGGACCATCGATGACCTCAAGAAACGGGGTATGTGGTTTGTCTGCGGTGATATGGAAGGAGAGCTGATGTACCGTCAGAATCTGACCGGCCCCATCGGACTGGTGATCGGTAATGAGGGAAGCGGCGTCAGCAGACTTGTCCGGGAGAAATGTGATTATCTCACAGCGATCCCCATGAAGGGCAATATTGATTCTCTGAATGCCTCCGTGGCAGCGGGAGTACTTGCATTTGAGATCGTACGCCAGCGGATGCAGAAATAAAAAATATAATAAAATTAAAAGGAGCACCGGTCCAGGTAAGATCCTATGTCTATCTGGCAGCCTGTGCTCCATTTTTTTATGATTCAGTGAAATGTCGGTATAAGTCTTACCGGCGATGCATCTTCAGCTTCTTGTAATCATCGATATCCTGTCTGCCTCTTGCTTCCTGGATATTGATAAAGCGAATGATCTTCGGCTGATTCTTATCAACGTAGATATCAGCAAGGAGAAGCTTCAGGACATTCTCCCGATACATGAAGTAAATGTCATTGTAATGCTCCAGTGAGCGGAGTACCATGTCGTTGATGAAGTGATGCTCCCTGGCGAAGGCGGTAGCCTGCTCCTGAAAAGCCGTATACATAGCCTTATCTGCCGGATCTTCCAGACCTTCGACGATCAGCTGGTTCTTCTTTAGACAGGAGAAATTCACCAGCTGGCGCATGGAAACCCGGTGGCGGCGGAAAAGAAGGCCGAAGTAGGAGTACCAGGTGTTCCTGAAACGAATGTAGTACTCGCTGACACCATCTTCATACACACTCAAACCTTTGCTGAAGTTAAAGTTCCTTCGCATGTAAGTGTAGTCGAAGAGGATATTCTGCAGCAGGTAGCTGATAAAATATCCGCAGCTGTACAGGAAAGATGTAAACTTGTCATAATAGTAATACTCATCCGGGTCACAGTTGATCTTCCTGAGCCTCGAAACCTTGATCTTGCGATGAATCCGGTATATGAGGAACAAGATCACAATGACGGAAATCGCAATCACCTGGTAGGTGCGGTGGTTAGGCCCCTTCATAAAAACGGTCTGCGAGAGACCGAACAGGGCAGCCGCGATCGCAGCTACGATGGTTATGAACATTTCAAACATAATGTTTGTCCTTTCTATCACAGATAGTATTCTTGAATTCTACCGTAATTATATCTTTTTTTCTCCTTTAGCACAATCATTTTCTGTGTGAAATAACTGAAAAAAATAGAGACCGACATTTCTGCCCGGTACAAGGGAAGATACGGGCTAGGCAAAAAATGACTTTTTCTGATTCGTGACAGTTGACTTGCCCGGGATTCTAAGGTAAAATAAAACAGAACAAATGTTTTGGTCCGCAGACTAAGAAGGTGGCAGGTATCGATGAAGAACAGAACGAAGAAAAACAGACCAAAGTATAATAAAACGAATTACAGCCAGTCAAAGAAAAAACAGAAGAAGCAGAGAAGGAATCCGCTTCCTTTCTTGCTGATTCCGGTACTGGTGCTGGTCCTTGTCCTGGGAGCCCGGTTTCTAATCACCCGACTCAGCGACAGAGGCGGGCAGGGAAAGACCGATCAGACTGCGCCGGAAGTGAGTACCGATGAGCAGCCTGAGGAGAAGATGTCCGTTCATTTTATTGATGTCGACCAGGGGGATGCAACCCTGATCCTGTCAGACGGCCATGCCATGCTGATCGATGCCGGTGGGAATGCTAAGGGCACTGCTGTCCAGAAGTACCTGATGGACCGGGAAGTGAGCTCCCTTGACTATGCGGTATGTACTCATCCGGATGAAGACCATATCGGAGGTATGGATGTCATCCTGACCAAGTTTGACTGCGGTCAGGTGATCATGCCGGATGTGGAGAGTGATAATGCGAGCTATCCGCATCTCATGGATGTGATCGAGGATAAGATGATCCGGACTATGGATCCGGTCCCGGGGACCACTTTTGATCTCGGTCAGGCAAAATGTACCATTCTTGCCCCTGCCGGAGAGTATGAGGATACGGACCTGAATAACTGGTCTGTGTGCCTGAGGCTCGACTGTGGGGACTCGAGCTTCCTGTTTACCGGTGATGCGGAAGAAGCAGCGGAGCAGGACATGCTTGCCGGGGACCGGGAACTGGGCGCAACCGTTCTGAAACTGGGCCACCATGGCAGTTCCAGCAGTTCCTCACCGGACTTCCTGGACGCAGTATCTCCCACTTTTGCGGTGATCAGCTGCGGCAAGGATAATGATTACGGACATCCTGCTGAAAAGACCCTTGAGGAATTGAAAAGCCGGGATATCAAGGTTTTCCGCACCGACCTGCAAGGCTCCATCATCGCAACAACAGACGGAGAGCAGATCACCTGGGACAAGGAGCCGGATCAAAGCTGGCAGCCCGGCGTTTATAAAGGCCCCTGGGGGAATCATGATTCGGAATCCGAGGAGGGTACGACAGAAGAGGTTCATAAGATCGATGACTCAGAAACAGATTCCGATGCAGCCGGAGATCGGTCTGCCACAGACAGTTATGATTATATCCTGAATACGAATACCATGAAGTTCCACTTCCCTGACTGTCCTTCCGTGGGGGATATGGCAGACCATAATAAAGAAGGATCGAACCTATCCAGGGATGAACTCATAGAAGAAGGATACTCTCCCTGCGGAAGATGTAATCCTTAGGAGGTTGAGATGAAGAAAATGTTACTGGATGACCGCCATTCGAATATCATTTTAATTGGCATGCCCGCCGTGGGCAAGAGTACGGTAGGAGTTATCCTGGCCAAGGAAACCGGGTATTCATTCCTGGACTCCGACCTGCTGATCCAGCAGCAGGAAGGCCGCCTGCTGAAGACCATCATTGCTGAGGAAGGCGTGGACGGCTTCCTGAGGATCGAGAATCAGGTGAACCGGGATATCCGAGCCAGCCGATCCGTGATCGCGACCGGAGGCAGCGCCGTGTACGGGGAAGAAGCTATGGCGCATTTCAAAGAGATCGGCAGGATCATTTACCTGCACTGTTCCTATGAGACCCTGGCGAAGCGGCTGAATGACCTCCATGGCAGAGGAGTGGTCCTCCGGGAAGGGCAGACGCTTTACGATATCTACGAGGAAAGAAGGATTCTCTATGAAAGATATGCGGACCTCATGATCTCCCAGGACAGTCCAGGGGAGATTGGAATCGAGGATACCCTGCAGATGATTCTTGCAAGGATTGTCATCCAGGGGTAAACTATGGATGGAAGTTTAAGAAGAGAGCAACCAGAGAGAATACAATAGGAGACAGGATAACGATGAGAAAGAAGACACTTATCACAATATGCACCTTGCTTTTGACATTTTTACTGGTCCCGGTCACGTCACAGGCCGTGGAGGCGACCGGAAGTACAAGAACAAAGAAAACTAAGTCGGTCGCCACGGTCAAGACGGTATTTGTCGCCGCAGGACATCAAAGGAGAGGAATCTCCTCGAGGGAAAGACTGGCGCCCGGATCCTCCAGCAGGAAGGCAAAGCTGACCTCAGGAACCTCCGGAGTTTCCACCCACATCCCGGAATACAAGACCAACCTGGCGATCGCCAAAGCAGTCCGAAAAGAGCTGGAGAAGAGAGGTTACCGGGTCGTGATGCTGCGAACCACCAATAACTGCCCCCTCTCCAATCAGCAAAGGACAAAAAAGGCGAACAAGAGTGGCGCGGACATCCACGTGTGTATCCACTGCAACGCAGCCGGAAGAGGCGCCACGGGCCCGCTGGTCTGCGTGCCGGCCAGCTCCAGGTATGTCGGAAAGAAGATATACAAAAAGTCCAGACTGCTGGGCAGACTTCTCCTTTCGAATACCGCAAAGGCAGTTAAAAAGAAAAGTCATGGAACTCTGCGTTCCAACTATTACACCACCATCAACTGGGCAAAGATCCCGACCGTCATCCTGGAGTGCGGATTCATGTCCAATCCCAGGGAAGATCGGCAGCTGAATTCAAAGAGCTATCAGAAGAAGCTGGCCCGGGGAATCTCCGATGGAATAGACAAGTATTTCAGTAAAAGTGAATAGAAATAAGAATACTCATACAAGGGAATGAACCAATCATAATCAGAGTCTATACACATATGCATAGACTCTGATTATTTTTTTGTAAATATATATTTGAGAGTCATACAAGGGCTATAAAAGAGACTTTGGAAAAGGATTATTACGAAAAAGTGTTTCGTAATTTACGAAAATAATTTCGTTATAATGTAACAATCCGTTAATATATTAAAGTGGGATTAATAAAAATTAAAATTAATATATATTTATAAATTTGGCATAATAACTATTAGAATTTTGCTAAAATATACAAGGGATATATGAATATTATATGAAAACTCATACTCTCACAGTTGTGCAGAATGTACAAAATATATGTTTGTATATTGCTATTATTATTGAGAGTGCTATAATGATTAAAAGGGGAAATATATTATTTTGGGGTTTTTCTATAATGGTTTAGTAGGAAAATAATAGAATATTATAGTTGCTGCAGACAAAACATAAATATTTATATTAAATAAATAATTATGCATCCTGGTTAATGCTGATTGAAATTGTGTCATAGATAGAAGAGGGGGAGCGTATGGAGTGGTTGAAGAAACTTGTTCAGTATTACTTAAGCAACCACAAGGAATTAACCAAGTGGAGAAAGCGTGTGTCAGTGATGGCTGCGATTGTAGTTTTTATTACAACCTATGCCATGATTCTTCCTGCAATCACAGTTGATAAGGAGGCTTCCATACCTGAACAGGGAATGTATCTGGAAAATGCAACAGAGGAATTCGTGGAAGAAGAAGCTGGGGAAGAAAAAACGAAAGAAGATCAGGAAGATGTATCAGTAGACGTTAAGAACAGTGTGGAAAAAGAAGAAGAAAAAGAGGAATCCGTAGATAACCCCAAAAAAGATTCCAAAAGTAAAGAGCAATCCACAGAAATAACTGAGGAGGAGCCCAAGGCGAAAGAGGAAACCGAAACAGAAACTGCCGATAATAAAACTGAAGACGAGATCCAGGATGAAAAAGAAACGGATGTTGCCCAGGAATCAACTGAGCGCAAGCTGGAAGCATCCAACGCTTTATACTCGATCTCATTGTTTTATAACAAGCAGGCAAGGATCCCGGAGGGTTCAGTCCTCAGGGTCAGGGAAGCCAAAGAAGGCAGTAAAACTTACGGGGAATATCTGGAGAAGGCAAAAAAGGCCCTTCTAAAAGGCAAGGAAGGCAAGGAGATCAGCAGCATTGAGCTCCGTTTCTTTGACATTTCTATCAGGGACAAAGGCCGCCAGATCCAGCCCGAGGACGCTTTTGATCTGGAAGTCCTCACAGCTCCCGTAAAGGTGGAAGACCCAGACAAGATTCAGGCCATCCATTTCTGGTCGAAAGAGCAGGCTGACAAAGATCCTGAAATCCTGGAGACGGAAGCGGAAGAGACAGAGAAAGGGGTGGAGTCTGTCCGTTTCACGGCAGAAGAAGTCTCCATGTACGCTATCGTTTACTCTGTGAAATATAGAGACAAAGCGGCAGAGGAAGCAGATCAGACAGGGGAAACAGATCAGACAAGTGAAGCAGAGGAGACAGGGTTTCTGGAGTCAGCGAAAGAGGACTATAGAGTATCCTTATCCTATGGTGATGATGCCGGCATCCCTGATACTGCCGAGCTTGACGTCAAAGAGCTGGCCAGAGACTCTAAAGAATACAAAGAATATTATAAACAGGTAAAGAAGGCCCTGACCAAGGGCATGAAGAATAAAAAACCAGTCCGTCCGGAGGCACGTTTCTTCGAGGTTGCCATCAGGAACGGAGAGAATACGATCCAGCCTGCCGACACACTTCAGGTAGAGATCAGCACAGACCCTGTCAAGGTAGAAAATGCCGACCAGGTACAGGCAGCT
>CAMOYC010000068.1 GCA_946629665.1 uncultured Lachnospiraceae bacterium
CTCTGCCTGAGTCTCTGCTGCAGTTGCTTCCTCTGTCTGAGCCTCTGCTTCTGTTGTTTCTTCTGCCTGAGCCTCTGCTGTCGTGGATTCTTCTGCCTGGACTTCTTCTGCCGGCTGGTCGGAGACCGTCTCCTGCTCCGGCACTTCCTCTGCCTCGCCGGCAGTATTCGGCCGGTCAAGGTCCGCCAGGTTCATCTTACTGATCTTTTCAAAACCACTCATAGGATACTCCTTATTTCATACTTAATGAAATTCTCTTTTTCTTCAGATCGACACCGATCACCTTCACATTCACCACATCTCCCACGCTCACAACTTCCATGGGGTGTTTGATGAATCGGTTGGACATCTCGGAGATGTGCACCAGACCATCCTGGTGGACACCGATATCCACAAAGGCACCGAAATCAATGACATTTCTCACGGTCCCCTTTAATACCATGCCTTCTTTTAAATCCTTCATCTCCAGGACGTCGGTCCTGAGGATCGGGGCCGGCATGTCGCTTCGGGGATCTCTGCCCGGTTTTTCCAGTTCGTCAACGATGTCGTCCAGAGTGAGCACGCCGATGCCCAGTTCTTCTGCCAGGGCTTCCTTTTTCTCCTCCTTGCCGGATACCGTCTTGTTGAGCGTGGACCGAAGCTGTTTCAAACCTCCTGCCTGCATCATCTCCGGGTCAAAGCCCAGGTCGACCAGGAGTTTCCTGGCTGCATCGTAGGATTCGGGATGCACGCTGGTGTTGTCAAGGGGTTCATCCCCGCCCGGGATCCGGAGGAAACCTGCGCACTGCAGGAAGGCTTTGGGTCCAAGTTTCGGCACCTTCAAAAGTTCTTTTCTGGTGTGGAAACGTCCATTTTCTTCCCGGTAGGCAACGATGTTCTTTGCGACGGTCTTGCTGACGCCGGAAATGTAGGACAGCAGCGGGGCGGATGCCGTATTCAGGTCCACACCGACCGCATTCACACAATCTTCCACGACGCCGCCCAGGGTCTCTTCCAGCTTCTTCTGGTTCATGTCATGCTGGTACTGGCCCACACCGATCGCCTTGGGGTCGATCTTGACCAGCTCAGCCAGCGGATCCTGCAGTCTTCTCGCGATGGAGGCTGCACTTCTCTGACCCACATCAAATTCCGGGAACTCCTCGGTTGCCAGCTTGCTGGCGGAATACACGGAAGCTCCGGCTTCGTTGACGATCACGTAGGATACATGCTCCGGGATCTCCTTCAGCATCTCCACGATCACCTGCTCCGACTCCCGGGAGGCAGTCCCGTTGCCGAGGCTGATCAGGGAAATCCCGTACTTTTTGATCATGCCGCTCACGATCTTTTTCGCTTCCCGGATCTTCTTCTGGGGTTCCGTCGGATACACAACTACCGTGTCCAGAACCTTGCCGGTGGGGTCTACCACCGCGAGTTTGCAGCCGGTCCGGAAGGCCGGATCCCAGCCAAGCACGGTCTTGCCGGCGATAGGGGGTGCCATGAGCAGCTGTTTTAAATTCTTGCCGAAGACACTGATTGCGCCTTCCTGGGCTGTTTCTGTCAATGTGCTTCGGATATCTCTCTCGATGGCCGGAGCCAGCAGACGGTTGTAGCTGTCCCGGACAGCTTCCTTCATCTGGTCTGCGGCGCTTTCATTTTCTCCGGTGACCAGGGTTCTGACCATCGCTCCGACGATCGGGTCTGCCGGGGCATCCACCTTGACGGTCAGGAACTTTTCTTTCTCACCGCGATTGATGGCCAGGATCCGGTGGCCGGTCAGGCTGGAGATCGGTTCGTTGAACCGGTAGTAGGTCTCGTAGACGGACTCGGTTTTCTCGTCCTTGGCCCTCACGGTGAGCAGGCCCCTCTTGAAGGTCCAGCTTCGGATCCCCTCTCGCAGGTCTGCCCGGTCTGCCACTTCCTCCGCGACAATATCCCTGGCCCCTGCCAATGCTTCTTCCACAGAAGAAACACCTTTTTCTTCATCCACAAAGGCGGCTGCCGCCTCCTCAATTGGCCGGTCCCCTTCCTGGGTCATGATCAGCTCAGCCAGCGGCTCCAGGCCCTTCTCTCTGGCCATGGTGGCCCGGGTCCGTTTTTTGGGCCGGTAAGGCCGGTAAAGGTCATCCACCGCAACCATGGTCTCTGCCTCCCGGATCTGCTTCTCCAGCTCCGGGGTCAGTTTCTCCTGCTCAGCGATCGCATGGATCACCTGCTCCTTCTTTTCTTCCAGATTTCGCAGGTAAGCAAGTCTCTCGTTCAGGTTGCGGAGCACCTCGTCATTCAGGGCTCCGGTTGCTTCTTTACGGTAACGGGCAATAAAAGGAATGGTATTCCCTTCATCGATCAGATTCACGGCAGCCTGCACCTGTCCCTCACGGACAGATAACTCCGCTGCCAGCTGTTTTATAATATCCATGTCATTCTCCTTGGTCTGTGTTGCTGATCCAGCGTAAGTAAGCGTTCATGAAAGGATCCAGGTTGCCGTCTAAGACACTCTGCGCATTCCCGATCTCCTCGCCTGTCCGATGGTCCTTGACCATGGTGTAGGGCTGCATCACGTAAGACCGGATCTGGCTTCCCCATCCGTTGTCGGAAACCTCTCCGCGGATGTCGGACAGCTTCTCCTGCTTCTCCTGCTCCTTCAGCAGATAGAGTCTGGCCTTCAGGATCTGCATCGCCTTGTCTTTATTCTTATGCTGGGACCGCTCATTCTGGCACTGTACTACCACACCGGTGGGCAGGTGGGTGATTCGGATCGCAGAGTCCGTCTTGTTGACGTGCTGACCGCCGGCTCCGCTGGAGCGGTAGGTATCGATGCGGATATCCTCATCCGCGATCTCCACGGAAACATCCTTGTCGATATCCGGCATCACATCGCAGGAAGCAAAAGACGTCTGCCTTTTGCCCGCTGCATTAAAGGGGGAGATCCGCACCAGCCGGTGCACTCCTCTTTCCGACTTCAGATAGCCGTAAGCATGCTCTCCGCTTACCTGGAAAGTGATCGTCTTGATCCCCGCCTCATCTCCGTCAAGATAGTCCAGGACTTCCACCTTAAAACCGTGGCTGTCCGCCCACTTGGAGTACATGCGGTAAAGCATGCCGGTCCAGTCGCAGGACTCGGTCCCGCCGGCTCCTGCATGCAGGGTCACGATCGCGTCATTATCATCATACTCTCCGGAGAAGAGAGTCTGTATCTTCATCTCGTCAAACTGTGCAGAAAATGTACCGAGCAGCTCTTCGATCTCCCCGATCACACTGGCATCATTTTCTTCGTCTCCAAGCTCGATCATGGTCTCAATATCATCCATGATCAGCTCCATGGAGCGGAAGGAGCTCACGCTGTCCTTGAGCTCTTTCAACTCTTTCATCACTTCCTGGGCCGCAGCCGGATCATCCCAGAAATTATCAGCCCGCATCTCTTTTTCCAGTTCATTGATACGCTTCTGTTTCCGGTCAAGTCCCAGGGCAAGCTTCAGCTCTTCCATCGGTTCTTTATATTCATTCAGGGTTAAGCGATACTGATCCAGTTCAACCAAAGCTTCTTCCTCCTTCTATTTCCTTACTCAAATGGCCGCCGGTTCCCCTGGGGAGCCGGCGACCGTCTGATCCTTTACATCTCTATTAGCTTGCGAACTTGCCGTGGCAGTTCTTATATTTCTTTCCGGAGCCACACGGACAAGGCTGATTTCTTCCGATCTTAGCCTCTTTTCTGCGGTAGGGGCCTTTCTGAAGGGTATCATCCTTGTTGGTGCCTGTTGCCTTGGCAACCTGCTCCCTCTCCACCTTCTGCTCGATCTGTACATGCATCAGACCGCCGACAGTGTCATGGCGGATATTCCTGGTCATCTCCTCAAACATCTCGTAGCCCAGGAACTTGTACTGGACTACCGGATCCTTCTGGGCATAAGACTGAAGGCTGATGCTCTGGCGGAGCTGGTCCATATCATCAATGTGGTTCATCCACTTGCTGTCAATCACACGGAGCAGGATTACACGCTCGACCTCACGGATCCCGGACTGGAAGATCGCTGTCTGCTCATCATCCAGCTCCTCCATCTCCTCCTCGGTCTGCGGTGCGTTCTTTCTGGCGAAATCGTCAAACTCTTTCTCCTTGGCGTGGTAAATTTCCATCGCCTCATCCTGCAGCCGCTCGATCACAGCCTGGATGTCGTCGGATTCCAGTTCCTCCTCCGTAAAGCGGATCGGCTTTAACGGAATTTTACGGCGAAGAGATTCGTTCAGCTGAACCAGGTCACTGTCCTTCAGGGGCTGTTCGCCAACGATCATGTTCACATCGTCCGCCACCACATCCTGGATCATCTTGTAGATAACATCCTGCATGCTCTCTCCGTCGAGAACACGGCGTCTTTCCGCGTAAATAACTTCTCGCTGGTCATTGTTCACCTGGTCGTAATCGAGAAGGTTGCGGCGGATACCAAAGTTGTTATTCTCAATCTTCTTCTGCGCTTTCTCAATCTGCTTGGAGATCGTCTTATGCTGGATCTCCTCACCCTCCGGAATCTTCAGAGCCTTATAAACTGCCATCATCCTCTCGGATCCGAACAGTCTCATCAGGTCATCTTCCAGGGACAGGTAGAATTTGGATTCTCCCGGATCTCCCTGACGGCCGGAACGTCCTCGCAACTGGTTATCGATTCGCCGGCTTTCATGACGTTCGGTACCGATGATCTTGAGACCACCCAGGGCTGCGACTCCTTCACCAAGCTTGATATCGGTTCCTCGACCAGCCATGTTGGTAGCGATGGTAACCGCCCCTTCCTGTCCGGCGTCTTTGATGATGTCCGCTTCAAGCTCGTGGAACTTGGCGTTCAGCACGTTATGCTTTACTCCCTGGCGGGAAAGCATCCGGCTGACCTCCTCGGAGGTATCAATGTTGATGGTACCTACCAGGACCGGCTGGCCTTTCTGGTGGGACTCTACGATATCGCGGATTACCGCGTTCATTTTCTCCTTCTTGGTCATGTAGATCGCATCTTCGTGATCCACACGGATCATAGGCTTGTTGGTGGGAATCTCCACAACATCCATGCCATAGATATCCATGAACTCCTTGTCCTCTGTCATGGCAGTACCGGTCATGCCGGCCTTCTTGTCATACTTGTTAAAGAAGTTCTGGAACGTGATGGTAGCCAGCGTCTTGGACTCTCTGTTCACCTTCACATGTTCCTTGGCCTCGATCGCCTGATGGAGTCCGTCGGAATAACGGCGGCCCGGCATGATACGGCCGGTAAACTCATCAACGATCAGTACTTCATTATCTTTCACCACATAGTCCTGATCACGGAACATCAGATTGTGGGCCCGAAGAGCAAGAATGATATTATGCTGGATCTCCAGATGCTCCGGATCAGCCAGGTTCTTGATATGGAAGAACTGCTCAACCTTCTTCACACCTTCCTGGGTCAGCATAACCTGCTTCTCTTTCTCATTCACAAGGAAGTCTCCATCCTCCTCGATGTCGATTCCCATGATCGCATCCATCCTGGAAAGCTCACCGTCAGAGGTTCCTCTCTGCATCTGCCTTGCAAGTACGTCACAGGCCCGGTAAAGGTCTGTAGACTTGCCGCTCTGACCGGAAATGATCAAAGGAGTTCTGGCCTCATCGATCAGTACGGAATCGACCTCGTCCACGATCGCATAATGCAGGTCTCTCTGCACCAGGTCCTTCTTAAAGATGACCATGTTATCACGCAGATAATCGAATCCCAGCTCATTATTGGTAATGTATGTAATATCACAGTCATAGGCTGCTTTACGTTCTTCGTTGTTGTAGCTGTTCAGGACCACTCCGACTGTCAGTCCCAAAGCAGCGTGGACCGGTCTCATCCAGTCCGCATCACGCTGGGCCAGGTAATCATTGACCGTTACAATGTGAACGCCCTTGCCTTCCAGTGCATTCAGATAAGCAGGAAGGGTTGAAACCAATGTCTTACCTTCACCGGTCTTCATCTCAGCAATCCTGCCCTGGTGAAGTACGATACCGCCCATCAGCTGAACCCGGTAATGCTTTAATCCGATCGTCCTGCTGGAAGCTTCCCTCACAGCAGCAAAAGCTTCTACCAGCAGATCATCCAGAGTTTCCCCGGCTGCAAGTCTGTCCTTGAATTCCTGGGTCTTTGCCTTCAGTTCTTCATCAGACAATGCCTGCATCTGCTCATCGAGAGCATCGATCGCATCCACATACTTTGTGATCCGGCGGATCTCTTTATCACTTTTGCTTCCAAATAATTTATCAACAAGTCCCATATGAACCTCCTATCCGCTGTCTTCTGTTCCCGGGGAACCTGCAAAAGGACGCACTTGTCCCCTGCTACAGAACATACGGATTTTATTGTAACATTGATATACTCCCATTTCAAGCGAATAAATCTTTAAATATTCTTTCAGAATCTGCCCCGGGCTCAACAAAGGGCGCTTCCCGCAACCTAAATGCTGGGAAGCGCCCGATCATATTCATTCAAGGACTCCTGCTAATCTATCTCAGGATAATCACTATCTTTTAAAATTCCGGTTCGATCAGTCCGTAAGTCTTATCTTTCCTCTTGTAAACCACATTCACCTCGAAGGTATCCGCATTGCGGAACACGAAGAAACTGTGTCCGAGAAGTTCCATCTGTACGCATGCTTCCTCAACATCCATCGGCTTGATCGCAAATCTCTTGCTTCTGGTGATGGTGACAGTCTCATGATTATCAACCTCTTCCTCGAGGAAAGCGTCTGTAAATGTGCCGCCGCCCTTGCCGTGGCTGGAAATCTTGGTCTTATACTTACGCACCATGCGCTCAAGTACATCGACTGCCGCGTCGATCGAGGCATACATATCTGTTGTGGTCTGCTCCGCACGGAGAATGTTTCTCTTCATGGGGATGGTTGCCTCAACAGTCTGGTTCTCTCTCTCCACACTTAATGTGACCTGAACTTCTGTCTCTGGGGTAAAAAACTTATCCAGCTTGCTGAACTTATCGTAGATCGCCTGCTTTAAAGATTCTGATACCTCCAGGTTTTTACCGTAAATAATATAACGCATAGGATCACACTCCTTTATTGAATTAATCCTGAAAAAACTCGTTTTTCAGATGTCTGTATTATACCAAGAAATGCTCCGGATAGCAACGGTAAGCATAAAAATTAACAGAAAACCGGAAAAGAATTCACTGAATTTTCACGATTTTATGACCAATTCCAGAATATTTCAGGAGCAAAAAACAGGCACTTTATATTCCATTATTATCCAATCAAAAAAAATTTACAAAACGGATGTTTTGGATTGACGAACACATCGAAATCTCTCAATTCTGCCTGTTTTTCGTGGATAATGTGGATAAGTTGGTGGATAAGTTTATTTTTAGGGCTTTTTTCCCGGTTTTTCTGTGGATAGATCTCGGGAAGAGGCTCCTCCCAACATCTGGGAATGGTTTGGAACAAGAGGTCTCAGGCTGGATTTTCGTTAGTTTTGCACAAAGGAAAATAAGTCAAGGCCTAATTTCAAATTTTTATCTTTGACAAAATTGTCAGAAATTTAGGGCAAAATTTTGATAAAAATCATTCTGTATCTTTCTTGAAAAAGAGGACCAGGATGCATCCCAGGAAAACAAAAAAATCTGCCAGATTGAAAACCAGCCTCGGCAGCCATAAGCCCGGCAGAGAAGGAAATCGGATATAATCCGTGACAGTCCCTTTCTTTCTTCTTTGCAGGAAGTTGCTGATCCCGCCTGCCAGGAGCATTCCGTATCCCATGGTCACCTTATGCTTCCGGACCAGGACCCGGTACATCATTTCCATAGCCAGCAGGACCAGGCAGGCCAGGGTCAGCCGGTCCAGCAGTTTTTCCCTGCCCTGAAGCAGCCCTCCGGCAGCACCCGGATTCTCCAGGTGTTCGAAGCGGAGTATCTCTGTCGTTTTTCCGTTCTTTCCACGTAAATGCAGTCTCTTCCCGAACAGGTCCTTCAGAACATACCTGCCCAGATACCATTCCAGACCGCATACCAGGGCGGTCAGGGCAGCCACGGTACCAAAAATACTGATTCCTGCAATCATTTTCTTCCTCTCCTCCTTCTTCTCCTTTCACGGAAAAAAGCCAGGCCCATGGCCCGGCTTTCCATCCTGTTTACTGGTCGAAGGACCAGGTGTCGTCATCTTCATTCTTCGTGGCGCCCATCACGTTCTCTCCATCTTTGGAAACCAGAACATCCGGTGTGTCGCCGTCACTGACCGTAAAGTCATAATATTCATCATTGCCGATGGTTACCATCCCGTTGTAGGTGGCATCGGAACCATAATATTCGGAAGCGAGCTCCTGGGCCTCTTCCCGGCTGATCTCTTCCCCGTCCCCGGACTCGTACTCATCCGCGGTCTCCTCGTCATCGATACTGGGATCATACTCTTCGCTGTCCGGGTCGCCGGCCTCCTCCTCATCGCTGGCCTCCGTCTGGGTATCCAACTCCTCAGCCTGCTCGGAATCTGTTTCCGGAGCATTCTCATCGTCCCCGCTGAAGTCGTACTGGGCTTCCGTCAGAACAGATTTCACGGAATAGTAGAAATGATTATCCTCACCTTCAAAACCGTTGCGGGTAATCACTACCGTGTAGGTGCCCTTCAAATCATCCTCGCCGGCTCCGGTAAGATCCACTGTCAGGCTGTAGTCCTGTCCCTGCTCCTCGCAGGATTTGATCACGATCTCATCATCTACATTTCCTTTTATGAATTCAAGGTCGCCGGTTTCGTCATCCCGGGATGCATACTTATCATCATCGGGGATCTCGGGGAATTCCATATTGCCTTCCGCGTACTGGCTGTAAAGGGCGGAAGCGTACATGTCTGCCGTGTTTTCAGTGATGATGTAGTGGGAATCATCTTCGATCCCGTCTCCATAGGGGGACTGGGTCTCCATGAGGGAGGTAAGCACCGCCATGGGATAGAAGAAGGAATCCGGTTCCGCATCCTCCTGGTCCTGGCTGTAATATTCGTAGCCCTTGGCATTCTCCTGCACGAGCAGGGCCAGGATTGGGAAATTCATGTTATCAAAATTCTCAGGAAGAGTAACCTGGGGCGCCTCTTCGGTCGTACTTTCCACAGAAGTGGTTTCTTCGCTTGTCTTATCCTCTGCATCATCTTTTCCGGCGCCGCATGCCCCGAGGGACAATACCATGATGCCCGCAAGCAAAACCGCCAGAAAAGATCTCCTGTTTACTCTCATCACAACCTCCTCATTTGATCAATGTCTGTATAACAAGCAGATACTGTCTCAATGATAGCTCATTTTCTCTGCCTTGTAAACCGGCTCGCCTGCCTAAGAGTTTAGCATGATTTTCGCAAAACCTTCCTTCTCAAAAAATGTCAGGATGGCATCGAGGGATGTCTTTAGAGAACCCTGGGTAAAGAAGGGTTTGCCGCCGCCACGGCCCTGCAGGTCCCGGTTGATCCGGGCTGTCAGTTCCTTGACGTTCCCGTCCCTTTCTCCCGCTGCGTACCGGTAACCTTCCCGGTCATTGCCGGAGAGGAGTACTGCCTTGCCCCCGCAGGTATCCAGTATGGAATCCGTACATTTCCGGATATCCGCAGCTGCCATCCCGTCGGTTATGACAAGCACATTGCCCCGGCCCCTGCATGTTTGAGAGATCATAGCATACAGTTTCTGCTGGTTTCCGATCACCTGACCCTTCAGATGATAGTTCTCTTCCAGCAGACGGTCCACCGCTTCCGAAGTATCTCCGGCCTTGACGGACAGGGCAACACCCACGAGGCTGTTCTCCCTGAAATGGACGTTCAACAGATCCATTGCCCGACGTCCGGATACCATCTCGATCCTCACGCCCTCGTGGAACTTTTTGGCAGAGAGAAGTTTTACCAGGCCGATCTCACCAGTTGCTCTGACGTGAAGACCGCAGCAGGCGCAGAGATCTCCGCCCGGAAAATCAACCAGTCTCACTTCCCCGGTCAGCTCCTTCTTGCTCCGGAAAGGAAGGGTTTTCAATTCCTCCTCATCGGGATAGAGGATCCGGGTTTCATGGTTTTCCCAGATGTAGCGATTGACTTCTTCCTCGATCCACACCAGTTGCTCGGGAGTGAGCGGGCCGGAAAGGTCAATGGTGACCAGCTCCGCCCCCAGGTGGAAGCCCACGTTTTCATAGCCGTAATGCTTATGGATCATCCCGTTTACCAGGTGTTCTCCGGAAT
>CAMOYC010000069.1 GCA_946629665.1 uncultured Lachnospiraceae bacterium
AGGAATCCCCCACTTCAAATCCGTTTCATCGGATTAAGTGGCGGGAGCGTTCAATATCTGATCGATTGATGGGGGTAATCTATGAGAATATGGGTAGACGACCTGAGACCGCTTCCGGCTTCCTGTCATGTCTGGTGCCGGTCTGTCAATGAAGTGAAAAAATGTATCTGCCGGGCAGAAGAGGATCACGAGGAGATCGAGTATCTGGACCTTGATCACGATGCGGGAGATTACGCAGTAGACGGAGGAGATTTCATTCATATTCTTGATTGGATGGAACGAACGAAAAGAGCATATCCGATCCGGATCCACACCATGAATCCGGTTGGCAGGAGCAATATGATAAGGATCATCCGCAGAAACGGTTGGAGACTGCTTGGCTGATAATGTAAAAAACCCGCCTGGGTCGTCCTGAAGGGAGGAAACCTAAGCGGGATTTTTTATGGATTGCTATCCGATGGCAGGAATCAGACGAGCACGTATTTCAGTACAAAGGCAATGGCAAGCACATACATGAGCGGGCTGATCTTTTTCTTCTTATAGTTGCCGGTGATCAGGTTGATCACAACGTAAGAAATGATCCCCATGGAGATACCTTCACTGATACTGTACATAAAAGGCATAGCCGTCATACAGATATATGCCGGTATCGCTTCGGTGAAATCGCTGAAATCAACGTCCAGAATGGATGTGATCATGAGGAATCCGACAGCGATCAGGGCCGGTGCCGTTGCGAAGGAAGGGATCGCAAGGAAGATCGGGGACAGGAACATGGATAAGGCGAAGAGGATCGCTGCAGTTACTGCCGTCAGTCCGGTCCTTCCGCCTGCTGCAACGCCAGCTGCACTTTCCACGAAAGTGGTGGTAGTGGATGTTCCAAGTAACGCACCTGCCGATGTTCCGATGGAATCTGCCAGAAGGGCACCCCGGATATTGGGCAGTTTACCTTCTTCGTCCAGCATATTCGCTTTAGATGCGACTCCGATGAGTGTTCCCAACGTATCAAACAGGTCCACAAACAGGAAGGCAAACATGACAACGACAAAATTCAATGAAAAAATGTTGCTGAAATCCACTTTCGCCAAAGTCGGCATCACGCTGGGTACAGAAAGGCCGGAAGAAAAATCCGGAAGAACGGAGAACATTCCTATTTCCGGATCCGGAACATAGAGCCCACTGATCTCACAGATGATACCAAGTCCCCAGGTGATCAGGATACCCCAGAGGATGTTTCCCCTAACATTTTTTACCATCAGGATCGATGTGATCAGGATACCGATCAGGGCAAGTACTACAGTGATTCCTTCATGCCAGAAGCTTCCGTCTTCCAGGGAAGATTTAAAAGGATAGACGCTGACAAGCGTAGTACTGTCCACAACGATCTTGGCATTCTGCATTCCGATAAATGCGATGTAGATACCGATTCCGGCTGATACCGCGTGTTTCAGGTTCATGGGGATCGCATTAAAAATCGCTTCCCGCACATTCGTCAGGGACAGGATGATAAAAATGAAACCTTCAATAAAGACAGCGGCAAGGGCAGTCTGCCAGGTGTAACCCATCTGGATGACAACTGTGTAGGCAAAGTAGGCATTGAGTCCCATGCCCGGGGCAAGGACGAAGGGGTAATTGGAAAAGATTGCCATCATCATTGTCGCCAGAAAGGCAGCCAGAGCAGTGGCTGTGAATACTGCTCCCCGGTCCATGCCTGCAGCACTTAAGATGTTGGGGTTGACGGCCAGGATGTAGGCCATGGTCATAAAAGTAGTGATACCGGCGAGGATTTCCGTCTTCACATCCGTGTGATTTTCACTAAGTCTGAAAAGACGGTCCATCGTGCCGGTTTTTGTCTGCTGTTCCATAAAAATGTCTTCTCCTCTCATTAAAGATAAATAGTTTCATTTAATTATTATAACAGACTTCATCATTTTGTGGTATACTGCAGAAAGAAATTAACAGGAGGAAAAGCTAAATGAGTAAAAAAAGAATAGGCATCATCCTTATTGTGCTGCTCCTGGTCATCCTGTCTGTCCACGTGTTTGCCAAAAAGACGGATTATTCCGAATATTCCAACAGGACCGTTGAATTCGGCCTTAAATTAAGGACAGACCATAAAGCTCCGGGGTATGAAAAACCCGGCGGAGTGAAACTATCCAGATATAATACTTATGTTTACGATAAGTATGCTGCAAAAAAGCATAAGAAAGTGATCTACCTGACTTTTGACTGTGGCTATGAAAACGGCTACACCAGGTCTATCTTAAAGACATTGAAGAAACATAAAGTAAAAGCGATCTTCTTTGTGACCGAGCGATATGTCAAAAAGAATCCATCCATCGTGAAACAGATGAAAAAGGATGGACATCTGGTAGGAAACCATACCTCTAACCATCCCCGTCTGACCGAATGTTCTGTAAAGAAGATGAAAAAAGAAATCCGTCAGTGTGCCAGGACCATGAAGAAAAAGACCGGCTACAAGATGGATAAGTTCATGAGACCGCCGGAGGGAGTTTACAGTGTGCGGGTCATGAAAGTTATGAAGGACATGGGCTACGCTACCATGCTCTGGAGTCTGGCTTATTATGATTATGAGCCAAAAGACGAGCAGGGGGCAGATTATGTTGTCGAAAAATTCGAAAAACATCATTTCTGCGGAATGATGCCTCTGATCCATATTGTTTCCAGGTCCAACCGGGATGCTTTGCCCCGGGTGATCACTTATCTGAAAAAAGAGGGTTACCGGTTTGGTCAGGTCAGCGATTTTGTTGTGAGACCGAAAAAGCAATAGAGCAATGGTAAATCTTTAGATTTCATTGCGAATTCTGCAGATTTATTGAAATGGATCATCTTTTTTAGTATAATCAGTTCATCAGAACTATATAATAATTATTTAAAGATTCCCTTTGACTTTGAATTATCATGTAGGAGAGGAGATATTAACATGAAATGGGAGAATTTTAGCAAACTGGAATCCATCAAAACCCTTGCAGCATTGACACCTGTTGATGTGAAGGAAGCTATGGCTGGTGAGAACGGGGCAAAACGTGTTGCGGAGTATCAGGTACCGATGTCCAACAACATGGTTTACAGCTATGCGGCTAAACAGGTGGATGATGAGCTCCTGGCAGCTCTGCAGGGCCTTGCTGATGAGGCTTCTCTGACTGAGAAGTATAAAGCTCTCTACAACGGTGATGTGATCAATGTTGGAGAGCAGCGTCTTGTACTTCATCAGCTCTGCCGCGGACAGCTTGGTGACGATGTGATCCATGACGGCATCAACAAGAGAGAGTTTTATCTGGCTCAGCAGAAGAGAGCCGGCGATTTTGCAAAGAAAGTTCATGCCGGGGAGATCGTGAATGAAGCGGGTGAGAAGTTTACCACAGCCGTACAGATCGGTATCGGCGGAAGTGACCTTGGTCCCCGTGCTTTATATCTGGCCCTCGAAAACTGGGCTAAAGTGAATAACACATTAAAGATGGAAGCAAAGTTCATCAGTAACGTTGATCCTGATGATGCTTCCGCAGTTCTTGCCAACATCGATGTGGCAAAATCTCTGTTTATCGTAGTATCCAAGTCCGGTACTACTCTGGAGACCCTGACCAACGAAGCTTTTGTCAAAGATGCTCTTACAAAGGCCGGTCTTGATCCTTCCAAACATATGCTGGCTGTAACCAGTGAGACCTCTCCGCTTGCTCATAATCCGGACTATCTTGATTCCTTCTATATGGATGATTTTATCGGCGGAAGATTTTCTTCCTCCTCCGCAGTAGGCGGCGCAATCCTTTCCCTGGCTTTCGGACCGGAGATCTTTGAACGCATCATGAATGGTGCCCATGCGGAAGACGAGCTGGCAAAGAATCCGGACATCAGGAAGAATCCTGCCCTCTTAGATGCCCTGATCGGCGTATATGAGCGTAACTTCTTAGGATACAACACCACAGCCGTTCTTCCTTATTCCCAGGCTTTAAGCCGTTTCCCTGCTCATCTGCAGCAGCTGGATATGGAGTCCAACGGTAAGAGCGTGAACCGTTTTGGTGAGCCAATCGACTACCTCACAGGCCCGATCATCTTTGGTGAGCCTGGAACCAACGGACAGCATTCCTTCTACCAGCTTCTTCATCAGGGAACCGGAATCGTTCCGTTACAGTTTGTTGGTTACAAGAACAACCAGATGGAGAACGATGTTGTGATCGAAGGCTCCACAAGCCAGCAGAAACTCTGTGCGAACGTAGCTGCTCAGATCGTAGCATTTGCATTAGGCAAGGATGACGATAATAAGAACAAGTACTTTGCAGGAAGCAGACCTTCCAGTATCATCGTTGCGGATAAACTGACACCGGAATCCCTCGGCGCACTGCTCGCTCATTTTGAGAACAAAGTCATGTTCCAGGGCTTCACATGGAATATCAACAGCTTCGACCAGGAAGGTGTTCAGCTTGGTAAGCTTCTGGCCAAGAGAGTTCTGGCTAAGGATACAGACGGAGCGCTCACAGCTTACAGCGACCTGCTTGGCATTTTCTAATTTCATATTTGTACTTATAAGCCGGAGGACATCACATAAGTCATTGTTCTCCGGCTTTTTGATGATCATATAAAGTATTAAGGAGGGGTTTTTATGGCAGCTAAAGTTTTAATGATGGGAAGTATCATGATGGATCTGATTCTGCAGATGCCCAGGGTTCCCCGTCCCAGTGAAAGTATACTGGGTACCACTTATTCCAATGCGGGAGGTGGAAAAGGAAGCAACTCTGCAGTTGCCGCAGCGAAGGCCGGAGCAGAAGTTTCCGTTTGCGCAACGCTCGGTAAGGATGCAAACGGGGAAGCTTTACTTGGCATGCTGAAGGATGTGGGGATCGATGTTTCCAACCTGAAGATGAAAGAGGGAGAGAATACCGGCCTGGCAGTTATCATGCTGGAAGAAGACGGCATGAACCGGATCGCCATCTATACCGGAGCCAACATGGCAACTACTCCACAGGCAGCCTGCGATGCATTTGAGGGGAAAGAGTACGATGCCTTGATGATGCAGCTGGAAGTTCCTCTGGAAAGTAATGTCCACGCTTTTGAAATGGCAAAAGCCCGTGGAATGATCACCTGTCTCGACTGTGGTCCTGCCCAGGAATATCCGATCGAGAAATTCCAGGGGATCACCATTCTTTCTCCCAATGAGACTGAGTGCGATGCACTTTGCGGGATCCTGCCCGTCGATGAGAAGACCGGGGAAGAAGCATCCAAACTGTTGATGGAGCGATCCGGCTGTAAGTATGTTGTTCTGAAAATGGGAGAAAAGGGTTCCTTCATTTATGGGGAAGGGATCTGCCAGATGGTACCTGCTTTCAAGGTGGATGCGGTGGACCCGACGGCTGCCGGAGACTGCTTTACCGGAGTACTGGTAAAACAGTTTGCCGAGACCGGTGACATCATTGCTTCCGCAAGATATGCCAGCGCAGCTGCTGCAATTTCCGTACAGTATCTGGGCGCACAGCCTTCTCTGCCGACCAAGGAAGCCATTGACGCCTTCCTTGCCGAACGCAGCTGAATCATAACATTGCCTGATGGGGGGAGATATTTCTAAAAAAGAAATATTTTCCCCTATTTCTTATGAATGTTCTGTTTTTTCCTCCGAAGTCAAGGTGTACAAATAGATTAACAGCAGTAAAAGCTAATTCGAATTTTAAATAACAATGTATTTTAGGAGGGAAAAACAATGCTGGTTAACACAAAGGCAAAAGTTGGTGTATTCTCAATCGCTCTGGGAGCTTATCTTCCGCAGTTCCCGTCACTCGTACCTGAATTCGAAAGTCAGTATGACGCATTTAAAAAGACACTTCCGGACACCGTAGAGATCATCGACGGTGGAATCGTTACTACAAAAGAGCAGTCCCAGGAAGCAGGAAATAAATTCCGTGCTGCAGACGTTGATCTTGTATTTCTTCAGCTGCTCACCTACGCAACATCCTACAACATGCTTCCCGCAGTAAGAGATCTGGATGTTCCGGTTGTTCTGGTTAATGTCCAGAAGCTGAAAGCTTTAGATTATGATCACACAGACATTGCTTCCTGGCTCGGTGAAGGCTACGCATGCGGCGCTGTAGGCGAGATGGTTGCAGACCTTGAGAGATACGGCAAGAGACATGCAGTGATCACCGGCGTTGTTGAAGGTGGAGATCCTGCTGTTGCAGCCGAGATCGATTCCTGGTGCCGTGCAGCTCAGGTAAGAAGAAGATTCCGTGATACCAACATCGCTCAGATCGGAAGACCTTATCCCGGAATGATGGACCTCTACATTGACGAGTCCAACCTCTACCGCAGAATGTTCCTCTACACCAAGCAGTTTGACTGGGAGAAAATGTGGGCGATCGCTGACGATATCACTGATGAAGCAGCAATCCGTGCCAAGGCTGAAGAGATCCTTGATACTTTCGATATCGAAGGCAACAAGGGTGTTGAGGACATCTGGGAGATGGCTAAGTATGTTGTTGCTTTTGAGCAGTGGGTTAAGGATGAGCAGCTCGGTCTGATCGCTTCCCATTATGACGGATATGCCAAGGGCCAGGCTGGAGTCTTAGACAGCATGCTGATTCCTGCATTCTCCATGCTGATCAAGCAGGGAACTGCCTGTGCAGTTGAGGGTGACATGAAAGTTGCCATGGCTATGAGCATCATGAAGACAATCTGCGGCACCGGCCAGTTAGCTGAGATGTACTCCATCGACTTCAATGATGATATTGCCATCATCGGCCACAGTGGATCCGGCGATGCTGATATCTCCGCAAAGAAGCCTACCATGAAGATCGTTGATGTCTTCCACGGCAAGACAGGCGGCGGATACCTGACCCAGTTCTACCCTCATTTAGGACCGGTAACCTACCTGGCAATCACACAGGATGGTGAGGGACACTTCAAGTTCGTCGTAGCTGAGGGTGTTAATGAAGAAGGCAAGATCCTTTCCATCGGTGACACCAACATGAGAACCCGCTTCACCTGCGGTGCAACAGAGTTCGTAACCCGCTGGAGTGAGTGCGGCCCGACGCATCATTTTGCAGCAGGCAGCGGAAGACATATCGATACCATCCTCAAAGTAGCTAAGATCTTTGACGTTCCGGTTGATATTGTAACCAGATAGTACCAATAAATTGCTATAGATACACTTTTTTAGAAAAATCCACTTTAACAGGAAGGGGACTGCGCAGGCAGTCCCTTTTCCTGTTCACCGGCTCATTGTATTGGAAGTTCATCTATGATAGAATGAGTCTGTTTGAAAAAGGGGATATGAAAAAAATAAAAAGGAGAAGAAAATGAGTTCTTTAAAAGAAGCAAAAGAAGCCTTGAATCAGGAAACAGCAGGCCTGGATGGCCATAATCTGCTGCAGCCGGACCAGCAAGGCAATAAGCGAGATCGTATTATTATCCGGACATCGATCATCGGTATTCTGGCCAATGTATTTTTAGCAGTTTTTAAAGCTTTGATAGGAACCCTGACCCATTCCATAGCGATCACCATGGATGCGGTGAACAACCTTTCCGATGCAGCGTCCTCCCTGATCACGATCATAGGGACCAAGCTGGCGGGCAAGGAGCCGGATCGTGAGCATCCTTTCGGATATGGCAGGATCGAATACCTGAGTGCCATGGTCATTGCCGTCCTTGTCCTCTATGCCGGTATCACATCTTTTGTGGAGTCGGTAAAGAAGATTCTGCATCCGGTCACACCGGACTACAATTTCACGGCACTGCTGATCGTTGCCGTGGCTGTCCTTGTGAAGATTGTACTTGGGCGTTATGTAAAGAGTGTGGGCCTGAAGGTGAACTCGGATTCCCTGGTGAATTCAGGGGAGGATGCAACCCTCGATTCCGTCATTTCAGCCTCAACCCTGGTGGCTGCGGTTCTTTACATGAAAACCCATATTTCCCTGGAAGCCTGGCTTGGCGCAATCATATCTGTCATTATCATCAAGTCCGGCATTGATATGTTAAAAGATACCTTGTCCAAGATCCTCGGAGAAAGAGCAGATGCCGATCTTGCCCGTGCGATCAAGAAAACGGTGGTTTCCTATTCGGAAGTCAGCGGAGCCTACGACCTGGTACTCAACAATTACGGGCCTGACACTTACAATGGATCCATCCACATCGAAGTGCCGGATACCTTTTCTGCCAGTGAGCTGGATGAACTGATCCGACAGATCACACTGGATGTATACAAGAAGTACCGGGTGATTCTCACTGCGATTGGCGTGTATTCCGTCAACACAAAAGATGATGACGCAGCCAAGATCCGGGATCGGATCCGTGAGATCGTATTAAAGCATGAACATATCCTGCAGATGCATGGATTCTATGTGAATGAAGAGAAGAAGGCCATCCGTTTTGATGTGGTGATCAGTTTTGATGCTCCTGACCGTCATGCTGTTTACCGGGAAATCTATCAGGAAGTGCAGAAAGAGTATCCCGATTACACGCTCCAGATTGCCATGGATACGGATTTCAGCGAATAGATTTCAGTGAATACAATAATCAGAAATGGACTGATCATATGGACATAAATAAAGATAAAAGAATCCGGATCTTATCATCAGAAGCTCCGGTGAAAGCAGTCTTCATGATGGGGGCTCCGGTGACCATGGGAATGCTTTTCATGGTTGCCTATAACTTAACAGATACCTATTTTATCGGCCTGCTTCATGACGATTACCAGCTGGCTGCCTCCAGTCTGGCCTATCCTGTCATGATGATACTTATTGCAATCTCGGGCATCGTCGGCAACGGTGGTGCCTCTTATATAGCCCGCTGCATGGGTGCCGGAAAAATCGAGGAAGCCAGGCATACTCTCACCATAGGATTTGAGATGATCCTGATCAGCGGACTTGTTCTGGGCGCAGCGGGACTTGTTTTTTTACATCCTATTGTGCAGCTTTTGGGAGCGAGGGAGGATACATTTTCTTATACAGTCCAGTATACCGCGGTCATGTTTGCCGGGGCCGTCTTCAGCATGGCCAATTATGCCTTCGGTCAGCTGATGAGAAGCGAAGGTTCCACTTTTTATTCCATGGTAGGAATGATAGCCGGAACTGTGGCGAACATTATTCTTGATCCGATCTTCATTTTTGCCCTGGACCTGCAGATCATGGGAGCCGCCATCGCCACGGTGCTGGGAAATGTTCTTAGCACCCTCATTTTCCTATGGTACTATTATAAAAAGAAGACGCTCCTGCAGCCCTCCATCCATATGCTGAAGATGGACCGCAGGATCATCCGGGAGATCATGGTGGTCGGGATTCCCCATACTTTAGAGCAGTTTCTTTCCACCGCCTCCATCCTTGTACTAAACAACCTGGCCGCTGCCTACGGCGGGCTGACCGTCGCCGCCATGGGAATTTCCAGCAAAATCATGAGTTTTGGCAACTATATCTATCAGGGGATGGCAGCAGGATGCCAGCCCCTGATGGGCTATAACTACGGAGCTAAAAACTACAGCAGGATGCGGCAGCTTGTGCTTGCCGGCATCTTCCTGATTGACGGGATCGAGATTGGGGTCATGATCTTATTCGGGGTATTTGCCCCCTGGCTTGTCGGCCTGTTCACCCAGTCTCCTGAGGTCCTTGCCATCGGGACGAAGACACTTCGGGCAGCCATGCTGATCCTTCCCTTTGTAGGGGTGACCGCGATCGTGAGGAATACCTACAATGCGATCGGAAAACCAATGCAGGCTTTCCTGATCACTATTGTCAGACAGCTGCTGCTCTATATCCCGTTTCTGATCTTCTTTAATCAGAAATGGGGTTATGATGGCCTGATCCACGCACAGCCCTGTGAAGAAGTCTTATGTATGGTCTTTTCCCTGTTCCTGCTCTTTCGGATGTTTGGGAGACTGGATGCGAAAACAAATAAAATTGCATAATCGGCGAATAAATAATAGACAAAACCGGAGAAATATGCTTTAATTCGAAGGGGAGATTTTTACACTGCTGATTCAAGGACATACATAAGGAGGCCTGTTATGTTCAAAATTAATGAGAACTATCGGAAACTTCAGGGAAATTACCTTTTTTCAGAGATTGCAAAAAAGGTTGATCGATACAGTGAAAG
>CAMOYC010000070.1 GCA_946629665.1 uncultured Lachnospiraceae bacterium
AGTTTGTCACAGAAACATCACACAAAAAAAGGAGATGGCTATGAATATTCTTGCCCGCTATATACATGGGTCCGGAGACAGCACTGATCTTGATGTCCTCTATATCACAGATGAGATACCTGATCACATACAATGCAAGAGTTTTTGCGATGAAGATCCTTCAGAGAACCGGAATCTTGCCGTTACCAGGGATGGTATCGTGGTATGGTGTTATAAAGGATTTCCGGATGAGGTGAATAATGCTGTGCAGGCGACCTATCCTTTACATGAACAGGAAGACCGGTTGCTCATAGAACGCTCCGTCAGCCGGGATGTGCCGGTCAAACTGCTTTCCGTCCTCAGGAAAGTGATCATGGAATTACGGCATACGACCTTAAGAAGACAGGCAAGGGCAGCCCTGAAAGGCGATTATACCGGGAAGATAGAACTACTGGAAACAACAGACTTAAGAACCCTGGAGTGGACTGTTCCGGAAAAGGAGCAGATCGAGCGGCGAAAGAGCATGGCTTTTCAGCTGGGGCAGGCCATGGCCCTTGGTCAGGGAGTTGAAATATACACTAAAAAAGAGATTGCGGAATGCTATGCTATATTGGAGCCGTACTTATACAGGAAAACCTGCTCCATAGATGATCTGGAGCAGGTCAAGAAGAAGTTCCTTATGCTCATGAAATCTTCGGGTTTTGTCGAATGCGGGAATAACATTGTCCGTATTGGAGACAACCCGGCCAGATATATCTCCTTAAAAGGGAAGGAACACGATGTCAGCGAGGTGAAATGATGGAATTGGTTATGTTGGTCGGACTGCCGGGCAGCGGCAAAAGTTCTGCAGCTAAAAGATATGAAGAACTTGGCTATAAAATATATTCGTCAGATGCGATTCGAAAAGAACTGTATGGGAAAGAAGAGATCCAGGGAAAAGCATCCGAAGTATTTGCCCATCTGACTAAGCGAATGCGGGAGAGCCTCAAGGAAGGAGTATCCTGTGTCATGGATTCCACCAATCTCAGTAGAAAGCGGAGGATGCACGTGTTGAGAACCATGGCTAAGTATGCGGAGCAAAAGACCTGCGTTATTGTCTTAGCCAGCCCGGAAACCTGCTTGAGCCGGAATGCCGCAAGGGAAAGGAACGTTCCCGAGGAGGCCATCTACCGAATGCTCTGCTCCTTTGAAACACCCTATTATTATGAAGGCTGGGACCGGATCCGGATTCTTTATAATGGAGAACCCTATGTTTTCCCGCGAGGGGAAGCAGCGGATTTTCTTCAGGATAATCCCTACCATACACTGACTCTGGGCCAGCATATGGATGCAGCCCGGGACCATTGTATCAGGAAGGGGTATTCGGCAGAGCTGCAGGAGACAGCCTGGTATCATGACATCGGCAAGCTGTATACAAAGAGATTCGCCAACAGCAGAGGAGTTCCCACGGAGATTGCCCACTATTACGGACACGAGAATTACGGAGCCTACCTTTATCTTTGCGAGAAAGCCGGAGAAGAGAAGGACCTGGACGACATTCTTTATCAAGCGAACCTGATCAACTGGCATATGCGTCCCCTGACTGCGTGGCAACACACTCCAAAACGGGAAGACAAGGACCGGATGTTGATGGGAGAGACCATGTATGAAGATCTGGTGCGGCTGCGTCAGGCCGACATGGAGGCCCATTAGTAAAATGGAATGGGAGGAAAAAATGAATAAGAATTCTTTATTATGCCGATATCTTTCCGAACATCCGGACTGGGAAGATCGGTTGTGGGAAGAATATGGACTCAAGGTAAAAAGAGACGGCGTCTACGCCATCTTTAATTACGGATATGATTCTCATTTTGCGGACCCCCTTGTGCAGGAGGCCCGGGGGATCATACTGGATACGGAAAAGCAGGAAGTTGTCTGCTGGCCCTTCAGAAAGTTCGGCAACTTCCAGGAAAGTTATGCGGATCCGATCGATTGGGATACCGCCCGCGTGCAGGAAAAGATTGACGGTTCCATTATAAAACTTTGGTATTCGCAGCGGCAGGAACGCTGGATCTTCTCCACAAACAGCGTGATCGACGCAGCCAATGCGGTTATCGAAAAAACAGGGATCTATCCCACCTATCTGGCGATGATCCGGCATGCGGATAATTACCGAGATATCCCCATGGATGACCTGGATAAGGAGAAGACTTATATTTTTGAGCTGGTGGGACCGGATAACCAGGTTGTCGTGTACTATGACAGGCCGATGCTCTATCATACGGGAACCCGGCACAATGTGACAGGGCAGGAGACCGAGGAGGATATCGGTATCATCAAGCCGGAACAGTATCCTCTTCACAGCCTGAAGGATTGTATCGAAGCTGCCCGCAGGCTGAACGCCGATAAAAAGTCCGTGGAACATGAAGGGTTCGTCGTGGTCGATACCAACTGGAACCGTGTCAAGATCAAGAATCCCGATTATCTGGTAAAGCATAAGATCGCAGCAGTGTATCTTTCCCCTGAAAACTGCCTGGACCTTATCATGAACAGCGGATATACGATTACAGAACTATGTGAAATGAGACCTGGTCAGGCTGCTATACTGAAGTATTACGACTGGCAGTTGGAGGAAATGCTATCCCTTGCTGACCGGGTGGCAGAGATGGCCCGTGCCCTTTATGAGGAGTACTCCCATGACCGGGGCGCTGTGGCAAAAGAACTTTCCGGGCACCCGCTGGCCTATATTGGCTTTCATGCTTTGCAAAACAATAAGCCGGGACGGGAATTACTTATGGAAAAGCCCTTGCTGAATCTGAAGAAACTGATCCAACCCTATTCGGAGGCGATATCATGTCTAAACTGAAAAAAATGGTGAAAAAAGAGTTCAAAAAACTCTCTAAAAAAGAGCAGAAAAGACTCAATAACTTAAACAGGATCCCGATCTCCCGTCCCGGATATCGTTTTGATCAGAAAAACAAACCCAGGAAAAAGAGATGGGATCCTGATGAAGAGTAGTGGGGGTCAGGCTTTGTGGCCGCCAATCTGCTGGTTTCTTTCCAGGGTCGTGGCCCCTTCCAGAAGATTCATCCCTTTGAAGAGGGCGTTCGTCCCGTATTTCATTCGGACTTCCAGCATCGCCCGCTGGATCCGTCTTTCTTTGTCCAGGGCCTGGTAGTCTGTGAACAGGTCCAGCTGGATGCAGCCGGTGTCTTCCTTGATGTCAGCGGCGCATACGCCGAGTCTTCGGTACAGGAGGCGGTGGTCTGTCTTTTGATCAAAGGAAGCTGTCAGGGCTTCCGTGATGGCCCGGACAGAGTTGGTGGGCAGGTTCATCCGCACGGTTCCCCGGCTGTGTACGGGGTGGAGCCTTCCGTAGTAGTCGATCGTGACCGGCCCCTCGTAGTTCGGGCATACTTCCAGACTCTTATAGTCGTAGGAAACCCACCAGGTAAATACAACAGCTTCCAGGCTCTTGAAAACCATATCCGAGCAGAGGACTTCGATCATCTCCCGGAAGACCAGCCGGGCTTCTCCGTAGCGGTAGGGCCTGGGCAGGACCTGGCCGTTAGAGAGGCTGTGGCTGTCTGTATGGTAATTCTTGATATCCTGCATGGTGACCGGCTCAATTCCCCAGGCATGGTCGATCAGGATCTCTCCGTCGATTCCGAATGTTTTGTAAAAAAATTCTTCGTCCCACTGACTTCGTTCCGCTACCTGGCCCATGGAGTACATTTGAGCATTCATCAGCCGTCTTGCTTTTCCGGGTCCGATCTGCCAGAAATCGGTGAGGGGCTTGTGATCCCAAAGGAGGTATCTGTAAGACGCTTCATTCAGTTCAGCGATTCGAACCCCGTCCCGGTCGGCGGGGGATTTTTTTGCGACTATGTCCATGGCAACCTTGGCCAGGTAGAGGTTGGTGCCGATCCCCACCGTGGCGGTAATGCCGGTGGTCCGCAGAACATCCCGGATCATGGTCATGGCCAGGGCGTGGGCAGGATGGACCCTGCTGCGGGCTGCTTCCTCCCGATACAGATGGAGGTAGGCGGTGCAGTCGATGAAGCATTCATCGATGGAATACACATGGACATCTTCCGGTGCCACATAGCGCAGGTAGATAGAGTATATCAGGGCGGAGATCCGCTCGTATTCTGCCATCCGGGGTTCTGCAATGATATAGCGGATCCTAGTCCGGTGGACCGCTTCGTAGTTTCGGATGGCCTGTTTGGCTTCAAACAGTCGTGGTCTTGCGGGCACTCCCATAGCCTTGAGGGCGGGGGAGACTGCGAGGCAGATGGTCTGGTCTGACCGGCTGGGATCAGCGACCAGGAGGAGGGCTTTTAGCGGGTCCAGCCCCCGGTGCACACATTCCACGGAGGCATAGTAGGACTTCAGGTCGATACAGATGTAGGTTTTGTCCATGCTCTTGCCTTCTTTCTTCTGGTTTAGTTTTCTTCTAATATAGATAGTATTATTTAGATCTTTTCTGATATTGTTGAGCATATCATAGCATATTTTGGCCAAAAAAGCAAACGTATGTTCTAGATTGCGGGGGGGCAAGGTATTTTCTTGAAGGGACGGAAAGAATCATGTATAATCTTTACAGATAAAGAAGGGAAGGGAGAGCATCATGGAAGATAGAGAAGAACAGAAAATCTTTCGACAGGAAACAATGGACCGGATCTCTTCACCGGAACAGCTGACGGACTATCTGCGGGTGACTAATCCGGGAATCTGGATGATCCTGATTGCTGTCATTATTCTTTTGGCTGGGCTGTTTGCCTGGTCTTTTGTGGGAATCCTGGAGACAAAGACAGATGCGACTGTCGTAGTGAAAAACCATGAGGCGCAGGTCATTCTTGCCGAAGCCGGGACGATCAGGAAAGGGATGCCTCTGCGGATCAATGAAGATGAGTATGTGATCAGCTCTGTAGAGAAAGATGAATATGGCAGGGAGATTGCTCACGCGACTGTGACGCTGTCGGACGGAACCTATGAGGGTGTGGTGGTCACGGAACAGACCAGGCCGATCTCCTTTCTGTTGGAAAGCAGGTGACCTTATCATGGCGAACAAGAAGATCAAGTCTCCGGTGACCCATGGGGTTGCCAAGGTCCCCGTTGTCATGCAGCTGGAAGCCCTGGAGTGCGGCGCTGCGGCCCTTGCCATGGTGATGGCCTACTATAATAAGTGGGTGCCGCTGGAGCAGGTGCGGATTGACTGCGGTGTTTCCAGGGACGGTTCCAAGGCCAAGAATATCTATCTGGCGGCAGAGAATTACGGTTTTAATGTGAATGCTTACCGCGTGAGTCCGGAGCAGATGAAGGAGGAAGGAGAATTCCCCTGCATCATCCACTGGAATATGAACCATTTTGTTGTGCTGAATGGTTTTAAGGGAAAAAATGTCTACATCAATGATCCGGCCAGGGGAGCCATAAAGGTATCCTGGGAGGAGTTTGACCGGTCATTTACCGGCGTGGTACTCATTCCGGTACCCTCGGAGGATTTCGAGCCCGGCGGCAAGCCGAAAAGCACAATTGATTTTGCGAGAAAGCGTCTGGTCGGGGCGGAAGCCGCGGCAGTTTTTGTGATGCTCACAACCGCGATCACGTATCTGTTTGGTATCGTGAATTCCATTACTTCACGTGTATTCATGGACAGGCTTCTTCCCGGAACAAACCGGGAGTGGCTGCTTCCGTTTACTTATTTGATGATCATGCTGGCGGTCATTCAGGTGGTGATCGCCTGGGCCCAGTCCATCTACTCCCTGAAGATCAACGGGAAGATGGCGGTGGTCGGCTCTACTTCCTATATGTGGAAGGTCCTCCACCTGCCCATGGAGTTTTTCTCCCAGAGACTGGCGGGAGATGTCCAGTCCAGGCTGGAGCTGAATGCATCCATTGCAAGCACGCTGGTCGATACCTTTGCGCCGATGATCCTGAATATGGCGATGATGATATTTTATTTTGTTCTGATGATCCGGCAGAGCCTGCTGCTCACGATCATCGGTCTTCTGACCCTGGGGCTGAACATGACAGTTTCCAGGATCATTTCCAATAAAAGGATCAACATCACCCGTGTGCAGATGCGGGATGACGGAAAGCTGGAGGCTGCAACGGTGACGGGGATCAGCATGATCGAGACGATCAAGGCCAGCGGCGCAGAGAAGGGATTTTTCCAGAAATGGGCCGGCTACCAGGCTTCCGTGAATTCTTCCATTGTAAAGACGGAGAAAATGAATCTGGTCCTGGGCGCTGTTCCCGCTTTTCTTACCACGCTCGCTTCTGATGCGGTTATGGTGCTGGGTGTCTGGCTGTCTATGCAGGGGAATTTTACCCTGGGTGCCCTCCTGATGTTCAATGGCTTCCTGTCTTCCTTCATGGATCCGGCGACGACCATGGTGGAGGCCGGACAGACGATCCAGGAGATGCGCACGGAGATGGAAAGGGTAGAGGATGTCATGGAGTATCCGGATGACCCGGGCCTTTCAGATTCCATACCGGAAACGCCGGAACTTGCCAAGCTCCACGGAAATCTGGAATTAAAGAATATTACTTTCGGCTATTCTCCTTTGGAAGAGCCATTGATCGAAGACTTTTCCCTGTCTCTAAAAACCGGGCAGCGGGTTGCCCTGGTCGGTCCTTCGGGCTGCGGAAAGTCCACGATATCCAAACTGGTTTCCGGGCTTTATCAGCCCTGGAGCGGGGAGATCCTTTTTGACGGGAAACCAAGAAATGCTTATGCCCGCGAAGTGATGGTCGGTTCCCTGGCAGTCGTTGACCAGGACATCATTTTGTTTGCGGACACCATAGCGAATAACATAAAGATGTGGGATAACAGCATCCAGGATTTCGAGATGATCCTGGCTGCGAGAGATGCGCAGATCCACGATGATATTACGAAGATGTCGGGCGGTTACCAGCACAAGCTGATCAGCGGCGGGAAGAATCTTTCCGGCGGCCAGAGGCAGCGGATGGAGATTGCCCGGGTGCTGGCCCAGGATCCGACGATCATCATCCTCGATGAGGCGACTTCCGCCCTGGATGCCAGGACGGAGTATGAGGTTGTGAAGTCCATCCGGGACCGGGGCATCACCTGTTTTGTCATCGCCCATCGGCTGTCCACGGTGCGGGATTGCGATGAGATCATTGTTTTAGATAAAGGAAAAGTTGTGGAGCGCGGTACTCACGACGAACTGATAAAGGCAGGCGGCGTTTATACCGACCTGGTTGCGAATGAGTAGAGAGGGGCAGAAAAGTGGGATGGTTTGAAAACCAGATAGAAGAGCGGCGCCGGGCGGACCAGCAGCTGTTGGAAGACTCCTTTGTACGCATTGCAGGAGCAATCATGGGAGAGGGCACAGCCCGGAAGATCAGCGATGAGCGGATCATAACCAAAAACGCCATTGATGAGATATTGAAATATTATCATTTTAAGGCACCGGAGGTGCCGGATTCAATCAAGGATCCCGATGAGCAGCTGGATTACTGCTTGCGGCCTCACGGCCTGATGCGCCGCACGGTGGAATTAAAAGAAGGCTGGTACAAGGAAGCCTACGGCCCGATCCTGGCTTTGACCAGGGAGGGAGGAGAAGCCGTGGCCCTTTTGCCGGACAGGATCTACGGTTACCATTTTAAAGATCCGGAGACCGGTAAGCGAAAAAGGATCAACAAAAAGACAGAAGGTCTTTTCCGGGAGGAGGCCATATGCTTCTACCGTCCGCTTCCCCAGAAGTCATTGGGAATACCGGATCTTCTGCTGTATATGAGACGGTGCATCGAGGCAAGCGACGTGATTTTCCTGGCCCTGGCTACCCTTGTGGTGACCTTGGTCGGCATGCTGATGCCCCGCCTGATGAAACTCCTGACCGGACCGGTACTGACAAGCAGGCAGGCGGATGCCCTGATCAGTATTGCGGTCTGCATGACCTGTGTAGCTATTTCTTCACAGCTTTTTACCAGCGTGCAGGGCATGGTCCAGGGAAGACTGGATACCAAGACCTCCATGGGGGTACAGGCAGCGATGATGCTTCGCCTTCTGGCTCTTCCTGCGGATTTCTACAGAAAGTACAGTCCGGGTGAGCTTAGAAGCAGGTCCATGGCCGTGAATGAGCTTTGTTCCAGGCTGATGAACCTGGTCGTCGGCACAGGCCTGACCTCGATTGCTTCCCTATTATACATCACGCAGATCTTCCAGTTTGCACCGGCTCTGGTAGTTCCGGCTCTGATCTGCATTCTTCTGACCGAAGGGCTCGCTGCCCTTTCGATCCTGGTGCAGGTCCGTATTGACAGAAAACAAATGAACCTGGAGGCCAGGGAGTCCGGCATGAGCTATTCTCTCATTACCGGTGTGCAGAAGATCAAGCTGGCGGGGGCGGAAAAACGACTTTTCGCCAAGTGGATGGATTGTTATACGGGAGTTGCGGAGCTGGAATTTAATCCGCCTCTGTTTATCAAGCTGAACGGCGTCATCAATACCGCGATCGAGCTGGCGTTCAGTATCGTATTTTATTACATAGCGGTGAGCACCCGGGTAGACCAATCTTCCTATTTTGCCTTCATGGCAGCTTACGGTACGCTCATGGGAGCCATAAGTGCCTTTGCGGATACCGCGCTCAGCATTGCCCAGATCAAACCGATCCTGGAGATGGCGCAGCCTTTCCTGAAGACAGCGCCGGAGACTACGGAAGACAAGGAGATCGTAACCCGGATTTCCGGAGGCATTGATATCGAGCATGTATCTTTCAGATATCACGAACGGGGACCCTGGATCCTGAAAGACCTGTCCCTGAAGATCAAATCCGGTGAGTATGTTGCCATTGTCGGCAGGACCGGCTGTGGCAAGTCAACCCTGATGCGCCTGTTACTAGGCTTTGAGAAGCCGGAGAAAGGCGTGATCTACTATGACGGAAAAGACATGAATAGCCTGGATCTTCCTTCCCTGCGAAGCAAGATCGGTACGGTGCTGCAGGATGCGGGCCTGTTCCAGGGAGATATTTATTCCAACATTGTGATTTCTGCTCCCAAACTGGGGCTTTCCGATGCCTGGGAAGCGGCGGAGAAAGTGGGGATCGCAGACGATATCCGGGATATGCCCATGGGCATGCACACCATCATCAGTGAGGGTCAGGGAGGAATCTCCGGCGGGCAGCGGCAGCGGATCATGATCGCCCGGGCGATCGCCCCCAAGCCAAAGCTCCTTCTGTTTGACGAGGCGACATCTGCCCTGGACAACAGGACCCAGCGACAGGTATCCGAGGCGCTGGATGGAATGGGCTGTACGAGGCTGGTCATTGCCCACAGACTTTCCACGATCAGGCATTGTGACCGGATCCTGGTGCTGAACGACGGCCGTATCAGTGAGGAAGGAACCTATGATGAGCTGATCAGCAGGGGCGGTTATTTTGCAGAACTGGTCGAGAGACAGAGGCTGGATTACGGAGAGAAGGATCTGTGATGTTTCTGTGATAAAAAACGTGTTACAATTTCCTCAGAACCGAAAGGTAGATATGAATTGAGAAGACTTAAAGGAGGAATCAGATATGAAAAAAGAAAATAAAACACCCTTAACCAAAGACATGTTAGAGCAGGTTAACGGAGGATATTATACAGAACGCTCCGAGGCAGAGCTCGATGAGGCCATCGGTGCTCTGAAGAAAAAGTACAAGACCCGGAAGAAGACGAGGGATTATCTGATCAAGAATTATTCAGCAGTGATCAACCCGACAAGCCCCATGACCAAGAAGGAAGTCATGGATTATCTGGAAGAGAACTGGGACCTGATCTAGGGAAACATTTTCTCCGGAGAAACAAATTAATATAAAGCATCCAAAAACCGGTGGC
>CAMOYC010000071.1 GCA_946629665.1 uncultured Lachnospiraceae bacterium
AGAGCGGCAGGCTGGCCGGGGTGATCACCCAGAATATCGACGGTCTCCACCAGACGGCCGGCAGCAAAAACGTGCAGGAAATCCACGGGACCATCTGGGGAAACCATTGCATTTCCTGCGGAAAAAAATATGAAGCATCCTACGTTTTCGATGCGGAAGAAAATGTACCCCTCTGCCGGGAATGCGGAAAGATGGTCCGGCCGGATGTCGTCCTCTACGGTGAATTCCTTCCGGATCCGGCCTACCACAATGCGATCGAGATGATCCGCAAGGCCGACCTTCTGATCATTGGAGGCACCTCTTTGGCGGTCGGGTCTGCAGCCCAGCTCGCCCACATGTATCACGGAGAAAATCTTGTGATTATCAACAAAGGGAAGACAAGAATGGAAGGGAAGGCAGATCTGGTCTTCCATGACAGCATCGGAAAGATCATGAACCTCACCGTTAACGGCAGATGACCAGGAAAATGAGGATGAAAGAATGAAAACAGACCAAGCGATTATTTTCGATCTGGACGGGACCCTCTGGGATTCCCGGCACCTGGTCTACCTGATCTGGAACCGGGTTTTTGAAAGAACTCCCGAGATACAGGTCCTGGTATCCCAGGAAGACATGGATGTTCTTATGGGGAAGACAATGGAAGAGATCGGCGCCTGCCTGTTCCCGGACAAGGATGCAGAATTCCAAAGCCGGATCATGGACGAATGCGGCAAGGAAGAAGTAGTCTTTCTGAAAGAGCACGGAGCCAGACTTTTTGACGGAGTCAGGGAGACGGTGGATGCTCTTAGGACCAGCTATGGGCTCTATATTGTCAGCAACTGCCAGGAAGGCTACGTGGAAGCTTTCCAGGAAGCCCATGGTTTTACAGAGGACTTTGCCGATATTGAGATGTCAGGCAGGACCGGAAAAGGCAAGGCAGAGAATATCCGGATACTGATGGAAAGAAATCAGATCCGGCAGGCAGTGTATGTCGGGGATACCGCCGGGGACGAGCAGGCGGCCCGCCAGGCAGGGATCCCCTTTATCTATGCGGCCTATGGATTTGGGAAGGCAGAGGATCCGGACCGGGTGATCCGGGGGATCCGGGAACTGCCGGAGGCCGTCAGTGAACTTTTTGTTCCATGTACTCCTATTTGAAATAATGCATCTAATAATACCCAGGCGGTTATAGTTAGGCGTCCGAGCGGGAGTAAGAATTCTTCATTCCCATACTTGCCTCATACAGCACCTTGGAAAGCAGGTCCTGGAGCTCCTCCCTGACCATCGCCGCAAAGGCTTCATTGCATTCTTCCAGGAACCGATGGATCTCCTCCTGGGTCATGAAACCACTTCCCTCGGTGGTGGCCTGGTCGATCTTGTCCAGCAGGCCCTGGTCAAAACGATGGATCATCTCCATGCTTCTGGCCCCTACCTTGTTCTGGTAACGCTCGACATGGGTTCCGCACATGGCATAATGAGCGTCTGCCAGTGCCCCGACCAGCCGATTGGTCCAGTAAAAGCTTTCAGTGGTTACCTGTCTGCCGGTATTGGAAAAGTAGTCCGGTGTGGTCTCTACATTGGCGTAGAAAGGGACCAGGGCGTTGTAGAGGTTGGAGCCCATGGTGACCCACTGAATGGCCATGTGGTCTGCAGGCATGTAGGGGCGCAGCTGGGTGAGGGAAAGAAAATTCGTCCGATTTACGCCGATGGACCGGTATTTCCCCTGCAGGCTGCTGTCTCCATGTCTGCCGTAGGGATCGTAGGGGGTTCCCTGGAAATGGTTGGAGAGGACATATTTGACATCGTTTTGTGTGATCTTCTTC
This sequence comes from uncultured Lachnospiraceae bacterium, assembly GCA_946629665.1. GTDB lineage: Bacteria > Bacillota > Clostridia > Lachnospirales > Lachnospiraceae > Anaerobutyricum. The sequence goes on from CAMOYC010000071.1 coordinate 1,803, forward strand.
TCCGGGATCAGGCTCCAGGGGATATCGTCAGATTCCGGGCCGTATTCTGCGTCCGGCCCATCCCATTTATAAGTGTGGGGATTTAGATATCTCGCCATAGCCCAGGCTCTTGGCGTGTTGTAGGAATGGTCGGAGTCATTCCGGCTCCCGAAGGCAGCTCTTACAGGGAAGGCTGTTTCCGCTGCCAGGTCGTAGCTTTCCGGATGCATGGCCAGGTCCAGATGGTTGTCCCGGATGAATTCGAGAAGGTCTGCAGAGCAGAGATGGTCCCTCTTCTTACCCAAAGCATCGGTCAGGTCCAGGGAATCGATTCCTTGCTGGTTGGGTACGATCACGTATGCGTGATCCGGAACCCGTTTTGCGATCCAATGGTGGCCGCCGATGGTCTCCATCCACCAGATTTCTCCTGCATCCTGAAAGCCGATGCCGTTCATCTCATAGGTTCCGTATTTTTCAAGAAGGCTGCCCAGCCGCAGCACTCCGTCTCTTGCGCTTCTGATATAGGGAAGGACGATCGTAAGAAAGTCTTCTTCTCCGATTCCCCCTTTTACCAGGGGATCTGCACCCAGTACCCTTGGGTTGGATGTGATCGTCTCGGTTTCTGTCATGGCCACATTGTAAATATTCACGCCGGCTTCCCCCCAGATTCCTTCATCGGGGAGGGCGTTCGGAACTGCTGTATAGCGGACCGGGTTTTCCGGCAGCGGGATCTCGATCCCGGACATTACGGAATGGTAGGTCCGGGGCTGGTCTTCCGGCTTTACCACGATAAATTTCTTGGGTGTGAATTCTCCGGAGGCGGAGTCCTCGTTGCGGGCCGCCATGGTAGAACCATCATATGTCGCATTTTTTCCAACCAGAATTGTAGTACAAGGCATAGTTATTTTCTCCAATCTGAACTGTGTTTTCTAAAGGTCCGTTCTATTATACCCCAACTTGTTTGAATTGGCCACAGGGCGATTTGAAAAAGATTCTTGCCCGATTTCCTTGAAAGTAGCCGGGTTTTCAGTTATCATAATATTCATAAATCATAATTATCGTAATGATCATAATGATCGAAAATTACAAGGAGAATACATATGAATCGAATGACACACTTAGATGAGCTGGAGGCAGAGGCGATCTATATCATGAGGGAAGTCGCTGCAGAATGTGAGAATCCGGTCATGCTCTATTCCATAGGCAAGGATTCTTCCGTGATGCTCCATCTGGCCCTGAAAGCATTTTATCCGGAGAAACCGCCCTTTCCTTTCATGCATGTGAACACGACATGGAAGTTCAGGGAGATGATCGAATTCCGTGATCGGACCGCAGAGAAATACGGTCTGACCATGCTGGAGTATATCAATGAAGACGGGGTTGCAAAAGGGATCAATCCTTTTGATCATGGCGCAGCCTACACCGATATCATGAAAACCCAGGCCCTCAAGCAGGCCCTGGACAAGTACGGATTTACGGCTGCCTTTGGCGGTGGCCGCCGGGATGAGGAGAAGTCCCGGGCCAAAGAGCGCATTTTCTCCTTCCGTAATTCCAGCCATGCCTGGGATCCCAAGAACCAGAGACCGGAGATGTGGAAACTTTACAACACCAATATCCGCAAAGGGGAAGAGATGAGAGTCTTCCCGATCTCCAACTGGACGGAGAAGGATATCTGGCAGTATATCCGCCGGGAGAAAATTGATATCGTGCCCCTCTATTTTGCCAAGGAGAGGCCCTTTGTCCGCCGGGACGGCAACATCATCATGGTGGATGATGACCGCATGAAGCTGAGAGAGGGAGAGAAGATCGAGTACGGCAAGATCCGTTTCCGGACTCTCGGCTGCTATCCGCTGACCGGCGGCGTGGAGAGCGAAGCAGATACTTTAGATAAAATCATCGAAGAGACTCTGAGTGCGGTTTCTTCTGAGAGGACCAGCCGGGTGATCGACAGTGATGGCGGATCCGCCAGCATGGAAAAGAGAAAAAGGGAGGGGTATTTCTAATGAATAGTCTTCTGAAATTTATCACATGCGGCAGTGTTGATGACGGAAAATCAACCCTGATCGGCCACATGCTCTACGATGCGAAACTGCTTTTTGCAGACCAGGAAAGAGCTTTGGAATTAGACAGCCGGGTTGGATCCCGGGGTGGTAAGATCGATTATTCCCTCCTGCTGGACGGCCTGATGGCTGAGCGGGAACAGGGAATCACCATCGATGTCGCTTACCGCTATTTTACGACGGAGAAACGGTCTTTTATCGTGGCAGACACACCGGGCCATGAGGAATATACAAGAAACATGGCGGTTGGTGCTTCCTTTGCGGAGCTGGCTGTCATCCTGGTGGATGCGACCAAGGGTGTGCTGGTCCAGACCAGACGCCATACCAGGATCTGCGCCCTTATGGGTATCACTCATTTTGTTTTTGCAGTGAATAAAATGGATCTGATCAGCTATAACAGGGAGCGTTTCGATAAGATCCGCAGGAATATCCTGCGCATGATGGCAGAGTATGATTACGACTCCATTGAGATCCTTCCGGTCTCCGCGACAGAGGGAGACAATGTAACGGAAAAGTCCACCCGCATGGGCTGGTATAAGGGAGATTCCCTTCTCCATTATCTGGAGAAGGTTGACGTCCACGTCCAGGAGGCGGAGAAGGGCTTTACCATGCCGGTGCAGAGAGTATGCCGGCCCAACCACGAGTTCCGCGGCTTCCAGGGTCAGGTGGAGAGTGGAGAGATCAGTGTCGGTGACGAGATCACCGTGCTGCCTTCCGGAGAAACCGCCGGTGTTGCTACGATCCTGGACGCAGGGAAGGAAGTAACCGCCATCGGACGGGGCCATGCGGTGACCATTGCCCTGGACAAGGAAATCGATGTATCCCGGGGTAATGTACTGGTGAAGGATTCCACCCAGAAGATCAGCAGCATGTTTACCGCCAAGCTGCTTTGGATGGATGATACCCACCTGGTTGCAGGAAAGAGCTATTTCCTGAAACTGGGGACCAGGAGCATTCCCGCGGTAGTCATGAAGATCAAGTATAAGATTGACGTGAATACCGGGGATGAGATTCCGGCTGACACCATCTATAAGAACGAGATTGCCACCTGCGATATCTCCGTGTCGGACAAGATCGTTCTGGACAAGTTTACGAACAACCACGCTTTAGGGTCCCTGATCCTGATCGACCGTGTGACCAATATGACTTCTGCCTGCGGCGTTGTGGAGCATACACTCCGCCGGTCCGATAACCTGACCTGGCATGAGATGGACATCACCAGAGAGTTTCGCGCAAGCCAGAAGGGGCAGACACCGAAGACCATCTGGCTTACCGGTCTTTCCGGTTCCGGCAAGTCCTCCCTGGCCAATGAGCTGGAGAAGGCGCTGGTGGCAGAGAATAAACATGTGATGCTGCTGGACGGAGATAATGTCCGTATGGGTCTTAACCGCAACCTGGGCTTCACCGAGCAGGACAGAATAGAGAATATCCGCCGTATTGCGGAGGTGGCAAAGCTGATGAATGACGCGGGCCTTATCGTCATCACGTCATTTATTTCTCCTTACATGCGCGACCGTCGCAATGCCAGGGAGATCATCGGCGAGGACAGTTTTATTGAGCTGTATGTAAGTACTCCTCTGGAGGAATGTGAGCGGAGAGATGTGAAGGGCCTGTACGCCAAGGCAAGGGCCGGGGAAATCCCGAACTTTACCGGAATCTCCAGTCCTTATGAGGCTCCGGAGGCAGCGGAAATTACCATTGATACCACTGACCTTAGTCTGGAAGAAAGCACGGATATCGTGATGCAGCAGCTACGGGGTAAATTAGGAGAATGAGCAAAAAAACACTATATCTCCATATAGGAACGCCAAAGACCGGCACCACTTCCATCCAGATGTTCTGCATGAACAACAGAGAGGTGCTGCAGAAAAAGGGATTTGAATATCCCCTGTATGGTTTCGATTTCGCGAGAGCCAAAGAGCATAGAAACGGACATTTTCTTGTGAGTACGATCATGAAATCAGCCCTGGAGCATGACCTGGAAGCGGAAAAGCGCGAGCAGATCAGGGGGCTTAAGATGGTGGAAGCCAGCTTCGAAGACTATGATAAAGTTCTCTTGTCCGAGGAGAAGATCTGGAACCATACCGGGCTGGTGGATTTTTCGGTTTGGAACACGATCAAGGAATTTGTGGATGCCCACGGTTATGACCTTAAAGTGATCGTCTATCTGCGCCGGCAGGATGAGCTGACTGTTTCCTGGAAAAACCAGCAGATCCAGGACGGCTGGAACTACTATGGCTGTTTCAGCTGGGAGCATTATATGAAAAGGGGCAGGTATTATATTGCCCTGGACTATTATGACCACCTGCAGAAGATAGCGGAGGTGATCGGCAAGGATGCCATCCAGGTCCGCATCTTTGAAAGAAAGAATTTCCCGGGCGGCCTGATTCAGGGAGATTTTCTGGATGCCCTGGGTCTGACTCTGACCGATGAATACGATATGGGGGAGAGCAGCCAGAATCCGACCATGCCTCTAAATATGGCGGAGATCAAGCGTCTGATCAACAAGCTGGGTCCCCGCAATATCGGTATCGAGAATGTCCGGGTCCGCAATTTTTTCAAGGGTGTGACCAACACTTGTCTGCGGTCTTCTGATTATAAGAGTGACTGGTTTTCTCCGGAGGAGCGCAGGGAGTTCCTTGCGAAATGGCAGGAATCCAACGAGAAGCTGGGCAGAGAATATCTTGGAACAGAAGGTTCGCCCTTCCACACGGACATAAAAGATCTGCCAAAGTGGGATCCCCACAATCCTCATATGTACGAGGATATCATCTACTTCTTCGGCCAGGCCCTCAGCCGGGCGGAAGAGCAGATCCTGAACGGAAGGGACCGGGAGAAAGATCTGCGGAGCAAGTTCATTGAGACGAGAAGAACCGTCCGCGAGCAGACGAAGCAGATCGATAAGCTGGAGAAAGAACTGGCAGAGCAGAAGAAAATGATCCGCGAGCTCCAGCAGACGGCGCCTCTTTTCCGGGCAGTGCGGAAGACCCGTCATCTGTTTGGAAAGGATAAATAAGGGGTTTTGCAGGAAGATGTGGAGGATTTTGCAAAAGGATTAATAGAACATGATTAATTTATATACAAAACTCTAAACAAATTATGAACAAATTCACAGAATGTTCACAAATTATCTACATTCTGGACACAAATAGCCTGTATATTTATTAACAGAAAACATATTGTTTTCTATGAAAAAAGATTTTTTTCATACTTCTCCCCTCAAAACAGACAGCGCAAGCTGTCTGTTTTACTATGTCCGGAAAATTCCTTCGAATTTCCCGGACTTTTTTGACATACAAGAGAGCTATCAATTATAATAAGGGCAGAATTATCAAGAATTTATAAGGAGATTGTAATTATGAGCCAGATCTACATTCGCTCCGGCATGTCTCCGCTGGTGCAGCCGACGACAGAAGAGGTGATCGCCCAGAATCTGATCGGGGATAACGTGGGCAACCTTATTTTTGCATACAGTATCTACAGGACCCTGATGGTTTCAAATGATGTGGGCTATCTGCCGAATTCCTACGCCTACCGCCTGGAGGACGTGGGCTATGTGAATGAAAACTGCAGCTATTTCATCCTGCCTTTAGCGGACATGTTCCGCAAGGACGGAGAGCGGCAGATGAAGGAGATGACCCGGTTCGTTGAGCGCCTGACCATTCCCTGCATCATTGCAGGTGTGGGCCTGAGGGCGCCCATCGGGACGGACCTGGATTCGCCTTTTTCCTTTGATCCGGTCGTAAAAGATTTTCTTTACGCGGTGAAGGAGAAGTCTGCCCTGATCGGGGTCCGGGGGGAGACCACCGGAAGATACCTGCAGCGTTTCGGCTTTAAAGAAGATAAAGACTATATGGTGATCGGATGTCCCTCCATGTATGCCTTTGGGGACTATCTTCCGAGAAAAGAGGGGAAGCTGGATAAGGATGCGCGGATTGCCGTAAACTGTTCCCACATCTGCCCCCAGGCCTCCTATGATTTCTCGGAGCGGATTATGGCTTCCTACGAGAACAGCTACTTTCTGCCGCAGAGGATCCATGATCTCTGGCTGCTCTACGGCGGCCTGCCCATGGCGGACTCCAACTGGAGACCCCGTCGGTACCCGCTGACCCTGGACCACCCCTACTATCAGCAGGACCGGGTGAAGATGTTCTTAAACGCCCAGTCCTGGATCGATTTCTTAAAGGGAATGGACTTCTCGGTGGGAAGCCGTTTCCACGGCAGCGTGGCGGCGATCCTGGCCGGCACCCCCAGTGTCATTCTGTGTCATGACAACCGGATGAAGGAGCTGACGGAATATCACCATATTCCCCATATCATGGCGGACGAGCTGACGGAAGACCTGCGCCTTCCTGATCTGGTGGAAAAGCTGGATTTTGACGCCATGTTCAAGCATCATAAAGAGAATTACTATCGTTATAAAAAGTTCCTGCAGGCCAACGGCATCCGGTCCCTCTTTGATGAGGAGGACCACCTGACGGATACCCTCTTTGACCAGGAGGTGGCCAGGATGAAGCTGCCAGCAGAGGTGCCGACCGCCAGGGGCATCTCCAGGGAAGAGCTGTCCCTGCGCTGGGACAGGTTATATTACTGCCGCAACCGATTTGCGGACTTTCGCATGAACCGGATCCGCAATGACAAGGAGGCAGAACATGTAAAAAGAGACGGGATCATAGAGGGCCTCTATGATGAGATCTCCTGGCTGACAGAACAGTTCAATGTGCTTAACAACTCCACCCTGGCCCAGGAAACCAAACGGGTAGCCCTGTGCTTAAAGGACAAGTTCTCCCATATAGACCGGTTTAACTATGAGAGGGCCAGACTGGTGGAAGATCCCGGCTATATCCATATCCCCGAGGCGGAAGAGGAAGAGCCGGACTATCCGCTTGATGAACTTCTGGAGAAAATGGGCCTGAATTTCCATCCCATGGAGGGCTATAACGAGGACGCAGTCCCGGCAGATCCTCTGAAAGCAGCCCGGGATGAGACCGCCAGTCTTCTGGCACCGGACCCGGAGGATTCGGAGGAGTGTGCCAAAACCAAGGCCGGGCTGCTTAAGAAGATAGAGGGGATCCATCTTCATGAAAATATGTCCCCCCTTGAAATCTCGGAAAGCTGGGGCCTGATTCTTGACTGCCGTCTGGACTATCATACTTATGAGTATGAGAATTACCGCAAGACACAGAATAGGATCCTTCTCGACAAGCTGAAAGAATCCCGTAGGATCCGCCGGACTAAGAATGAGGTCCGGGCAGACTGGAGGATGTTAAACTACAGCAAGGTCAAGTGGGATGTGGGCAAGCTGGTTCTGAAGTATCTGGATGCGATCACCCGCAAGGACAGGGACAACCTGGCCAGAGCAGTGAAGGTGGTCGGCCACGAACCGGAGATCATTGAGCTGGCCCCCCAGTTCCAGGACAGCAGGCTGGAGGAAGAGGCCAAGGATTGACCTTGGAGTAGGTCCATACCTTATAATGGGCAATATATTAAGTAATGTGTTTTCCGGATTTTAGGAGGTTAGAGAGATGAAAAACTTAATCTATAAAAGTCTGATCCCTGTATTTATAACCTGTATCATGATAGTTAACCTGGTTCATACCATGGATGTGAAAGCAGATCCTGTTTTTGCGGTGAAAGAATGGAACCGTAACGGAAGTCTGTCAAGTGAAGAGGGAACGATCGTATACGATAAGATTATAGTCACTTCTGATACCGGCAATGAAGATTTTGTCTGGGAGGATCAATATATCAACATAAAACTGGAGGATAAGGAGAGTACGGTTGTAAAAGCAGTCAGTGCGGATGCTGACATTGTAACTGTAAAGGATCTGTACAAGATTTCATCCGGATTCTATTCATTTACCATTATCCCTATGGGGGTCGGGAAAACCCAGAT
>CAMOYC010000072.1 GCA_946629665.1 uncultured Lachnospiraceae bacterium
GCTGTCCTCCACCGGAGCGGCTTCCTCCACGGAAGCTCCCTCCTCTACAGAAGCGTCATTTTCTTCTGGCGCTGCTTTTTCAGGCAGCTCCTCCTCCTGGCCCAGTTCATGGAATTCCCGGTCCAGATCGTCATCCAAATCCAGGCCGCCGATCTTTTCCGGTTCGTTCGTGCCGGGTACAGAAGGATTCGTTTCGTCCTTTTTATTCTTTCCAAAAGGGAATTTCATCCTATCTCTCCTTTCAAACTGTGGTCATCGTAGTCTTTCTACTATCATACCACATCTTCCGCTTTTTTCCTTGAAATATTGATAAATTAATCAATATCCTGTGTCAATCTCGATGGAGCTTCCCTTTTTGGTCTGATGGATCAGGATCTTCTTCGGAATCAGTTCCTTCACCTCTTCCCGGTGGCTGATAATACCGATCAGCCGGTTGTTTTTGGAAAGGTCCGTCAGCATGCGGACTGCCTTATCAAGTTCCCTGCTGCTCAGTGACCCGAATCCCTCATCAACGAACAGGGCTTCTATCGCTATCCCGCCCGAGTATCCCGATATCATATCAGAGAGACCCAGGGCCAGACTCAGGGCTGCCTCGAAAGCTTCCCCGCCTGAGATACTGCTGACCGGTCTCTTCTTTCCGGTATGACTATCCAGAACATCCAGATCCAGGGCAGTATTCCTTCCAATCTCATCCGGATTCTCGTGCCGGATAAATTCGTAACGTCCGGTGATTTTAGTAAAGCGCTGATTTGCGGCCCGGATGATCGCATCAAATCCCCGGGTCTGCACAAACTGCTCAAAACTGATCTTGCTCTTGCCCGCCAGGTTTCCGCCAACCAGCTTATACAGGTTTTCCAGGATCGCCTGCCGACGGATCAGTTCCTCGGATTCCTCTCCGGCCTTCTTCAGATTCTCCTGGATCTGCCGGTTCGCCTGCCGGCGGTTGCCTGCCTCGTTCATTTTTTCCCGAAGTCCCTTGATCTCCTCTCTCTGCTCTTTCAGCCGGGCTGCCAGCTGGTCTTCATCCACCCGCACAAATCCTTTGGTTTCTTCTTCCACTTCCTCCAGCTGCCGTCCGGTCAGGGTGACGTCGGTTTTATACCTGGTAATAGCTTCTTCCATGGTCCGCAGCTCCTGGGCTGTACGGACATTTGCCAGATAGTCTTCATCCCCTTCAAACCGGAAAGCCTGCAAGGTTTCATCGAGGGTCTTTCTGGCAGTCTGACAGCTTTTCTCCCTCTCTGCCAGCGTCCGGGTGATCAGGTCCTTTGCGGACTGGCTGCCGGCCAGCTCTTCCGCCGCCTGCAGTCTCGCCTTCCTGGAGGAAGCGATCGCCTCCTCGATCCCGGCTGCCTTGACCTCCAGCTGCTTCCTTGCCTCCCGGGCTGCCTGGAGATTCTCATAGGGCAGGGCCGGCATCTCCCGGAGAGCCGCGCCCACTCCTTCCTGGTCGGCCTTTGCCTTCGCAAGGTCTTCCTGGAGTCTGGTCCTTCGCGCTTCATTTTCTTTTTCCTGTCGTTCCTGGGCCGGTGCGGTTTCCTTTTCCAGGACTTCCCGCTCCTGGTCAAGGGCTGTCAGGATCTTCTTTTCTTTCTGCTTTTCGATATATTCTTCTTTCAGACGGTCATTGATCCGCAGGGCTGCTGTAAAAAGTCCGTCGAGGGTTACCTCTTCTCCTGCATAAGTTTCCCCGGGCTCTCCCAGTTCTTCCACGAAAGAGCGAAGGTCCCCGGCCAGGGTGTTCTCCGCTTGCTCCAGCCGGCTGGCCGCGGCAGCGGCCTTTGCACTCTGCCGGTCTTTCAGGCTCTGCTTCCGGTTGCTTTCTTCCTTCAGCCGGTCGAGGTCCGCTTCCGTAATATGGTCATCGGGAAGGGTGGCCGGGTTCGGGTGGTGAATGGCTCCGCACACCGGACAGGGCTCCCCGTCCAGAAGGTGCCGGGCCAGAAGGCCGGCCCGGTTATAGTCCATCAGTTTTTCTGCCTTCCGGTACCGGTCTTCGGTACTTTCGTAGGCTCTCCGGGCTTCAAGAAAATGCTTCTGCTGGTCCTCCAGGTCCTTCCGGAGCATCCGGCAGGATCCCGGGTCCTCCCCTTCCATCCGGTCGTTCAGCCGCTTGCAGGTCATACCGTCGTTGGTCAGTTTCTCCATCCTCTGGATGACCTTCTGCAGCTTAAGTGGTACCTCGGCAAGTTCCTGCTGGCGGGCCTGCCTGATCCGGATGGCTTCCCGGATCTCCAGCCGGACATTTTCTTCCTTTTCGGTATCTATGGTCAGTTTCCTGATCTCTTTTTCCAGCTGCCTGCTCCGGGCCTGGAGCTCATCCCGCCTCTGGTACTTGTCCTCCTGGTCCTTCAGCTGGGCTGCCTGCAGGCGGGCCCGGTCCATTTCCGGTTTCCTGGCCGCTGCCTCTTCATAGGCCTTTTCTGCCTCCCGGTCCTTGCGTCCGGCTATGGCAAGCCGGGATTCCGCTTTCGTTAGCTGGTCTTTTTCTGCTTCCTGCTGTCGGACTTCCGTGGTCCACCGGTCATAGGCCGGCTTTACCTCATAGCTGGCTCTCTTGTGCCTTTGCAGGCGCTGGTCTTCCGCCTCCATGGCATCGGCCCGGGCATCGAGAGACTTTTTCTTCTCCCGCAGCTGGTCCCTCAGGGTCAGCCGCCCGTTGCGGTTCTGGGCTAAAGTCAGGTCCCGGCTGGTCTTTTCTGCCAGTTCTTCTTTGCCCTCCACCTGCTCAGATAGCTGGTCCTGCAGGATCCGGTCTTCCTCCATGAGGGCTTCCAGAAAATAAAACATCCTGTCCATGCGGTAGGCATTGGCATTTCTGGCCAGCTCTCTCTTGAAGTCATCCACTTCTTCCGCCAGAGGGCTGTCTTTGTCATAGCGGATGCCGTCAAAGTACTGGAGGATACTCCTGGTTTTTTCCTGGACCTCCCCCGCGCCCTTTGCAGCCTTTCTTTTTAACACTTCCGCCATCTGCCGGTAGGGGGAAGTCATGAAGATCTTCTGCAGGATCTCGCTTCGCTTTTTGGTATCCGCCCGCAGCAATTCCCGGAATTCTCCCTGGGCGATCATGCTGATCTGCTTAAACTGGGCGTAATCGATCCGCAGGACCTCCTTGATCGCAGCGTCCACCTGGCTCTTCATGGAGATCGGCGGATCCGGCTCCCGGAAGAAATCGGCAGTGGGCGGAATCTGCCGGTAGCCCTCACCCCTTTGCTTTTTGGCCTGGTAGGAGGGGGTCCGGCGCACCCGGTATTCCCTGCCTCTGTGAGAAAATGTAAAATCCACAAAGGTCGGTGTTCCGTCTTCCGCAAAGTCGCTCCGCAGGTTGCCGGTCTTTCTGTCCTTGCCGCTTGCCTCCCCGTAGAGGGCAAAGCTGATGGCGTCAAATATAGTCGTCTTTCCCGCTCCGGTATCTCCCGCGATCAGAAAGGTCCCCTGCTCGCCAAAAGCGGTAAAATCTATGGTAACTTCCCCGGGGTAGGGGCCAAACGCACTCATCACAAGTTTGATCGGTTTCATTCTATGACACCTGCCTCTCTGGCCGCTTCATTCAGGATCTCCATCTCCTCCTCGTCCGGCTTTCCTCCATTCATCATCCGGTAAAAGTCCTTGATCAGTTCTTCAAAACTTCTCTCCATGTCCGCCTTATCATAATCCAGCTCAGCCAGACTTCTGGTGTGGCTGTTATCATAATCCAGCTTCATTATATTATTGTAGTAGTTGCGAAGCTTGCCGATGGCGTCCGGAATGGGGACCTCATCGGTCAGGGTCGCATAGATATAGTCATCCGGATCCGTCACATTTTGTATGTCGGTGAGATCTTTCATCTTTCCTTTGATCCGCCGCATCTCCCGCCGGGGCTTCAAGGGAACTTTTTCTACCGTGACATTTCCTTTTTCCAAAAGGGTGACCACCGGCACGGACTTGTTCTGGTGGATCTCGCTCAGATGATACTTGAGGGGGGATCCTGCGTAGCGGACTTCCTCCCTGCCCACCCTCTGGGGGGAATGAATGTGGCCCAGGGCCACGTAATCGAAGTCATCAAAGCAGGCAGCTCCTACTTTTTCCACTGCACCCACAGATTCCGGGGCCATGGATTCCGATCCGGAAAAAACCGGGTCCCCGCCTGCCGTCACGTACTGGTGGGCCAGGATCACATTTCTTTCCTGAGGATCCACCTCCGCTTCCGCGATCGCAGACCGCACCGCCTTATCGTAGGTTGATGTATCCGCTTCCTTAAGAAAATGTGCGACGCGGGAGGCCTTAACAAAGGGCAGCATCCAGATGTGGACCGGGCCGAACTCATCCTCCGCCGTCACCCTGGGAATGCTCCCTTCATAGCGGGCTCCGATGTAGAGATTCTGCTTTTTAAAGAGGCTGCTTCCGAAGTTCAGCCGGTCGTCGGAATCATGGTTGCCGCTGATCATATACACGGCTGTTCCCAGAGTTGTCAGCCGGGAAAGAAAGTCGTCTAAGAGGTTGACTGCCTCCTCGCTGGGAATTTTCTTGTCGTAGACATCCCCGGCGATCAGCACGCCGTCAATCTCCCTTTCTCTGACCAGGTCCAGGATCTGGTCCAGGATGTAGCGCTGGTCATCGATCATATTCATATCATTTACGGATTTCCCCAGGTGGAGATCCGCCAAATGCAGTAATTTCATTTTATTCCTCCATTATTTACTGGTCCGGCCAGAGGGTCTTCTCATCGATCCGAAGAAAATCCTCTCCCACCCGGCAGGGCAGGTAAAGCACGTTCACTCCCGCTTCCTCAGCCTCCTTCAGGGCTTGTCCGAAAGCCGGATGGGTCTCCATGTTAGGCAGGACTTTTGTCACCCCTTCTGTCTGGATCACAAAGCCCACCGCGCACTTGTAGCCCTGGCCGGCCAGACCGGCCAGCTCTTTTAAATGTTTGATCCCCCGCTCCGTGGGTGCATCGGGGAAATAGCCGATCCCTTCCCGGACCAGGGTGCAGCCCTTTACTTCCAGAAGGTAGGGCTGGTCCCCTCTTTTCATCCAAAAGTCGATCCGGGAATTTCCGATCCGGTACTCCGGGCGGATCTCGTCAAAATAATTCAGGTCCCGGAGCCACTCTCCGGTCACCTGGTTGGCCGCCTGACTGTCTATATTAAAAAAAGGTCCGTCCTCCCGGTAGACCCCGATCAGGTCATAGGCGGTCTTCCGGTTGGGATTTGCCGCCCGGCTTAAGATGACCCGGCTGCCCTCCTTAAGCAGTTCCCGGCAGCGGCCGGTGTTTTTAACGTGAACCCGGAGGATCTCCCCCTGGGGTCCTTCCGGGCCCGCCAGCCGGACTTCCGCGATAAAGCGGTTGGGCCTGCTGACAAAATATGCTGGCTGGATGTTTTCGTATATCATCTTTATTTTCCTCAGTTTTCGGAATATCTGGCAAGAAGGCCGGCTGCCTCCTCCCGCATCTGTTCTACCACTGAATCCGGGCCGACAATCTTAATGTCCTCTCCCAGGGCGAAGATCCAGCCCAGGAACTGCCGGCTTAAGGCCACATTTACATTGGTACGGAAATGCATTTTGTCCTTGGGAATGATCATGAGATCTTTTCCAAAGCGGTCGATCAGGATGCCGGCCATGGAGTTCTTTGCCTCCAGGGTGACCCGGGTCTCCTCTCCGCCGAACATACCGAAGATCCCTTTTCCGTACCGGGCCATATCGAACTGGCCGAATTCTTCCTTGCCGTCCCGCTCCTTGTCAACCAGGGTGATCCGGAGCATCTTATCGACGCGGAAATGCTTGATCTTGCGGTCAGCCCCATCGTAGCCGACCAGGTAATAATACTCGTCATCCCACATCAGGCCCCAGGGGGACACGTGGTAAAAGTCACCGTCTTTGCGAAGTTCCATTTCTTTTTTTACGTTCCACTGGAAATACTGAAAACGGATCTGCCGGTCCTTGTTGATGGCCTCATGGAGCTTGTCTACATTATAATAGATACTCTCGTTCATGGTCTTGACCCGGCCGGAGATCAGCACCTGCCGCTGCAGGTGGCCGGCCTCATGCCTGCTGACCAGGGACTCCAGTTTCTTGATCAGGTCCCTGGACTTTCTCTCGGTAATGAACTTGGCTGCCTGGACGGAATCCACCAGCAGCTTCAGTTCCGGCAACTCAAACTCCCTGCTCGCCAGGTAATAAAAAGTCTGCCTCCCCCGCTGCTCCGAGAGCAGGTCCAGCCCGAAGGTCCGCAGTTCCTCAAAATCAAGATAAAGTGTCTTCCTGTCAGCGTTCACGCCGCAGGCATTCAGTTTGCTGATCACTTCCGGCATGGTGAGCGCATGCATCTCATCGGTCTCTTCCGAGAATATTTTCACCAGATAGAGCATCTTCAGTTTCTGCTGGATCCCCTTAGCCATAATCCTGTACCTTCCTTCCCAACAATTTGTCTATAGGATACCACAAAACAGGTACCAGGTACCATTACGGAAATGTTACTTCACGTAACTTTTCCGTAATGGTACCTGGTACCTGTTTGTCGTCCTTGATCTAATCCTTATCTCTTGTCTTTGCCGAATCTTTTCTTCCGGCCCCGTTTCTCATAATCCTCATCGATCCGGCTCTTCCAGCCTGCTCCGATCGGGGCACTGCAGCTACGCATCTCGCTGACCGCATCGGAAAGCACTTCGTAGTTGAGGGCGGTTCCTTCGTGGTCGGAATGATAGTTGGCTGCCCGGTCCGCTCCGATTCCGAACCGTCCTGCGGTCTCGATGGCATCAATGTTGGCTCCCAGGAAGAGAAACTCCCAGCCATACTGCTCTTTCTGCCGCTCTACCATCTGTTTTACTTTCTCGAAAGAATACCGTCGGCTTGCATTCTCCAGCCCGTCCGTGGTGATCACAAAGATGGTTTTCTCCGGCCGGTCTTCTTCTCTCGCGTACTTGTGCACATTCCCGATGTGGTGGATCGCCCCGCCGACCGCATCCAGAAGGGCGGTACAGCCCCGGACATAGTATTCCTTATCGGTCATCTCAGACATTCTTTCCAACGGCACCCGGTCGTGGATCACTTCCTGCCGGTCATCAAAGAGTACGGTGGATACCAGCACCTGGCCTTCCGTCTCTTTCTGCTTTTTCAGCATGCTGTTGTAACCGCCGATGGTATCGCTCTCAAGGCCGCCCATGGACCCGCTTCTGTCGAGGATCATGACTAATTCCGTTAAATCCTTTTTCATTTTTTTGGACCTCCTTTATCTTTGTTGAGGTAACTATACCGTAAAAAGGAGGCCGGATGGTCGTTTCTGAAGCGACAAGAAAATGGCCCGGATCAGCCTAATAAAGGCTGTTCATATTGGAAAAGCAGGGCGTTAATCTCAAAGATGTCGTAGATTTCATTTTCTATGCAGAAGCTGATGATCACATCTGCCTTATTGCTGTTGCTGAGGGCCAGGCCCGCACTGCCCAGCAGGTCTTTTGTATCATCCAGATTCAGCTGCAAAGCGAGCGCCAGGGCAAGCGCCGTCTTCTTTTTCGGGACATAATCCTTGTTGCAGCGGATCTTGGAGAAGAGTTTGCGGTCCAGGTTTGCCTTCTTGTAAACCTCCGGGTCCGCCATCCCCTTCTCATCGATCATCCGGAGAAGCCTTTGCTGGAACGTTTCATCCAGATGGTCCATCGCATACTCCAGGGATTTTTTCTTCCCTCTTCGGCTAAAAAGACGTCGTCTCTCCGGCTTAGACGATGCGGAATACTGGGGCGGCCGGGGCACATTGGCAGCCTCCATGGGGGCAGCGTCCTCAAAGAGTTCCCGCTCATTAAAAAATGCATCCTTGCCCGATGGCGAAGGAAAGTCCGGAATCCCGCCAATCGAAGGAGCCTTATATTCCTCTTCCAGTCTCTCCTGGACATAGTTCTCGTCAATATACCGCTCGATCCCTCTTTGCATTTTCTCAGAGATCTGATAAGTAGCGGGATCGAACACAACCAGGATGATCTCCCTGTCATAGTCTTTTAAATGGTTCTCAAATTCCTCAAGGGCAATCTGCAGCGCCCGGTCCCTGGGGAATCCGTAATTGCCTGTGGCAATCAATGGAAAGGCGATGCTTTTGCAGTTCAGCTGCTCCGCCAGCATCAGCGACTTGCGGTAGCAGGAATGAAGAATATCAAACTCTCCATGGTTCCCGCCTTCCCAGATTGGTCCCACCGTGTGGATGATGAAGCGGGCCGGCAGCTTTAAAGCTGGCGTTACTGCCGCTTCCCCCCGGCTGATCCTTCCGATCTTCTGCCTTTCTTTCAAAAGCTCTTCCGGACCCGCTGCCAGGTAGATCGCGGTGTCGCTCCCGCTCCCGCAGACCGGCCTGGGGTTGGCGGAATTCACGATCGCGTCCGCCTTCACCTTTGTTATATCGTCTCTTATAATCTGAAAGGGCATCCTATCACCTCATCGATCACTGGTATTTTCTATGATTCCAAGGACCAGGTTCTGGATCTGGTCCATCATCCGGTCCGTCAGGTTGTCCGCTTCTTCCACCCCGGTCGAAGAAAATGCAACCTCGTATAGCCCGGAGATCTGCTCCCGTATCGTCCTCCCGGCAAGGTCCACTTCCTCTTCCGAGAGCATCCCCCAGTTGAGCTGGTCCAGCAGGTGGGCATAAAGGGAGATCCATGTTACCAGCCCCTGCCCTTTCTTGATCCGGTCCAGCCGGTCTGTAAACCGGGCTCTGCTTAGCTCTCCTGCCTTATTATACTTTTTATTATATTTGATCCAGAGGGAGTCCTCCGTCATTCCAAACCGGTCCAGACGATTGATGATATCGTGCTGGTAGTCCGGATTCAGGCCGGACTGCTTATCCAAAGCTTCCCGCACCGCTGCCATCACACAGCGGCCAATGTACTCCCCGAGCTTGGTATGTTTGCCCGCATTTGTCAGGGTCACTTCCGACTCAGGATCGCAGATCACCATGATCCCGTCGGTTCCGGACCCGGTGGCGATTCCTGAAGAATACCGGCTGGGAGCCAGCAGCTCCTGCAAAACCGCAGTTTTTGCTTCCGTCGCAGTGACCATGGCCCTTGCCAGGGTCCCGCTGTCCAGATTGACATCGATGTGGAGCATGATGTTGATCGTCCCGTGCTTCACCTCCCCGGCTTTTCCGGAACTCTCGTGCCAGGAGGCGGGATCCCCGACCCGGCCTCCATTGTTTTTAATTCCCCCGGTCACGATCGCGGTGACCGTAAAATCATCAAAACTCATGCTCTTGATCGAAACATTCTCCATGTCTGCGGAAGTACCCAGGCCGGAGCAATGGGCCGGGTCCAGGCCCAGGTCATCCCAGGCCAGCAGGTCCATATGCCCGCTATAGGTATCCGCCCGGAGCCGGACAGCCATGCCCGGCCCGGGGTTCATATCATTATTAAATACTGCCTGCAGGTCCGTCCGGAACCCGCCGTTATTGGGCCCGGTACTGAGGACATGCCGCTCTCCCCCAAAAACGAGGACCAGCGTTTTCTTATAATGGTGCAGTTCATCCCCATTGGAAAAAGTCATTAATTTCATCCCTGTCTCCTTTTCCATCGAATCATCCGTATATGGTAAGGGCCCCACATTGCTGCAGGGCCGTTTTCCGGATCACAGAATTCACTGTTTTTCTCATATTTATTATAATTGACCTGTTTTTACTCTGTCAAGACTTGCCCTTCTTCTCAACTCAATAAGGCAGGCACCTTAAGGTGCCTGCCTTAT
>CAMOYC010000073.1 GCA_946629665.1 uncultured Lachnospiraceae bacterium
GACGCCCTGGAAGAGGCAACGGTCATGGTGGATTACAAAGGGGAACCTTTTGACCCGGATACCACGGATAACAGACTGGCGTTTGGGATGCTGCGCGGAGCAGCCAGCGAGATGGATACGCGGCCGGGCCGGGATGGAGAGCCTAATACAATCTTACTTAAAATAGAGTGATGGACGGTCGCCCGGAAGGGGACCATGGAGGTGACGATTGGAATGACAGATAATTCCAAAGAGCAGGTAAGGTATCGGAGAGCCCAGAATCTGCTGATCATTGTGGGAAAGGGAATGTTGATGCTTGCCTTGTGGAACGGGATCAAGACAGCGGGTATTCTGATCCTGAGAAAAAATCAGGCTATGGCCACACTGAAATCCATACCGGAAATCAAGGAAGCGGATCTCTCGGATCCCATGTTATATAAGATTTTCATAGCCATTGTGGTGGCTTATATGGCCGTGATCATCGGGGCCCGTCTTTTTGCCGGTATCTGTGCCATCAGGACAGGAATGGGGAAAAGACATCTTCTCTATATCCCCCTGACGTTCACTTTGATCACCTACAGCATGTCAGAGTTTTGGGATGCCCTTACTTACATGGTGGATGGGTTGGATTCTTCGGCTGGAGCGGTCGAACAGTTTACCTACACCCCGGCTCCGGTGATCATGGTGATCGAATTCACCTCAATGATTATGATGATAGAGCTGTTGGTAGCTGCGATCACGGTCCTGTGGTACCGGGTGAAGAACAGGAATTCCAACAAACCGAAGAACCCGCAGGTTGAAGCTCGTGACATGGAACTGACGCAGGAGTCAGGAATTACAGGAGAGTAGAAAATGAATGCTGATTTTCATTATTATGCGACATATTGCGTTGCGATCATTGCCGGCTATTCCCACGAAGAAAGCCAGGATATCGCCTACGGCTCCCAATTTACGGACTGCTGTTCCAGGACATACCTGGAAAAGATCGGGGGACCGGTGTCTGCTGCGACGACACAGCTGTCCCTTGAGATGATGGAAGCCCGCGGCGACATTCCGACCCTCAATGATATTACCAGGATATGGGCGTCCTTTCATTTTCTTCCGGGAGACCTTTATGCAAAGAGAAAATGGTGTACGAAGCGTTATCTGAACCGGTACAGGCTGATCTGTAAACCGAATGGAAAACTGCTCACCGATACGGTGGAACTGGCCAGGGGAAAGGGCCCGCAGGCAGCCGGGATAGCTATGCACATCATGGCGGATACCTGGGCCCATCAGAATTTTGCCGGAATCCCTTCTCTGGTGGTCAACAATACGAATTATTATTTTTATGAGATCGTCGGAGAGGGAGAAGAGGCCTTTGAGCGGCCGGTCAGGTTTAACCATAATCCGGCGACAAAAGATGACCTGGAAAAAGGGAATTATACCAATACGGTCTTCCAGGGAATTGAGAGGTCCGTTATGAACCTGGGCCATGGAAGGTGCGGCCATCTTCCGGATTACAGTTTCGCCCGCTACCGCTATATGCCGGCTTGGGCGAATTATAAGGAGATCATCAAGGATAATCCGTCGGATTATCTGCATGCCTTTGCTCAGATGGTCTATGCTTTAAAGTGCCTGCGGTCTGAGAATGACCGGTTTGAGACAGATACGTATGATATGGAAGCCATCGAGCCCTGGAAAGATAGAATCTGGGAGATCCTTACCAGGCGTCAGCTTGATGCCTCCAAGGATTGGAAGGATCTGGGCGAAGAATTGTCCGGCTGCAAAATCGAAGCTTTTGACAGGGATAAATATTATAAAGAGTACATGGATGCCGGGGGGGATGACCAGGATGATACCTACCTGGGTAAATATATCCTGGCGGCTCTCGCCCAGAAAAGTATGGTGACCAATCGGATCTTTTCATCGGGGAACCTGCTGGCAGGTTTCTCCATAGACTATGAGAAAGTGGGCCTGAAAGGTATTCGGGACTACTATCGGCTCGCAAGGAAAAGAGGTGAGGGCCGGTGACCAGATTAGATCGAGTCTTAAATTTTATCAGAGGGATTGCTCAGATCATTTTTGCGGTCCTGATCTTCCTTGATCCGGACGACGGGCTGGTTTTAGTGATTTATATCATCGGCATCGATATGATCTTAAGAGCTTTTAGCAACCTGACCTATTATTTCACCATGGCCAGGTCCATGGTCGGCGGCCGGTTTGCTCTTTACCGGGGTATCATCTATCTGGATTTCGGTGTGTTCACCGTTCTGACAGTGGATGCTCTGACATTTTATCTGATCCTCTATATCGCTGTTCTGAGTTTTATCACGGGTGCGATCGCCGTTATGCGGGCGGGAGAAGCCAAAAGAGCCGGTTCTCCCCAGTGGAGATCCCTGATCGCCTACGGATCTGTCAATCTGATCCTGGTTGTCCTTGTGCTGATCGGTGGACTTGTCCTGAAACGCCCGTTTTTGGCAATCGATGTCTATGCCTGCACGTTGATCTATTCATCGATCCTGCGTATCAGGTCTTCCTTTAAGGAATCAGCGATCATCTATATTAAGTAATCTGATGGCAGAAGATAGAAAATGATAACAGAAGAAAGGAGATGTCATGGACAGAAAGCAGGCAAAGCAAAAATTTGTGCTGCCACATCTGGGCCAGAGGATCATAAAGACCGGGATTGCGGTGTTTCTCTGTCTTGTGATCTATTGGCTGAGAGATTTTCAGGGTCTGGTCACCCAATCGACGGTTGCGGCGATCATCTGTATCCAGCCAAACCGCACAGATACGATCACAACTTCAATCAACCGGGTCATCGGCACTCTGCTGGGAGCGGCCTGGGCGGTCCTCTTTTTGCTGATGCTGGTATTCCTGGACGGGAAGGGGATCCATCCTCATATCTTACTGGTCTATATCGTGATGAGTCTTGGGATCGTGATCACCTTGTATTCGACGGTTGTACTGAAGAAAACGGATTCTGCCTCCCTTGCGGCGATCGTCTTTATCTGTATCGTCGCAATCTACCCGGATTATGAGACACCTTTCGAGATGACCATGAACCGGATCATAGATACCATCATCGGCATCGTTGTGGCAGGCCTGGTGAATTCCATTACCCTGCCACGGAGGAAACACAAGGAAGATCTGTTCTTCATACGGTCGCAGGATTTGGTGCCTGACCGCTATTCCCATGCTTCTTCCAACGTGCTGGTCATCCTGAACCGGCTGATCGAGGAGGGAGCCAACATATGCCTGATCAGCAAATGGGCTCCAGCCTTCATGATCTCCCAGATGGGCGTCATGGATATCAATGTTCCTGTGATCGTAATGGATGGGGCAGCTTTATACGATATCCCGAACCGCAGATATCTCAGAGTGATCCCCTTAAAATACGAAGCAGTGAATTTCCTGCGTAAGTTTTTCCGGGAACTGGGACTGAGCTATGCCGCCTACGAAGTCAGGGACAGCTCCCTGATGATCTACCGGGGAGGCAGGATCAACCAGGCAGAGAGGGAAGAGTATGAATTAATGAAATATTCTCCCTACCGGAATTATGTGGAAGGGGACTTCGGTCGGGATAATAAGATCTGTTTTATCCGGGTCATTGACCGGGATGAGATCATTGATGAACTGGAGCTGCGGCTTAAAGGAATGCTTTCCCGGGGCCGTTACCGTATCGTCAAGAGGCCACAGCACAGACTGGAAAATTACAGCGGCCTTTACTTCTATAATCCGGAAGCGACGGTGGAACGATGTAAGCAGGCCCTGATTGACCATCTGGAGGAAGAAAATCATATAAAGATCGTCCCGATCGATATGACCGGGTCTGACCACTATATATCCGAGAACGAATCCATCGCCCTGTTAAATAAGGTGCGGCAGATTTATGAACCGGTGAGAGTCCCATGGGAAAAATAAAAACCTATCGTTATTCATATAAATAACGGTAGGTTTTCTTTGACCTTAGGAACCGGTCTTCTCGATCATGATTTCCTTGATCTCATTTACTTCCTTCTCGGTCATTCCGTAATCCAGAAGAAAGGCCTGGATATTATAGGCGAGGGGCTTTTTCCGGTCCTTGTAGGAGACCATGTATTTGAAGAGCCTGTCGAAACGTTTGATCCGTTTTGCTGTTCCGGAACCTCGTTTGGATGAGAGGAAGGTAAGAGTATAGTCTTTGTAGAGATCTTTCTTGCCCACCCCCAGCAGACCTTCCAGCATAAAGGCCAGGGTTCCGGTCCGGTCCCTGCCGTAAGTACAGTGGAAGAGGATAGGATAATTGCCTTCCCTGGCAAATACTTTGCATTCTCTGACCAGCTGGTGCCTGCTCTTTTCACTGTCTATGATCTCTTCATACTGAGCGCCGGGTATATGGATATAGCTTAAGTCTGCCGGAGAATCCGTTCCGCCCAGTCCTTCATTCTCATTTCTCAGGTCCAGATCGGTTTGGATTCCAAGCTTGCCTATGGTTTTTCTGCCGGACTCCTTAATGGAATCCAGGTTTGCACTTCGGTAGATCATTCCTTGTTTGATCCTTCCCCCGCTTATCTTATAACCCCCGAGATCTCTGACATTGGCTGCTTTGCTGATCCGGATCAGGCGGGGATGATCACTGGTCTTGAAGGAGAGGGTGACCGAACTGATCTCTTTTCCCCGGTAGGATCCGGTAATCCGCCAGTAATACTTCTGGTTGCGTCTCAGATTATAGAAAGTGATGTGGTTGCTTGTCAGAGTGTATTTTTTTGCACCGGAAAGTTTTTTGTTGCGGGAGAGAAGCAGTGTATATTTCTTTCCCATCTTCCTCCATTTCAGGGTCACCCCGGAAGGGACTGCGTGGTCTTTCTTGTATTTGGGAGGGATCCTTTTGCTGCTCTTGTACCATTTTCTCACCTGCTGATCCACCATGGATACCGTTTTCCCGTTTTTGGGGGAGACCGTCTTCAGGCTTTTACCCTGGACGGAAGCGGACATGGACACTGTCAGCAGCATGAGAAGGAGGAACATTTTCTTATCCATAAGGACTCCTTTCTTTGTCGGATATCGGTAATCGTCTTCATCAGTATACATGGTCCATGCCATTAAGACAAGAGCTGGAGTTTTCGTCATTGGAATCTTTACTTTAAGGCGGTATCACAGTATAATTATAGTAGACATCCAAGGTCAGGCATCATACAGGAACAAGGAGTTGGTTTTTATATTGCGGGGTGATATTTTATGAAAAAATGTGCTGCTGGAAGAAATGGATTTATCACTTTGATTTTCGCTGTTGCATTTCTGGCCCTGATCAGTTTTCCGATCCGGGCGGAGGCAAAGATCAAGCTGAATCATACTTCTGCCACCAAGGTGGTTGGAAGTAAGGTTTCTCTGAAAGTGACCGGTGTAAACAAGAAGAAAGTAAAGATCACCTTCTCTTCTTCCAACAAGAAGGTTGCCACCGTGTCCAAAAAAGGGCTGGTAAAGGCAAAGAAGGCCGGCACCGCAAAGATCATCGTGAAGATCAAGGGAAAGGTAAAAGGAAAGAAGATCAACACAAAGAGAGTCTTCAAGATTAAAGTCCTGACTAAGAAACAATATCAGAAGAATTGTCTTAAGAAACTTTACAACTACATTTTGAAGAAGGGTAAGCTGGAATATGGCTACTATACCATCTCCCGTAAGGTAACGGAAGATAAGGATGCCGGAGAAGTCTATGAGTCAACGATTCAGGTTGAGAAAGGGTCCTACCGGACCTACTTTACCATGAGAAAACTGGTTGAGGAACCTCAGTTTGATGACACGATCCGCATGAGTATTAATCTTAATACTTCTACGATCGGTAAGATCGGGACCAGCGGAATGTATACGGATTACGCGGACAGCAGCCTTTATCTGGACGGTACGATCGATGCCACAAAGTACAGTGGAGGTACGGCAGGGATCAACTGGATCGAGGAGCATACAGAAGGCGAGAATTCGGACGAAAACAATGCCAACCCGGTTACGGATGAGCATAAGATCCGGGGTAATGCCATGGCAAAGAAAGGATTTTCAGAGTGGAATATCCTGGCAAAGAAGGCCGGAGTCACCATGAATTCCATAGGTTTTTCCGCTTACAAGTAGAAGATATCATAAAAAATGAGGAGGGGTATTGATATGATTGGTTATAAAGTTGTCTGGGAAGGCCCGGACAAGAGTACGGCGGAAGAGATCGCCATGCAGAAACAGGAAGAAGGGTATGATGCGATCGTGGAAGAGATCGTTAGTTCCAGACATACCATGTACTCTGAGGGCATCCGGAGCCGCCAGGTGGAAGACCTGATCCGTACCCCTGTGAACAGTCTTGGATACCGTGTTTATATCAAAAGAGCAAAACATAACCATTAAAAAGATATAAATATCACAAAAATGCTCCCGATATCGGACTAAGTTCTTCACTGACCGATGATCGGGAGCATATTTTATTATGATTAAGGTTCGTGGACAGGGTTTACATGGACCATCACATGCATGATGTCAGACATTTCTTCCTCCAGCCGGTCATGGACCGCTTCTGCGATATCATGGGCCTCGGTCAGAGTCTGACTGCCGTCGGCAGCAATCTCAATGTCCACGTAAAAGCCGCTTCCGAACTTTCTGGTCTTGATATCATCAATCGCCAGAACACCGGGCTCTTCCAGGATAATAGACCTGATCTGTTCCATCGTCTCCTCATCGACCGCCTTGTCCACCATCTTATCGACAGCGGAAATGAGAATCTCGTAGGCTGCCTTCAGGATAAAGAGGCAGATCACCAGACTGGCAATGGGATCGAGGATCTTATAGCCCAGCATCGCTCCCCCGATACCGATCAGAGAGCCGAAAGAAGACAGGGAATCGGACCGATGGTGCCAGGCATCAGCCATTAGGGCATCGGACTTGATCTTCTTCGCCCCGGCTTTGGTATAGTGGAACATAGCCTCTTTCACCAGGATAGATACGATCGCTGCAACCAATGCGATCATTCCGGGTACCGGTGTATTCTGCGCACCGTTCATGATCGCCTGGACACCGGTACGACCGATTCCGTAGGCGGTGATGATCAGGATTGCGGAAAGTACGACGGATGCCACACTTTCAAAACGGTCATGCCCATAAGGATGGGTTTCATCTGCTTCCCGCCCGGAAAAATACATACCGATCATCACGATGATCGTACTGAACACATCCGAGAAGGAATGAACGGCATCTGAGATCATGGCGCCGGACCGGCCCAGGATTCCCGCGATCAGCTTGAACACGGACAGGAAGGCGTTCGCCAGAATGCTGACTCTTGAAATATGCATCGCTGTTTCTGTTCTCTCAGACAATATTATGTCACCTCCAAACACATTTCTCAAAACACATTGTATAAAAGCAACCAAACATTAGTCAATACGAAATGGGGTTGCCCCTTTTCAACATAGATTAGCCGTATTTACTCACAGTTAGCGTAAATCCCGGTAAAACATTTTTCAGGATTATCTCTTTTTGCCCTAGGAATCACTCCTTCATTTATGTTATAGTTGTGCATATATGTCGAATAATACCGTGAAAGGACAACTTATGATGAAATACAAAGAGTATGAGGGAGCGATCAACGACCTGGTTGCTCTGAAGATGAAAGAGATTGAAGAAAAAGAAAATGTCCGGATCCTCCATGTGATCGAGTCCGGCAGCCGGGCCTGGGGCTTCGCCTCCCCGGACAGCGACTATGATGTGCGCTTTATCTATGTGAGGAACACAGAGTCCTATCTTACCCTGCAGAATATAAGGGATACGATTGACTGGGAACTGAATGATGTGCTGGATATCAACGGCTGGGATATCAAAAAAGTCCTGACCCACATCCACAAGTCCAATGTGGTGATGTACGAGTGGGCCAATTCCCCGGTTGTGTATTATACAACGGAGGAATGGAAAGCTCTTTTCGACCGGGTCGGCGACCTTTACTTTTCCAGAAAAGCGTCCATGTATCATTATTACGGGACTGCCGTGTCCAATTACAAGAAAAATTTCGGGGAAGCGACCCTGGTGAAATATAAAAAATACTTTTATGTCATAAGGCCTTTGCTTGCCTGCAAGTGGATCGAAGAAAGATCCTGTCCTCCTCCGGTACTTTTTGATACTCTTGTGGAAACCGTTCTGGAAGAGGAGATGAGGCCGGTGGTGCGGGACCTGATCAGCAAGAAAATGAAGATGGAAGAGGGCGACAAGGCCCCCCGGATCCAGGAGATAGACCTCTATATTGAGAAGCTGATCGCCTACTATAAAGATTTACTGGACCATATGGAATCTGACCTGAACCGTGATTGGAAAGCAATCGACAAAGAGTTTCAGGATATGATACTGGACGGATATTGGAAAGAAGAGTGACAATGGAAGAGAAACAGAAAAAGGAACCGGGTATGCCGATCAATGATGAGATCGATCAGGAGATCTATGACGTGGGTGCTCCCCTGATCGACAGCCGCCTGATGCAGAAAGCCAAAGAGCAGACCCATCATGGCAAGACAACGGTGTATGATCACACCATCGCTGTGACCAGGGAGGCAGTGAGGATCTGCGACCATTACCGGGGACAGAAGGAACTCAACCGGGAGAATGTCATCATCGGCGCCCTCTGCCATGACATGGCCATGGTCGGCCGGTCTGAAAAGTACCGTAACAATTTTATAACCTGTATCAGACATCCCAAAGACTCTGTGATCATTGCCAAGGAATTCTTCGTGGACATGGATCCGGCGGTAAAGAAAATAATCCGCCGCCATATGTGGCCCTTATCTCTGGTCCCCCCCACTTCCGTGGAGGAGTGGATCGTGCTGCGGGCTGACAAGATCGTGTCGGTAAAAGATGTAATGTAAGCTTATCATTCCACCAGATTGGTGATCCAGAGATTATTTCTCACCAGGATCAGTCCTATGATCACTTTGATGATCTCCAGGGCCTGGACGATGGTCAGGATGACCAGGATGTTCAGGGAGCTATGCGTACACAGGAGGTAGGCTGCCGGAACCGAAACAGTCCAGGAAAACACACTGTCAAATAAAAAGGTGATAAAAGTCTTGCCTCCGGACCGCAGAATAAAATATAAAGCGTTCATCATGCCCTGGATCGGGAAGAAGGCGGCCATGATCACAATAAACCATTTGGCTAGGTCTTTCACCTGAGCGGTGGTCTGGTATGCCTCCGGGAATATCCCGGCCAGTCCGACCAGGATGGCGGTGAGGAGCAGGCAGACACCGGCTACAAACCAAACCAGGGGAATTGCGCTGTCCCTGGCCCGGTCGAATTCCGAGGCGCCCAGGAACTGGCCCTCCAGGATTCCAATCGCCGACCCAAGGTTGACAAAAACAACACTCAGCAGGTTGCACAGGACATTGGCGATATTCAAGCCGGCAACCACAGCCAGTCCCTTCCTGGAATAGCATTGGGCAAGAGCGGCCACGCCGCCTGCCCATAAGAATTCGTTGACGAAGATCGGGATACTTTTCTTCAGGATTTCTGTTGTAAAAGAAACAGGGACCCGCAGGGTATGCAGGACATCCTTTAGGAACGGGTAGTCTTCGTTTTTGATATAGCGCCAGCCTGCGATGCAGACCAGCTCGATAAAGCGGGAGAGGACT
>CAMOYC010000074.1 GCA_946629665.1 uncultured Lachnospiraceae bacterium
GCGGTGAAGGAAGAGATCCGGAAGGTTGCTGCCGTAACGGATTATAAGCCGGCGGCTTCCCTCTGGATGCAGCCCCTTCCGACCCTTTATCCGGTTGATCTAGCCGGGAGGGATCCTGCAACGGGGCCGGAATGCCTGCTTATGGAGGTGGGTCTGGTGGATGACCCTGCCAACCAGAAGCAGATGGCCTGTTTTTACGACCTGCGTAAAACCGGCCACATCCTGGTCTGCGGGGGTGGCCAGTCCGGGAAAAGCCTGCTGGTCCAGACCCTGCTCCTTAGCCTGGTTGCAGGGACGAGTCCGGAAGACCTGGTCTGGTACCTGGTGGATTTCGGAGGCGGAGGCCTGAAGATCTTGCAGGGGCTTCCCCATACCGGGGACTATTTTGACGGCCGGGAAGAAGACAAACTAAAAAGACTGATGGATCATTTAAAGAAGGAAATGGAAAGACGGATGCAGATTCTCGGCGGCATGGCATTTGCCGGGTCCCGTGACTGGTCTGGTGAAGGGCCCGGTGCCCGGTCTGGAATCGGGAATTCCCTGCCATATCTGGTCCTGGTCATCGATGGTTACGACAGTTTTTCCGAGATGACCGGAGGACGCTATGAGCAGGATCTGCTCAAACTGAGCCGGGAAGGGGAGAGAGCCGGGATGCTTCTTATGGTCACGGCCGGCAGCGTATCGATCGGGGGGCTGCCCCAGAGGATCGCGGCCAACTTTAAAACCAAGATCTGCCTGTCCATGAAAGATTCCCTGGAATACTCCGAGGTCATGGGTCTGCTGCGGGTGCCGGTGGAGCCGGAGCCTGATATCCCGGGCCGGGGCCTGTTGTCATATCAGGGGAAAGTCCTGGAATTCCAGAGCGGGATCTGCTTTCCTGGAGAATCAGACCGGGACCGCCTGGAGAAGATTGAAAGCTGGGTCAGGGAAAAGGACCTTGCATGGACCGGCAGGCGGCCGGAAAGGATCCGGTCTTTGCCGGGGAAAGCGACCTGGAAACTCTTCCGAAAGGAGCTCGAGGAGCTCCAAGGGTTTGAAGGGCAGAAAAACCCGGATAAGAAAGGGGCAGACAGAAAAGACAGGATAGGCAGGACATTTTATCCCGGCTACCGGATAGATACCGCAGAGCCTTTAGGGATTTCACTGGAAGAACATCTGTGCCTGCCAATCTGCTCCAGGACCGACCGGATCCGGGCCAACCTGTGTGCGCTTTTTCTGGAACAGCTTAAGGGTCAGGATGTTTACGGGATCCTGATCGATCCCCGGGGAGACTTTGTCGCCTGTCGGGAGGCGCCGGGGATCAAGGAATATCTGGTTAGGGAAGAAGAGGTATTTGCCTGTTTCGACCGGCTGAGCCCGGTGATCGGGCAGCGGGCCGAAAGCAGAAAGGCAGGAAAAGGCCCGGAAGAGGGAGCTTTTTATTGCTTTCTGATCTGTGACGGGGCAGCATTTTTTCAGATGATCTATCAGGGGACATACGAGATGGGAGGGTTCTTTGAAAATATCTTTGAAAAAGGAGAAGGACTGGGGATGAGTTTTGTCATGCATTTTCTTCAGAAGGAGGCAGGAGAGCTAGAGGGCTATTCCGCCTTTCGGCTGCTTGTTTCACGTGAAACCGGGCTTCATGTCGGGGGCAGTCTGAGCAGTTCTCCTTTCCCCGGGCTGCAGAATCTGAGCTACGAAGACCAGGTCAGGGAATACAAGGCATTTGAGGGTTGCTATACCGATGAAGAAAATGACAAGGTGGATTGCCTGATTCCGGAGGTGGAGAAAGATGATTACCGTTGATGTTTATATTGCAGCAAGCAGTCTGACCAGGGAGTATCGCTGTGACGATACGCTCCCTGCGGGCCGGATTGCGGAAGAGATCGTTGCCAGGGAGGGATATTTGCCGGATCCGGAGTGGAACAGGGGCCAGCTGATCCTGGGGAGCAGGGGGCTTGGCGGCCTGTTGAACCCGGAGCTGACCTTGCAGGAGAGCGGGGTGAAGAACGGGGACCTGCTGCTTTTGATCTGAGGGTGGTATATTTTGCTGAGACCGGGAATGCTGATAGCCGATACCTATCTGGTGATAGAGGAGATCGGCAGCGGGGGGATGAGCAAAGTATATCTCGCGCAGAATATCCGGCTGAAGAAAATGAGAGCTTTGAAGGAACTGAATAAGGAGGACCTTGGGTCTTATGACAGCCGGCACTACGAACTGATGAAGCGGCAGCTGGCCCGGGAGGCCTTGCTGCTGAAAAAACTGGACCATCCGGGGCTGCCGGAGATCATCGACATCGTCGGTTCGCCGGAGCAGATGATCATCGTGATGGAATACATCGAAGGGGTCACTTTGGAAGAGCTGGTCCGGGACCGGGGCAGGCTGACCGAGGAAGAGGTGGTCATGTATTGTGTGGAGCTTTGCCGGATCCTGCTATACCTGCATCGGAATGATCCGCCAATCATCTACCGGGATATCAAGCCATCCAACATCATGGTGAAGGGGGATGGGTCCCTGATCCTGATCGATTTCGGGACCGCCCGGGAGTACGAGAAGACCGGGACAGGTGGGGATACTGTCTGCCTGGGTACCCGGGGCTACGCCGCCCCGGAACAGTATGGAGGAGCCGGGCAGACTGACGAGCGAACGGATATTTACGGAATCGGGATGACCATGGGATATCTGCTGACCGGCCAGAGTCCGGATCAGCCGCCCTACACATTTTTTCCTTTACGGCAATGGAATCCGGAAGTCAGCCAGGGCATGGAGGAAATTGTGACGGTCTGCGTCCGGGATGACCCGAAAGAACGATTTTCGGACTGCCGGGCCTTGCTGGAGGCTTTGACAGACCGGGAAAAGTGTAGCCGGGATTATAAAAGGAAAGAGAGGAGAAAGCTGGCGGCCTTTTCTATATTGGTGGCCGTAAGTCTGCTACTGACCCTGGCCGGATTATGCTTTCGGGGCTTCCGGCAGGGCTGGAAAGAGAAAACGCTGGATACCTATTTTGCCTGTGCCCGGAACGCCGGGCGGGAAGAGGACCGGGAGACCTGGCTGAGCCTGGCGCTGAAATTGGATCCCGGGAACGAGAGGACCTATCAGGAGATTTTGAAACAATATGTGCCAAGGAATCATTTCAGCATGGATAAAGCGGCCAGGGTACAGAAGTTGGTGTCCATGGTGGTGAAGGGCCGCAGCGCGATCAACTACCTGGAAGGGCAGGACCAGAAGGCCTGCGCCAGATTTTGCTACGGGCTGGCTACGGCCTATTTCTACGACATGGGAGGCTGGACCGGGAAGAAGGAATCGGAACGATGGTTTGAAGCCGCCCTGAAAACTTCCGTGGACCATTACAAAGAATATGACCGGGACCGGGCCGGAGTCTACCGGAAGATCGGGGCCTACTATAATGGATTTCTCGCGGCCGGAGCGGACCGTAGCGGAGCGGAAGCCGACAGCTACCAGGAATTTTACGAGACCCTGAGCCGGCTGAACGACCTGGCCGGGGACCTGCAGGAAAAAGTAGAAAATAAACAGGGCGGAAGACAGGATGCCGCGGCGGTTTACCTGATCACCCGGGAGCTGGTGACGGAACTGGAAGAATTCGGCCGGGACATTGCGGAGAATACGGACATTTCCTACGAAGAGATGAAGAAAATGCTGGAGGACGGGAACAATCGCTCCAGGATCCATTTTCTTCAGAAGTACAAGAGCAAGGAGGAGATGGAGCAGCTTCAGCAGATGCTCCGGGGCCTGAACGAGAAAATGCTGCTTCTGGAGCAGATGGATTCGAGGGGGGAAGACAATGAATGAAGCAATGATCCGGGAAATTCCGATGCCTTTGGCCCTGGCGGCGGGGCAGAAAGTCTGCCTGCTTATGGGTGGCGTCCTGCTGGCCGCCGCCCTGGCCTGGTGCGGAAAAAACCATATATTTAAGGCCGGCGGGCACGCCCTGGACAAAAAGACCTATCAGGTCTGGCGGGCGGTGATCCTTTTTTTGATCCTGCTGACCGGCAGCCTGCTGGTCTGGCAGCTGAAAGCGTCAGCCGCGGAGCCTACATCCCATGACCCGCCCAGGGTCCTGGCAGGCTTCCGTTTTTACGGGCAGGGGGAGACCCGGACGGTAGATGATATCACCTATTATGTCGGTGGACTGCAGGGGGAGGTCTCGGTGAGTGATACCGACCTGGATCCGGCCAGCATCCAGGTCCTGGCCCAGCCCCTGGACGACCTGGCCAGGGAGCAGAAGGGGAAGAGGAACAGTTTCCTGTCAGAAGGTCAACTGCCGGTGGACAGTGTTCACCCGGAGATCCTGGCCGGGACCAGCTGCAGGATTACATTTTCTTTTAACCTGCCCGGGAAATGGCGGTTTATCCTGTTCTGTCGGGACAAGGAAGGGAATGACTGCGTCAACGGCTACGGCAGTCAGCGGATCGCCAGCGGGCGGGTTGTGATCGATGAAGGACCGCCGGTCCTGACCCTTGGCTGGCCGGAGGGGGTGGACCCTGCCGGTGACAGCTTATATTTCGGAAAGAACAACCGCATCCGTATTACCCTGACAGACCCCAACCTGGATCCGGCGTCAGTGGCGGTGGAAGTCCGGCAGGTAGAGGAAGACGGCAAGGAAGCTCCAGCAGAGCCAGCAGCTTATGAGATGGACTTCCAGGTAGAGAAAGGCCAGTGGACCGGAGAGCTATGCTGGAAAAAGGAAGGATGCTACGTCCTGGTCCTTGCCGGGGAAGACCTGGCGGGCCAGAGCATCCGCCTGGCTCCCGGCCAGGAAGGCGGCATCATCAGCGATGGCGTTTTCCGCAGCAAGACCTGCATCGCGGACTGGACCCGGCCGGAGATTTCCATGACACTTTGGAATCGGGAAGGACAGGATTGCAGCAGTCAGCGCTATTGGAAAGAAGAGCCGGAAGTGCATCTGCGGGTGAAAGAGAATAACTTTTCCGGGCGGCTGAGCATTTTTTCCGACACGGTGAGGAAGGCAGATCATGAGGGGCAGGCAGCTGCCGAACCCCTGGCATGGAAAAAGACCGGGTATGAGGGGGAGGCCAGCATCTACGAAACCTCTTTCCCTCTGACGGAGGAAGCACAGCACCAGCTTGCCTTTTCCGTAACCGACCTGGCCGGGAACCGGACAGATGCCAAGCCGCTGGAGCTCGTTTATGACACTAGCCCGCCCCGGGTCAGCTGGCAGGTGGAAGGTTGCCGGGATTATGGGTGGATGACCTCCTGGAGATATTTCAGCCATGAGCGGGTGACCGTCCGCCTACTGATCCAGGAGAATGTGAGTGGACTGAAGGAGGCCTGCTGCCTGACTGACCAGGAAAAGGACAATTCAAATAAGAAGAAACCGGAAATCCACCAAACAGGTCCCGGCTCCTATCAGGCCGAGTTCATCCTTGATCAGGATTTCAAGGGAACCCTTCGTTTTATGGCGGAGGATGCCTGCGGCAACCGGACAGAGACGGTAAAAACACCAGGAATCATCCTGGAAACCGGCGCAAGGCACCGGGACTGCAGCCGGATGGAGGTCTACCCGCCCAGAGAAGCCTATCTGGACCAGGAGAAGAAGATATCATACTATAAGGCGGACTTTTCCCTGAAGGCCAATTATAAGGACAGCTGGTCCGGCCTGAAAGAGGTCAGGCTCTTTGCTTTCTTGGACCAGACAGGAGGGAAAACCTATGGCAGGAGGGCCAGCTATAAAAGCTATGACCGGCTGGCCGCAGCCTGTCAGATCCTGAAGGAGACCCACCAGGACTTTACGGAGGGAAAGAAAAAAGGGCGCAAAACTACTGCCCAGCTAAGTCTGGACCTCAATCGGGAGGATTTCAGGAAGGCAGGGCCGGAAGGCTACCTGATGGTCGGCGCGGCCCTCACAGACCTGGCCGGGAATGAGAGCCTGCTGGTCCGGGAGGACCTTAAACTGGCCATGGATGCAGCGGCCCCGGCGGCCAGCGTCAGCTATGACCGCTACGACGCCAGGAACAAAAGCTACTATAACCATCCCCGAACCGCCAGGGTGGTGGTCCGGGACAGGACCTTTGACCCGGAAAAAACAAAATGGGCCATAAAGGGCAGCAACCGGGACTATGTGATCGGAGACTGGGAACAGGACGGGATCACCTGGACCTGCCCGGTCTACTTCGCCGCAGACGGGGAAAACTATGCGGTCGCATTTCAGGTGAAAGACCAGCTGGGCCATACCCTTTCCTGGGATGAGGACAGCCCCTTTACGGTGGACCGGACGCCCCCGGAGACAGACCTGGTCCTGGATAAGGAAGGGCTGCCAGGAGGAAAATACTACCGGGAAGACAAGACCATTTTCTTCCGGGTCAAGGAGAGAAATCCGGATCCGGACCAAACCAAGGGGCAGGTCCTGTTCTCCCCGGAAAAGGGGGCAGACCGGGAGCTGGAACCGGACGGAAAGAAAATAATAAAAGAAGACCTGCAGACTGCCATCTGGACCTGTCGGAAAGAAGGGACCTACAAGGCGAAACTCTGGTGTATGGACCTGGCCGGCAACGTCAGTGAGAAAAAGCAGACCCTGGAGTTCATTATTGATAAGACCAGGCCCAGGATCCGGCTTGCAGGGATAAAGCCGGGCGAGACCTACGGGGAAGAGCTGGATGGGGAGGTGTCTGTAGAAGATGCCCACCTGGACCAGGCAGCGACCATAGTCCGCCTGGAGCGGGCCGACCAGCCGGACCGGTCGGAAGAGGTCAGCCCCGCCCGGGTTTCCCGGGATCAAAAGGGAACTCGCCTGAGAACCCACTGGAGTTTAACTGACAGCGGCAGCTTGCAGGAAGGAGTGTATCGACTGACCGCCGAAGCCACCGACCTGGCCGGCAATAAGTCGGCTTTGCCCGGGGCAGCGGGACTTGCCCCGGGAGAAGACTTTCTGATCCGGGTCAACCAAAGCGGGGCCCGCTACACCTACCGCGGGGAGACAAAAAAATACATGAACCGCTATCTGAAAAAGGAGAAAGCCCTTGACCTCCTGGTCCGCAGCGTTAATCCCATGAGACAGAGGATCTACATCATCAAAGACAAGGAAAGCCGGGAGGAGGTCAGCTCGGGAAGCTTTCGATTAATCGAGTATCTGAGGGAGACGGAGCAGAAATTCCGTTTCTGGTATGACGACAGGATCACGATCCCCGGCAGATACTTTGCCGGGGAGGGCAGCTACCGCCTTCTGGTCCGGACCGCCGCTTGCGGCACGGGCGACCAGGCCGGCCGGGTCCTTCGTCAGACAGATAATGAGATCGGCGGGGCCCCGATCCGCTTCGTGATCGACAAGACCGCTCCCTACGTGATCTTCCGGGACCTGGAAAACAAGGAATATGAGGAAGAAAACCACGCCTACAGCCTGGAGGTCATGGACAACTACGCCTTTTCCCGCCTGGAGCTGACGGTGGAATACGGCCAGTGGAAAAGGCACAAGGAGACCCGGGTGATCCTGCCCGGGGACCTGGACGAGAATGGGACCATCTCCCTGACCCTGGAAGGAAGACCGGGCTACCAGACCATTTCCTACCGGGTGGAGGACCAGGCGGGCAACGTGGCAGACTCGGAGACCCGGGGAGACACCGTGCGCTGCCAGGTCTATGTAGCCCCGAAAGTCGTAAAAGGCAGCGCAGCCATTCAGAAGAAAATGTCCATGGCCACCGGCAGAACATCAGGAATCGTTGCGGCCCTGTGCAGCCTGGTCCTGCTGATCGCAGCTGCAGTTAAAAGCAGGTTTTGACGCTCTCCCCCTTTTCTGCTATGATGAATTCAGACAAGGGGGTGACAGGATGCCGATTGATTTCAAGGTAAATGAAGTGA
The DNA here is from genome assembly GCA_946629665.1 of uncultured Lachnospiraceae bacterium. Classification (GTDB taxonomy): domain Bacteria; phylum Bacillota; class Clostridia; order Lachnospirales; family Lachnospiraceae; genus Anaerobutyricum. The sequence continues at coordinate 7,817 of CAMOYC010000074.1, forward strand.
TTAAAATGAAGAAGCCGCATCCCTGCGGAGCCAATGAATGGAAGATCCTCCGGATCGGTATGGATTTCCGTCTGGAGTGCATGAATTGCGGCAGGACCATCATTGTCCCCAGAAAACTGGTGGAGAAAAATTTCCGGGGATACATCGTAACAGAAGAAGATTTATAGGAAGAAATGCATCATAAAAAAACACTTGTTTTTACAGTTCCCATATGGTAGAATGGATAACTGTGATATAAAAATCCTTGTTCTCCCCACAGGAGGGAGAGCCAAAAAGTCCAGAAGGAGGTGCAGATGACCATGACCAAGTATGAGTTAGCAGTGGTTATTAGTGCAAAGCTTGATGATGATGCCAGAACAGACGCTTTAGAGAAAGTGAAAGAGCTTGTTGTTCGTTATGGCGGCGAGATTACCAACATCGATGAATGGGGTAAGAGAAGATTAGCTTACGAGATTCAGAAGATGAGAGAAGGTTATTACTACTTCATCCAGTTTGATGCAGCTAGTGATACACCAGCTGAGATTGAACGTCGTATTCGCATCATGGAGCCGGTTATCAGGTATTTATGTGTTAAACAGGATGCATAAAGAATAGGAGGAATTCCATGAATAAAGTTATCTTGATGGGACGCTTGACCAGGAACCCCGATGTAAGATATTCACAGGGTGAGCGGGCAACGTGTGTCGCTCGGTATACTTTAGCAGTTAACAGACGTTTCCGCAGAGACGACGGTCAGGAAGCGGATTTCATCAACTGTGTTGCCTTCGGCAGACAGGGAGAATTCGCAGAGAAGTACTTAAAGCAGGGTACTAAGATCGTGATTAGCGGCAGAATTCAGACAGGCAGTTACACGAATCGTGATGGAGTAAAGGTATACACCACAGACGTAGTTGTGGAGGAGCAGGACTTTGCAGAGAGCAAGGCAGCAGCTTCCAATTACAGCGGCGGATACCAGCAGGGAAGTTATCAGCAGAATGACTACCAGCAGCCGGGAGCACCCGCGCCGGTACCGAATCCTGCAACCGCTCAGGCAGGACAGCCTGCAGGAGCAGATAACAACGAAGGCTTCATGACTATTCCCGATGGAATCGAAGAAGAACTGCCATTTATTTAGAGTTGATGAACTTTAGGAGGTAATTTCAATGGCATACGGAAGAGATCGCGGCGATTCCCCGATGAGAAGAAGAGGCGGCCGCAGAAGAAAAAAAGTTTGTGTTTTCTGTACAGAGAAGAATACAGATATCGATTACAAGGATGTAGCACGTCTTAGAAAGTTCGTTTCTGAGAGAGGCAAGATCTTACCGAGAAGAATCACAGGCACCTGTGCAAAGCATCAGAGAGCCCTTACTGTAGCAGTTAAGAGAGCAAGACACGTCTCCTTAATGCCTTACACAGTAGAGTAATCATAGGTACAAACCTATCGGCCATGGCAGACCATCTGCCATGGC
>CAMOYC010000075.1 GCA_946629665.1 uncultured Lachnospiraceae bacterium
CGATTCGACCTGCTGCTCACTTTTTCAAACTCCCCTGGTGGCAGGTATACCTCCTGCTTAGGAGGCGGTCGCTCTATCCAACTGAGCTATGGAGACTTATATATGCGAGATATATTTTATGATAATAATTGACTTTTGTCAACTCCCATCACTCTTTTATGAGTTTCTTATCGATGATCTGGAAGTTCGCCCTGTGCAGATACAATGCCTTTTTGTCGATCATGATCTTGGTGGTTTTCGGCAGGTTCTGGCTGACCTCCCAGTACACATCCTTGCCAGAGTATGCACAGATCGGCACGCCGAGCTGGCTCTGAACGATAACGACCTGCGCCTTACCGAAATAGTTCTTATACTTATTTACAATATTGGATATGTAGGTGTTTCCTGATACTCCTTTGGAGTCGCTTTCCACGTCTTTCAGCTTGAATTCCGCATCCGGTTGCAACCCGTTTTCCTGGAAGATGATCGTATCTCCACAGCTTTGCATCTGCTTCCCGTCTATATTTATGGTAATCACGGAGGATAAGTCGTAGGAGACTAGCAGGGTTCCATCCGAGTCATTCACTTTTGCGTCTTCAACCACATTTCCTTCCAGGCTGATCTTCTTACCGGTTGCGGTGAAATATTTGTTGCCGGAGTTATCATAGAACTGACAGGTGAATGAGTTACCCACTAATTTACCTTTGAGGTCTCCCAGCTTGGACTGAAAGCCGGCGATTCCGCATCCGCCCAGAGCCAGGGCGGCCAGTGTTAATGTGACCAGCAGGGTCACTGCCATTGCATATTTTCTTCTTTTGATCATTTTTCTATTCATAATCGCTCCTTTTCTCCGTCACTGCCGGGACTGAATCAACAGGTTTTATTCTTTCTTTATTACAATTATACAATAGATTGGTTTATAATAATATAAAAACATGTGGGAGGAGGAAATGTTTTGGGTGCATTGGAAGGATTAAAGGTCCTTGATTTTTCAACTCTGCTGCCCGGTCCCTACGCATCCATGATGCTGGCGGACCTGGGTGCGGAAGTTCTCAAGGTCAGTTCGGCGAGCCGGCCGGATCTGGTGATCAACTATGAACCCTTTATCGGGGATACCGGAATCTCTGCCTGTCATGCCTGGCTGGGCAGGAATAAGAAAACGATGTTTTTGAATCTGAAGAATCCGGAAGCGATCAAGATTGTGAAAGAGCTGGTTAAGGAGTATGATATTGTGCTGGAGCAGTTCCGTCCGGGCGTGATGGACAGGCTTGGAATCGGGTATGAGGCCCTTCGGGAGATCAACCCGGGGCTAATCTACTGTGCTTTGACCGGTTATGGGCAGACCGGCCCTCTGCGTGATGCGGCCGGGCATGATATCAATTATCTTGCCAGAAGCGGGATCGTCTCTCATGCCGGAAGGGCAGACAGCGGGCCTTCTCTGATGAATTTTCAGATTGCGGATGTGGCTGTGGGTTCCATGAATTCGGTAATAGGAATTCTTGCGGCTGTCCACTACCGGCATCAGACCGGCAAGGGCCAGTTTGTGGATATTTCCATGATGGATGGCTGCGTCCCTTTCAACAGTCTCGATGGTGCCGGTTTCCTGGTTTCCGGCAGGCAGCCCCACCGGGAAGGCGAGATGTTGAACGGAGGCTGTATGTATGATTACTATGAGACGAAGGATGGGGGCTATATGAGCGTCGGCGCTCTGGAACCTAAGTTCTGGAAGGCTTTCTGCCAGGCGATCGGCAGGGATGATCTGATCGCCGGGACTGTGTGGCCGGACCATTCCAAGAAAATAAAGCAAGAGATCCGGGAGATTTTCCTAACGAAGACCAAGGCGGAATGGACACGCATTTTCTCCGAGGCGGATGCCTGTACCCAGCCGGTTCTTGACCTGAAAGAATCCCTTTTGGAGGACGAGCAGGTCCAGGCGCGGGAGATGGTTGTCGATGTCCCGCTGCCTCTTCATGAGGGTCTGCAGGTCAGGCAGATGGGAAATCCCGTGAAACTCAGTGAGACACCCTGTGAATATCGCTTTGCCGGCTATCCTTTAGGCTACCACACCAGAGAGGTGATTGAGGGCCTTGGAATGGATTATGATCAGCTGGCGGAAAACGGAGTATTTGATTAAGAAGAGGAGGCAACTTATGACGATTCAGAAAAAAATGCAAACTTTACTCCTGATAGTGATCCTGTTATTCATCGGTATCAGAATGGACCCTTCTGCGGTCACGATTTACAACACCGATGTCTCTGCCCCGACTTCGGGAAATGTCTTTGTGGGCGTCAAGGGGTCCTATGAAAATGTGAGTACCGCTACGATACTAAAACGGATCAATGCGATCCGCCAGGAAGCCTACAAGGAAGGTATCGTCAGTCAATATATCCCTATTAAATGGTCGGCAGACCTGGAGTGGATGGCCCAGGTTCGGGCTGCGGAAGCACGGATACAGTGGGGTCATAACAGACCGAATGGGGATTTCTGCTTTGGAATTTCCCACGGAGGCGTATCTACTTCCGGGGAATGCCTGGCCTGGAACTGGTCCGGCCTGATGATGGGTATTGATCAGTGGTACGATGAAAAGGACGATCTGGTCAATAATACCGGAGGGGTAACCGGCCACTATGAAGCTTTGATTGACCCTTCTTATTCTTACATCGGTATTGGTTCTTTCACCAATGACGGCAGAACCTTCATCGTTGCCGCTGAATTCTGCGGTGGCGCCACTAAGCTGAATGAAGGCAGAAGCGGCATGAAGGGTGCCTGCATTCAGAAGGTCGAGGTCCCCAGGTCTTCTGTCGGGCCTTTAAAAATCAGTGGTGCTTCTACTCTTGCAGCAGGCAAAACCGCTTCTTATTCCTTATCCATGCCCATTACCCTGAATGAGGAATCGTCCACGGTTGTTCCGACCGAAAAGGTTACCTACACCAGTTCCAATCCGGCTGTTGCATCCATTTCTTCCGCTGGTAAAGTGACAGCAAAAAAACCCGGGAAAACAACCATTACCGCAACCGCGGGAGGCACAAAGAAGACAAAAACGCTTACGGTCACTCCCCCGGCTAAGGGCACAAAACTGCAGAAGGCTCCCTTTACCTATCGTGTGTACAGGAAGGGTGCGGAAGTAGAAGTTCTCAAATATAATAAGGCAGCTGCTTCTGCTGTGATCCCGGAAACGGTTACTATCTACGGAACCAAATATAAGGTAACCCGGATTGCAGCTAAAGCATTTTCCGGGAAGAAAATGTTGAAGAAAGTAACGATCGGCAAAAACATTTCTTATATCGGCAAGAAGGCCTTTGCCAAATGTGCAAAGCTGAAACGTATCATCATCAGGACGAAAAAGCTTAAGGCATCTAAAGTGGGGGCCGCTGCCTTCAAGGGAATCCACAAGAAAGCAGTCTTTAAAGTGCCTGGTTCCTGCCTGCGCTCCTACAAGTCTATCCTTCGTAAAAAAGGAGCCGGCAAAAAAACTGTCTTTAAAAAATAGATGAATATGTTATACTATTTTTAATAACAGATCAAGAAAATGCCTTAAGGTCAGAGAGGAGCTAAGTTACCATGAGTACTTTACAGGACCAGATCAAAGATAAGATACGCCAGCAAAAGGGAGAAAAAAGAGACCTTAACCTGCTCTACGGCCACCAGGATCTGATGGAGCAGATTTTGGAGCGCATTGTCTCCGAATATGCAGGTAAGGTGGACTATGTTGCTTCTCCGGAATCTCTTGGCTTTATACTGGGCAGCATGGCAGCTGCAAAGCTTGGGGTAGGTTTTATCCCGATCCGCAACAAAAACCTTTATGGATTGGAGGCAAAAGACGGCCGCACTGCCCCCTACATCGACCACCGCGACCTTCCCAGAGCCCTGCAGGTAAGGAACGGAATGATTCCTTCGGGAAGCAGGATCCTTCTGGTGGATGATTGGGTGGAAACCGCCGCAACGATTTTTGCCTGCGCTTCCCTGGTGGAAGATGCAGGAGCTGATGTAATCGGGATCACCTCGATCGGAGCGAGCCGCAATGCCAAGACCGAAGACCTGCTTCAGTCTGGCCGGCTTAGCTGTATTGTGATCGCGGACTGACAATAACATTATTAAAGAATTGAGTGGACAGGCTTCCGCCGGAAAACATCTCCGGCGGAAGCTTTTATATTGGGGCAAAATTCCTTTACGCAAAAATACATTTGACAAAATATAGTTTTGCTATTGACATTTCATTTATATTTGATAAAATATAATTAAAGATACAAAACCAGGTTTTGTACATGACATAATCGCAATTGACAGATTTAGATATTCAGAAAGTATTACAGGAGGTTTTTAGAAATGAGTTTTTATGATTATTCCGTATTAAAACCCAATGGCGAAGAGTTATCCATGAAAGAGTTTGAAGGTAAGGTTGTTTTAGTAGTGAATACAGCAACGGGATGTGGTTTTACTCCCCAGTATAAAGACATTGAAGCGATGTTCGAGAAATACCACGACGATGGTTTTGAAGTGTTGGATATCCCCTGCAACCAGTTTGCAGGCCAGACTCCCGGAACAGATGAGGAGATCCATGAATTCTGCCAGCTTCATTACAACACACTGTTTCCTCAGATGAAGAAGTCCGATGTGAACGGCGAGAACGCTCTTCCTCTCTATGGCTTTCTGAAGAGCCAGCAGGGATTCAAGGGCTTTGGCAAAGGACCTACGGCCCTGGCTATGAGCGCTATGCTTAAGAAGATCGATAAAGACTACAAGAATAATCCGGAGATCAAGTGGAACTTCACAAAGTTCCTGGTAGACCGGAAGGGTAATGTTGTAGCACGTTTTGAGCCGACAGCTTCCATGAAAGTTGTAGCGGCAGAAGTTGAAAAGTACCTTTAATATACTCAGAGAATAGATTCAGACGAAAAGGAATGAGAACTATGGCAAGATATGATATTGCGATCATCGGTTCCGGCCCCGCAGGACTGGAAGCAGCCATCACAGCAAAGATCAGAAATAAAGACATCATCCTCTTTGGAAGTAAGGATTTCAGTAATAAATTACAGAAAGCTCATCTGATCAAGAACTATCTGGGTTTCCCCAGCATCAGCGGCAAAGACCTGGGAGAGGCATATCAGAGGCACCTTGATGACATGGGCATTGAAATTACAGAAGATAAGATCAACGCAATCTATGCCATGGGTGACTATTTTGCCCTCCAGGCAGCAGAGAATATGTACGAGGCAACGACTGTGATCCTGGCTACCGGTGTCATGGCCGGCAAGCTCTATCCCGGCGAGGAAGAGCTTCTGGGCAGGGGTGTCAGCTATTGTGCAACCTGCGATGCGGCCCTGTATCCGGGAAAGACTGCCGCGATCATCGGAACTTCTCCGAGAGAAGAAGCGGAGGCCGATTTCCTGGCGGAAGTTGCTTCCAAAGTATTTTATTTCCCCACATACAAGGACCAGGTGAACTGCTCCGATAACGTGGAAGTAATCAGAGAAAAGCCGAAATCCATTAAATCCGGCGAGAACAAGCGGATCCTGAAAACGACAGAAGGCGAGTATGAGGTAGACGGCATCTTTATTCTCCGGGAAAGCGTTTCCCCCGGCCAGCTTGTACCGGGCCTTGAAACAGATAAGAACCATGTGGTTGTGAACCGGAAGATGGAAACCAGCATCCCGGGCTGCTTTGCCTGCGGAGATATTGTCGGTGAGCCCTACCAGTACATCAAGTCTGCGGGAGAAGGAAATGTAGCTGCTCTTTCCGCAGTAAGCTACCTGGCCGAGTTAAGCAGAAAGAAAAAGGTGGACGATGGATCAGAACAGTAAGAGCGAAAAGTTAAAATTGGAGAATCAGCTTTGTTTTCCTCTCTACGCCTGTGCCAGAAAGGTTACCAGCCTGTACACCCCCTATCTGAAAGAACTGGGCCTGACCTACACCCAGTACCTGGTCTTCCTTGTTCTCTGGGACGAGGGAACCATGAGCGTTGGTGATCTTTGCAAAAAGCTGTATCTGGATAACGGTACCATCACCCCTCTCCTGAAGAAAATGGAGAAGGCCGGCTATGTGACCCGGACCCGCAAGCAGGACGATGAGCGGGTCGTAATGGTCTCCGTAACGGAAGCTGGTCAGGTATTGCGGGAGAAGGCTCTTGCCATCCCCGACCAGGTGGGAAGCTGCCTGACCCTGGCTCAGGAAGAAGCCTCCAGCTTGTACGAGATCTTGTATCGTCTTTTAGACCAGATCTAGACAGTGAAAAAATGAAAGGACCAGTGGCATCGAAGCCGCCGGTCCTTTTTCTTTACCATTTTATTTTTGCAAAGCTTTCAAAAGCTTCTCTTTCAGGAGCTCATACCTCTCCTTTTTCTCCTGCCTGGCAAAATGCACCTCCCGGAACTGTTCCGGATTGTTTTCATAGGATAAGACCTCATCCCCGAACTGTTCACTGGTAAGATCAAACAGGCAGTCTCCCACTACATTATAGCAATGGTAGTTCCCGGCGGGCCGGAGCACGCCGTAAACCTTGCCGCCGAAGATATCCTGGACCAGGAAAGACGTGATGGAACACTGTCCCAGAGTTTTATTATCTTTTGTCCACTCCGCCCTCAGTCTCGGAGCGCAGGTATCCGCACACCAGACTTCCGAAAGCGCATCATAGAGATCTTTCGGGGTATGGATCCCTTTATAGATTTCGTTTTTTGCAGGGACATCTGCCCTTTCCCATCCATAAAAATGATATGCCATAGTTACTCCTGTTTCGGCTGGCCTGTCTTTTCATCATTTCTCTACATTCACAAGAAGCATTGCCATCTTGTTTCCCTTATAGATAAAGAGAAACTTTGATGTCTTAGCGCATTTGACCATGATCTTATTCGACTTAAACCTGATACATTTTCCGGATCCTTTATGTTTTCCTACCGCCTTGATCCCTTTGATCTTTCCGTTCTTAAATACGTATCCAGCTTTACTGATCCGCGCTTTTGCCGGAAAGGTAACCCAGGTCTTTTTGTTTTTCTTCACGGTAATTTTATAGCTAATAGTTCCATAACCGTCAATCGAGCCATAAGAAGAAGAAAATGCTTTCATTCCACTATGGCATTTTGGACAGCGATCCGAGTGATCCGGATAATCATCGGTATTGACCGCGGTATCCACATAGCTGCATTTTCTGCAATAAGCGATAGACTCTGAAGTGTTTTTTGACACATAGGCAGTGGCTCTTTGTGCCTTGGCGGCGCAGCCCCAGGATAACATGGCGGAAAAAGTAAAGATCATAAGCAACAGGCGTATTTTCATCTTTTTATCCATTTTTCTCCCTCCTCTTTTAAAGAACAACATCTCCTTTGCGATCATTATACCAAACTCCGTCCAATAAAAAAAGAGGAGACGGGGGACAGTCTCCTACAGGAATTATTCGAACGTCATGATCAGTTCCTGCATCTGATCGATGGCCGTTAACTCATCGGAGCCATCCGCGCAGAGCTCAAATGAGGTTGGGTTTCCGGAGAAAAAATCCATGATATCCATGACATTTTTTGCATCCGCGAACTTGTCGCCGGCTGAAAAAAAGATCATACTCTTATATCCGGAGGCCAGGCGGGCCAGTAAGGCGGCCGGCCTGGCATGGATATTTAATGCTTTATCAATCTGGATGGACTTCATGTTTTTTCTATTTTGCCAGTTTATTGTAGGCTTCTACAACCTGGTCGAGAATTGCTTCATCTTCAATACCGGATACTTCAGCAAATGCGTCCTTCACGCCTTTCTCCTTGATCTTAGCCTGAAGTTCTACACTCTGCGGATCGTCCGGATTATCATAGTGAAGTGCCGCACCGATTCCCACGATCAGCTTATCTACCGGAAGGCCAAAGCCTAACGCGGTCAGCGTGGGTTTTACGAGACGGTCAGTCGGGCTGAGCTTACGAAGAGGCTCACGGCCTACTCGGGTTACTTCATCTCTCAGATAAGGGTTCTTGAATCTCTTGATGATCTTCTCGATATATGCAGCATGTGCGTCTGCATCAAATCCGTGCTTCTGTACAAGACCTGCGCCGGACTGTTCCATTGCTTCATGGACCAGAGCATAGATCTCAGGATCCTCGATCGCTTCCTTGATGGTTGTAAGTCCGCCAAGAACACCCAGATAAGCAGTGATGCAATGTCCGGTGTTCAGGGTAAAGAGCTTACGCTCGATATAAGCGTCAAGATTATCTGCCAGATTCATGCCTGCGATCTCCGGGATAGCTCCCTTGAAGGATGCCTTCTCCACATTCCACTCATAGTAATTCTCTACGACTACCGTAGTGGGGATTTCGTTGTTGATCGGGGGTACGATCCGGTCTACAGAGCAATCCGGGAATCCAACATACTTATCGCAATAAGCCTGCTGGTCTTCGTCGAGCAGCTTGTAAATGTGTTCCTTTAACTGGGAGCTTGCGCGAATAGCATTCTCGCAGGCGATGATATTCAGGGCATCTTCCTTCTTTGCCTCGAAACGCTTCTTGATTCCATCAGCGATGGCCGGAGCGATCCTCGGCAGAATGGTAAGCCCAACAGCGGTTGTGAGGACTTCCGCCTCAGCGATCTCGTCAATGATCTCCGGACCTGTTGAGAAGAGCCCATCAATGTTTTCGATCTCATAGTCCTGGTTCTCTGTGTCCCTGATCTGCACGACATACTTCTTATCTTCGTGCAGCCGGTCGATGATCACCGGATTTACGTCCGCAAAGATTACTTTATATCCTGCCTGTGCCAGAAGCATCCCGATAAAACCTCTTCCGATATTACCGGCTCCGAACTGAATTGCTGTTTTCATATTGATTATCAGCTCCTTCCCCTAAGTTTAAACTGATTAGCTGAGGATACTCATGATCCAGTCTACATCATCTGTAGTCTTCATTTTCTCGAGGGTTGCCTCGTCATCGAGAGCCATACTGATCTTTCCGAGAAGATCAAGATGCTCATCGCCGATTCCTGCGATACCGAATACTAACTGAGCCTTCTCATCGCCGAAATCTACACCATCCGGATACTGTACCATGGTGATCGCTGTCTTCTTAACAGTTCCCTTAGCCTGTGCAGTTCCGTGAGGGATGGCAATTCCCATACCCATGTATGTGCTGACAAGTTTCTCACGCTCTAACATAGCGTCTACATATGCCGGCTCAACACAGCCTCTCTCTACCAGGAGCTCGCCTGCGCGGCGGATCGCTTCTTCCTTGGTTACGGAAGGCTGATTCAGCTTGATGCTCTCGCGAACCAGGACGTCTTTCTTAACCTGCG
>CAMOYC010000076.1 GCA_946629665.1 uncultured Lachnospiraceae bacterium
CTCTATTTTTCTTTCACCGTCTCCATCACCTTGTTGACCACCATATTATTCAGGGTCATACGCTTGATGTAGTTGATGGAATAATAATCAACGTAGGAAGCGAAGTCTTCCGTCTGCAGCAGTTCTGCAATATCGGAATCCTGTACAGTAAGCTTTTCTTTCTTAGCGATCACATCGGCGATCAGATTCAGCTTAACGGTGTTTTCCATCTGGCTGTAATACTGCTCTCTTAATGCTTCTTCGCTCTTAATGCCCTGGGAGGCAAGATAATCTTCAAAGTTATATCCGCTGGAACTGATCTGCTGCTTTAACATGTTGATCTCCACATCCAGGGACTTGTTTACCAGATCTTCCGGGATCTCTTTGAATTTGCTCTTGTCCAGCAGGTAGGACCATACTTTTTCTTTGATCATGGAACTCTTGATGGATTCCTTGATCTTCTTCTTCATGTCTTTTACGGAAGTATAGCCATACTGGTCCTTTAAGTTCTTTTTCACAAACTTGTCGGTGAGCTCCTGCTCTTTTTCTACAGAGATATAGTTGATCTTTACTTTAAATTCAGCATCTTTCCCCTTCAGTTTTTCTGCCTGGTAATCTTCCGGGAAAGTGACCTTTACGGTAACATCATCGCCGGGCTTCTTGCCAATGAGCTGGTCTTCAAAGTCATCGATAAATGATCCGGATCCGATCGTCAGATCGTAGCCGGTAGCGCTTCCGCCTTCAAATTCCTTGCCGTCGATGGTTCCTGTGTAGTCGATGTTGACCACATCGTCCTTCTTCACTTTACGGTCTTTCACCTGTTCCGTGGTTTTGTAGGTAGCCATGATCTGGTCAACCTGGGCCTGCACTTCCGTGTCAGAAGGGGTAACATCCTTTTTTTTCAGTTCAATGTTCTTATAGTCGCATACTGTCACGATATCTTCCGGGTTGACATCCTTCATGGTACCGTCTTCATTCAGACCTGTCGCAAAGATCTTTGCGGTCTCTGCTGCCTGATTCGCTGCTTCCGTTGTTGCTTCTGCGGCTCCCTTGCTGGTGCTGCATCCGCAAAGAAGGGCCGCAGACATACAGAGGGTGGCGAGTGCCATTGTTATTCTTCTCATCTTTTTTCTTCCTTTTTTCTTCCTTTTTTCTTTTTTCTTCTTTTTCTTTATTTTTAAGGCTTGGCAAATCAGCCTTTTGGGCCTTGTCATCGTTTCTCCTGCAGACCGACGTGCCAGGTCAATGGTCTGGCTTCATCGATCCATCTGCTCAAGGATCTCCTGCTCTAAAGGTTCTGCGATGCGGGCTCCTTTTGCCAGGGCGTTGCTGACATAATACAGGGCATCGTTAAGAGAGGGATCCACGCCCTTGCCTTCCTTATACATGAGGGCCAGGCTGTAGTATGCCATCCTGTGGCCTGCTATATCCACTGCCTTACGGAAAGCATCCGCCGCCTCTTCATACTGGCCGTTCCGGTAATACTTGGTTCCGGTCTGGTAGACCTTTCTGGCGTCGGGCATCGCTTCATCCTGTGCTGCTTTCTCGCCCAGTTCATAAGCACGGGCGATCTTCCGGGCTTTCACGACGGTATTCTCATACTTGCTGTTGATCTCGTACCGGTCCTCTCCTTTTTTCAGGAGAAACTTCTGGGTGGTGAGGGCATCCATCATGCTGTCATAGCAGGCCTGTGCGTCCTCGTAGCTCATGTTGGACCGGAGGATCCTCATGGTCTGCTTCACGTCGACACTGTGGTCTTCATTCAGCGGCAGCTGTCCTACAAAGAAGACAGAATGCTTCATCACTTTCTTCTTTTCCTCCGGGTCTTCCGCCTTCCGGACCATGTCACACATGCGGTCGATATCCTGTTTGTTCAGCGTTTTGCCTTTCATCATCCCGCGAATCTTTTCGCTGTCTATTGCCATATCCTGTTACCCCCGACATAGAATTACTTAGTCTAATATATGCTTTTATCCGGGAAAAGTCAAATAAGCTTCATCTGCCTGCACAGATAGCGGGCACCGACATAGTCACATCTCATATCCCGGTTATCTTCTTTGCTGCAGATGGTGATCTGGTGTCCATCCGACATGAAATTCAGAAAATGTACCTGCTCATCCGGTTCCCCGTCCACCAGGGCGATCTCACGGCCGTCCCGGTCGGTTCCCGGAACGATCCGGTCTATACCAAAGTGCAGACCTTCCCCGTTCATTTTCATATAGCTTTCACGGAAGCTCCATGCTTTGACAAACAGTCTTCCTCTTTCAACGGGATCCGCTTCTTCCTTCATCCGGCTGACTTCCTGGTCTGAAAAATGCTTTGTGGCTACCAGTTCGTTATAGTCCCTTGGCTTCTCCACGTCCACGCCGATGTCCCTGTCTGACAGGGCACAGATCGAATACTCGCCGGAATGAGCGAGACTGAAGCAGATATCCTCCCGCATGGGTTTTCCGTATTCTCCAAAACTGACGGCCTCCGGCCGGTCAGCGATCCCCCTGTTTGACAGGGCGTAGGACAGGAGCAGCCAGGCTCCCGCAGACCGTTTTCTGTCATCAGCACCCATGAACCGCAGCACATTCTCAAATTTCCCTTCCGGGAAACGGACATGCCATTCCTCATGGTCCTTGGGGTCCGGGAGATCAGTAATCTTTAATATGTACAGGTTAATCAAGCTACATCCAACCTCCTCAAGAAAAGAAGTCCGGCTGCACCGGACTCCTGTCGTCATTATTTTGTCAGGGCCAGAATCTGCTGCTTGTTGATGAATCCAACAGACTGATTAACAACTTTGCCGTTCTCGAACAGGAGAAGTGTAGGAATGGTCATCACACCAAACCGCTGTGCCAGTTCCATCTCTTCGTCCACATTCACTTTGCCGACCTTAAGTCCCGGGATGCCCTCCGCTGCCACCTCATCAACGAGAGGAGAAAGCATCTTGCAGGGACCGCACCAGGATGCCCAGAAATCAACGAGAACCTTACCTTCTGCCTGCATTACTTCTTTATCAAAATTAGCCTGTGTAATAGTCGTGATCATAATAATACTCCTTTCCGTATCTGAAAATACATATGAATAAATATATCACAGAAAGAATCAAATGTATACCTTTCCCTTTTACGAAAAAAATCATGAAAAGAGTAAGAAAAGAGCACCGCACAAATTATGCGATGCTCCTGATGTCGTCTACCAGCGGCACAGTCCGCTGTCTACTGTCACGTCAAAGAATCTTGCGTACTTGATGGAATCCTGCAGGAAAGATTCTTTCGGATCTTTCGGCACTTGATCAAGTGTTCCCATACGCTTGTTCAGTTCCTCGATAAACTCCTGGGCATTCGTCTCATCCAGCCCCTCAAGCTCCTCATCCGAGTAGAGGTCCGGATCATAGTTCCGCCGGATAAAACTCTTTATGAAGTAGAGGAAAGCTCCGTGGTATACTTTCTTCGCATATTCCAGAATACCGTCCACATCCTCTTCCTTGAGCGCCCTGTACAAGAAAATGTAATTACCGTCATCGATCCGCAGCACCCGCAGCGTCCGCTCCAGGGTATCCATATCATTCTTCAGAATGGAGATGTAACCGTAGAGATACATGAGCTGGCGGAAACTGTTGACAAAGTGGTGAGGGATCGTGATCACATAAAAGGTATCATAGGCCAGCTTCGTCCGGTACAGGCTCTCCTCCATCAGACGACGGATCGAGATATCTTTAAAGGGCCCGGGGATCTGGTTCTTGTTGACATAGACCTTATCGTCATTGGAAAGGTCCTTGATCAGCATCTCCAGTGTGACTTTGCAGGCATGAAATTCCGAGTAGCTGTTCATATACAGGAACAGTCTCTCATGATCTTCTATGTCAAAGGGACAGTTGATAAAATCATAGAGATGAGTAAACTCGTGGGTCAGGATGAACTTGATGAATTCCGACCGGTATATGTGGGCCCGCCGGGTCATATGCAGGATCCTCTTTCCGGCCAAAAGCTCTATAAGATCAAAAAATGCTTCCACTTCCTCGGGGGCATCGAACACAACCTCCTCGATCAGCAGGTTATTGTCCATTCCATGTCTTTTCTTATACTCTTTCCATAATTTGTTCACTTCGCGCAGATTCATGTCTTAACCATACCTTTTGAAATAAATTCTTTTGAATAAGCTCTCTTGAATATATTTTTTTGAATGAATTAATCTTGTATCTACAGACTCCCAATTACATTATAGCAGGAAGAAAATGCAAACATTGCAGTATCGTGTCTAAAAAGGTGGAAAACCCGGATTAATTCCGGCAATCATCAGGGCTGTCTTTCAGCTTGCCCTGCTGCCGGGCTTTATCCAGGAGCTGCCTGTTGGCCTCGTTCATGGGCCCGAAATTCTCCACAGCGCAGATCACGTACCGGCAGCGGTCCATGATCTCCTCCGCCTTCCGGCAGGCTTCGGGGCTGATGGGGGCAAAGGCCTTCTCCGCTACCAGCTCGTCCGCCAGGATCTCTGCCACCGGATAATCCAGGTCGCCCTCGTGGATCACTCCTGTGGCAAAACCGATCCCCAGCTTCTGCAGGCGACGGAAAACGGCCGCTCCCTTTCCGCCTCCGCCGATGACGAAGACTTCCGTGTCCCCGTGCTCGGTGGAGAATTCCAGGGACCCGTATTGCTCGATGTAGGCTCCGTTTTCAATGCCATAGAGTTCTTTGATATAGTCGCTGGTGAAGATCTCCTCGGGCGTTCCGGCCCGCTCTACCCGTCCGTTGTTGATGCAGAGCACTTTATCCGCGATCTTCTGGGCCAGGTCCAGCTCATGGAGGGACATGAAGACAGCCAGATTATTTTCTTTTACCAGCCTCTTCAGGATGGAGAGGAGTTCCAGCTTGTGGCAGATGTCCAGGAAGGAAGTAGGCTCGTCCATGACCAGCAGCTCCGGCTCCTGACAGATGGCTCTGGCCATCATAACCCTCTGGCTCTGGCCGTCACTGATGTTGGAGAAGAGGCGGTCTTTTAAATCCCAGACATTCACTGTCTTCATTGCCTCCTCCACCTTCTTCCAGTCATCCTCGGACAAAATGCCCAGCTTGCCGGTATAGGGATAACGGCCGGTAGAAACGATGTCCCGGCAGGTCATCAGCTCCGGCTTCATCCTCTCCGTCATCAGGATGGACATTTCCTTGGCGATCTCGTCCTCTCTCATCTTGTTCATGGAGCCGTCCTTTAAGAAAATGTCTCCCTTTACCGGCTCTAACTGCTTGGTGATCGTCTTTAAGAGGGTGGACTTGCCGGAACCGTTGGGTCCGATCAGAGTCAGGATCTCCCCTGCTTTGACGTCAAATTCGATATTGTCAACGATGACATGTTTTTCGTAACCGACGGAGACGCCGGTACTGTGTAATATTTTCTTATTCATATGATCTTACCCGTCTCCTTTCGATTAACGTTTCCTGTTTAACATCATATAGATGACGATCGGCGCACCAAACACTGCGGTTACCGCAGAGATGGAAAGCTCCGTCGGCGCGAAGAGGCTTCTGGCGATCACGTCACAGAACAGACAGAAGACTGCGCCGCCCAGAAAGCCGGCCGGGATCATCACGATGGGTTTTGCGGTTTTAAACAAGCTCTTTGCCAGGTGGGGCACAGCGATGCCGACGAAAGAAATGGGGCCGGCGAAGGCGGTGACACAGGCAGAGAGGATACTGGACAATAAGATCAGTTCCAGTCTCAGATGCTTGATGTTGACACCCATGTTTCGGGCGTAGTTCTCACCCAGCTGGAAAGCTCCCATGGGCTTTGAGATCATAAAGGCACAGATCATACAGACAATGACCATGATCGTCATGACCTGCACATTTTCCCAGCTGATGCTGGAGAAGCTTCCCATGGACCAGTTGTGAAGATTTACGATGTTGGAATCATCCGCAAAAGTAACCACGAATTCCGTCGCGGCATTACAGATGTAGCCGATCATGACACCGCAGATGATCAGGATGGACATGCTCTTAACCCGCTGGGAGATCAGCAGGATAAAGGTCATGGAAAGGATGGAGCCCGCAAAGGCTGCAATGATCATCGCCGCAGAGTTCACATGGAATCCTCTCGAGAGGCAGAAGATCATCATAAAGGCGACCACCATCTTGGCTCCCGAGGAAATACCCAGGACAAAGGGTCCCGCAATGGGGTTGGCGAAGAAGGTCTGCAGCATGAAACCGGAGGTGGCAAGGGCGCCGCCCAGGATCATGGCTGCGATCAGTCGGGGCAGGCGGATATCCCAGATGATATGCCCCTGGACCGTATCGGATTCATGGGAAAAGAGAATTCTGGCGATATCGGCCGGAGTCAGGTTCACGCTTCCCACATTCAGGTTGATCAGCAGCAAAGCTGCCAGCAGCACAAGCAGGATGATGAAGCCGGCAGTGTATCTTATTCTTGTATTTTTTTCCATATTATCTACCTCAGAAATCATTCTAATTACGTTTGTATATTTTCTGATACAGGTTCCGGGAAAGGGGTCCCGAAAGACAATATTGTCCCCGGCTTCTGGCCGGGGACATGTTCGGTACGATCCCGTCTTATTTTACTTTCGTCATGTATTTCAGGTTGTCATCTGCCTTATCATGGATCACCGCATACAGTTCCGTGATCATGTCCGCAGCACCTGTGGTCTCCTGGAACATATTATTGCCGGTACACCATACATTTCCTTCTTTTACGGCCTTGAACTCTTTTAACAGCTTGTTCTTGTCAAAGAGCTGGTCGTAGGTTTCTATGGGCCCTTCGATGGTGGAGTTGTAGATCAGTATGTCCGCATCCTGGGCATTGGCGAAGAAGTCTTCCATCTGCATATTCATGGTGGAAAGAGCATTTTCTTCGTCCTCCTCCAGCTCCAGGTTGGCAAGGGCATATTTGCCTCCGGCCATATCGATCATCTTTGAAATATAGTCTCCCGGTTTTCTGACGTTGACATAACCGGCAGAACTGATGTAGAAAAAGGCCACTTTCTTATCCGTCTTATCCCCTTTCAGGACTTCAGCAAGTTCCTTGGTCTTCCCGTCGAAGAATTCTTCTGCTTCCTTGTCCTTGCCGGTCAGCAGGCCGTAGAGCTTAATCCACTCCATCCGGCCTAAGGGATCCGTCTCATAGCTGGATCTTTCCACCATGACCGGGACACCCATCTCCTCCAGCATCTCCTTGATGTCCGGGCTGTGGTAGATCATGGTCGACTCGATGCACAGATTACAGTTCTCATCCACGATCACCTCATAATCCGGGGCACTGTACTTACCGATGTAGAGCATGTCTCCTTTCTCGATCGCTTCCTGCACTTCGGGAAAGCTCCAGTCCGCTGCCTTGGTGCTGGTCATACGGACGGTATCCAGGCTGTCAAGCTGACGGAAGAAATCCATCGCGGAGGATGCTGCCAGGTAGGTCTGGTCAAAGGGCTGTTTGATCACGGTGATATCCTCATCCAGACCGTCCGGGGCTTTGGCACCTTCCGGAACCATGAGAAACTTGCCGTCCCCGACAATATTGATCAGCGCATAACCGCCCTCATAGTAGTCCACACTGAACTGGCTGGCATACTTCAGATCCATGCTGCCGGTCTTTTTCATGGAAGCCCAGCTGCCGGCGGAGCCGCCTGAACTGCCGCTTCCGCAGCCGGTCATGGAAAAAAGAAGGACTGCCACAAGGGCTGCCAGCATTAACCTTATTTTTTTCATCATGTGTCTCCTTTCATCGGAATAGAATCCTCGGTTTTATTTTTTCTTGATGGATGCGGAGTCAAACCTGAGTGCATAATCGATCTCATGGGGAGTGCTCATCTTGGTGGTGTCCCCGACCACCGGCATCGCAAAATCAAAATACTTTACCGGGATCTCAAAGGCAGAATTCCCGCCATCATTAACAGGTTCATATTTCTCCCCGTCTACGAGCATATAATCATAGAATTCAGAATCCCACACGATCGTAGCTGTACAGACGCCGTCCTCTACCTTCAGGTCTGCCGGTGTCTGGATATCCACACGGCCGGATCCGCCGGTCATGGAAACTTCCACCGTGTATTCCCCATCTTCCAGATTCAGACTGTCCACGGTTGTGAGAACGCCCTCCTTGTAGGCATCGATCGGAAGGGAATCTGCCCGGATCAGCAAGGTACGAGCGTACCATTTCTCTTTTCGGTCACTGAAAGCCGCACAGCTGAACCCTTCATCCAGGGCATTCACCGGGATGGTAAAAGTGTGTTTGCCGTCTTTGTTTTCAACAGGCTTGATATAATCTGCTTCGTCCGCTACGACAGCCTCTTCCGGACTTCCGGGGTATACATAGCGGTAGCCGGTGCCGCTCATCACCATCTCTGCAGTCATCTGACCCTTATCTACCGTAAGATTGCACTTGGTAACATCAAACATGGCAGAACTGGAAGCGAGAACCACTTCATAGGTTCCGTCCTTCACTTTGTCTCCGGGAATCGGTACCATGCCCTCTTCCACCACTTTATCTACGTCGATCATCTCATCAGAGGATGCGATCATATCGGAATAGTCTTCTGCATTCTTCGCAGTCGTCGCCTCTGCGCCTGCATTTCCTGCTCCACCGGAGCAGCCTGTCAGCATCCCTGCTGTCATGGCGCCACAAAGCACTGCAGTAACCAGCCATTTTCTTAATCTCATCATGTACCCCTTTCTGGTCAAAGCAGGCTGACCTGCTTCATTCGCATAATCGAAAAGAAAGGCAGCCCGGTACTCTCCCGAGCTGCCTTTGTGATTCAAGTTATCCTGTTCAAGAATTCCTATTTAGGAAGAACTGCAGCTGTATGCTCTACATAGATCTGCTGAACAGCCTCGATCTGGCCAAGTCCCTCAAGTACAGGTGTAACCTCATAGCCAGCTTCTTCAAATGTCTTCTTCCAGGAA
Source organism: uncultured Lachnospiraceae bacterium (assembly GCA_946629665.1). GTDB lineage: Bacteria > Bacillota > Clostridia > Lachnospirales > Lachnospiraceae > Anaerobutyricum. The sequence continues at coordinate 8,874 of CAMOYC010000076.1, forward strand.
CCTTCCTCGTCACCAGCCATGTCGTTGTTTGCATGATCTCCTGCAACAACCATCATGTCACGAAGAACAACCTTCTTGTAATCCTTAGCCTGAACTGCTGCAAG
>CAMOYC010000077.1 GCA_946629665.1 uncultured Lachnospiraceae bacterium
AGCTGGGTGAGGGTTCCGAAAGCAACTTTCTCACCGTGATAGAGATGGTGGCATTCCTTGATGCAGGTTAAGCCGTTGTGGATCGCATGTGCTCCTGCAAGTCCGCCGGACTCAAAGCCCATGCCGGAAAGAAGGGTGTTTGCCTCGATGATCTTCTCAACAGCTTCGGTGCAAGCCTTGTTCTCTACAGCAAGTTTCGCTTTCAGGCCTTCAGCGAGGAGGGTCTCATAACATACCTTTGCCAGGGTGATGGCTGCGATCGTGATGCTGCCGCCTGCGCAGCTGGAAGCATTGGTGGTCTCGCATGCTTTTGCCTCAAAGTAGGTTGCTAAAGCATCGCCCATACCGGAAACAAGGAGTCTTGCCGGAGCTTTGGAGATGATCTCGGAGTCAACCAGGACCAGGTTAGGATTAGCGGGAAGCCAGAGATAGTCTTCAAATACACCATCGTCGGTGTAGACAACGGAAAGAGCGGAACAAGGAGCATCAGTTGCTGCGATCGTCGGAGCAACGATAACCGGAACGTTGCAGTAGTAAGCAACTGCTTTTGCAGTATCAAAAATCTTACCTCCGCCTACGCCGATCACCAGGTCACAGCCTTTCTCGGCAACGATGGCTTTCAGACGGTTGATCTCATTATTGGAACACTCGCCATGGAACTTCTCGAATACGAGCTCTGTATCTTTGAAGCTGCCGGCAATGAGGTCGCCGAAACGCTTCTTTCCGCCTTCGCTGATCAGGATAAAGGGCTTGCTGCCCAGTTTCTCAGCATAAGAAGCGATGTCTGCCAAAACGCCTTTGCCCTGTACATATTTGTTGGGACTGATAATGATTTTTGCCATGTTTCATACCTCCTTAATATCTGTTTTCGGGAATAAACAGGTTGCCGGCCCCTGGCCGGAAGAACAAAATAATCCCCGCCTTATCCTGTTCTGATATTAGTATATCAAATATTCGTGAAAATTTTTTGAAATTATATATAAAAAACAGATAAATAATAGCGATTATTTGCCTGTGATGTCCATGTAATTAGGACAAAAAAAACCTTGCTTTAGCTAACTATTGTAAATATAATGGAGTAGTGAATATTTAATAAGGAGTGTAACAATATGGCATGGTATGACAATGCAGTTTTTTATCATATCTATCCGTTAGGACTATGCGGATGCCCTCATGAAAACACGGGAGAACAGGGTTCTCATTTTGATAAACTGAATGAGTGGGCAGAACATGCAGGCCGGATCGGATGTAGTGCGATCTACATCGGTCCTCTGTTTGAATCCGGATCCCACGGCTACGACACGATCGACTACCGCAAGGTGGATTGCCGCCTGGGCACCAATGAAGACTTTAAGCAGTTTGTGGCTAATTGCCATGGCATGGGAATCAAAGTGATCGTAGACGGTGTCTTCAACCATACGGGCAGAGGTTTTATGGCCTTTGAGGATCTTCGGAAGAACAGGGAGAATTCTTCCTATAAAGACTGGTACTGTAATGTGAATTTCTGGGGAAACAATGAATTTAATGATGGTTTTTCCTATGATAACTGGGGCGGCCACAATATGCTGGTCAAGCTGAATATGTGGAACCAGGATGTGAAAGATTATTTGTTTGATACCGTCCGCTTCTGGGTCAGCGAATTCGATATTGACGGGATCCGTCTGGATGCCGCAGATGTTCTGGATTTTGGCTTTATGAGAGAACTGCGGGGGGTCTGCGACAGCTTAAAGCCTGAATTCTGGCTGATGGGCGAGGTGATCCACGGGGATTATTCCCGCTGGGCGAATGAAGGCATGCTTCATTCCGTCACCAACTATGAGATGCACAAAGGTCTGTTTTCCGGGCACAATGATCACAACTATTTTGAGATCGCCCATTCCATCAAGCGCCTGAACGGTCTGGTGGGAGATAAGATCCGGCTGTACACCTTTGTGGATAATCATGACGTATCGAGGATCTATTCCAAACTGAATAATAAAGAGCATATGTACCCGGTAGCCCTGCTGCTGTATATGATCCCGGGCATCCCGTCCCTTTATTACGGATCCGAGTTCGGTATCCCGGGGGACAAGCAGTACGGATCAGACTGGAACCTGAGGCCTTGCCTGGAGCTTTCCGATTTTGATGAGAAGGCAGAACTGCCCACCCTGCTGGCAGCCCTCGGCAGGATCAAGAAGCAGTTCCCGGAAGCAACCTGGGGGGACTATCAGGAACTGATGCTGACCAACCGCCAGTTTGCCTTTGCGAGAAAGCTGGATGGCAGGGCGATCGTGACTGTTGTTAATAACGACGACAACCCGGCCCACGTGGAGGTGAATCTTCCCGTTGCAGCGAATAAAGCACTGAATCTGCTGACCCTGGGTGAGGAATCCGAGGAAGACAAGAAGGCATCAGCCGAGGCCAGAGCTCGGAAGCGTCAGGCTATAAAAGACCAGCTTGGCGACCAGGCCGGCCAGTTGCTCGGAGCAGCCGGAGAGATCCGTCAGAAAGCAGAAAATGTAAAAAATGCAGCCGGGGAGATCGATGTGACCGGTGCGGAGATTGGCGAGCAGATGAGCCAGGTGCTCCAGGATCTGGGCCAGGCCATGGAAAACATGAACAGGGTATACGGTGAGTTTGTATCTGCATGCGGTGAGGGCACCGGGATCAGCAGAGGCCCGGTAAGAGCCTGCGAGACTCTGGAGATCCGGGACGGTAAGCTGGTCGTGGATCTGGCAGCCAACCGGGGTGTGATCGCCTACCTTACCAACGAATAAAAAATATCAGGAAGGAGAGGGATCCTGTGAAGATATCTGAGATACATGCAAAAAAGAAAAATGTACTTTCTTTTGAGATATTTCCTCCAAAGAAGGATACGGAGCTTTCCAATATTGATGCAACTCTGGAGATCCTCTGTGATCTGAACCCGGATTTCATCAGTGTAACTTTTGGTGCCGGTGGAAGCTCCAACAATAACAAGACGATCGAGATCGCGAAAAAGATTAAGTATAAGTACCATGTGGAACCCGTGGTCCATCTGACCTGCCTTACTTACGGCAGTCAGGAGATCGATGATTTCGTCCATGTGCTAAAGAGCGAGGGAATCGAGAATATCCTGGCTTTAAGGGGAGACCGGAATCCCAACATGCCGGAAAAAGACGAGTTCAAGCATGCTTCCGAGCTGATCACCTACCTGAGGAAGAAGGGGGATTTCTGTATTGCCGGAGCCTGCTATCCGGAGTGCCATCCGGAATCTGAAAACCGGGTAGCTGAGCTGCGCCACCTGAAGCAGAAGGTGGATGCAGGAGCAGAAGTACTTCTCTCCCAGCTCTTTTTTGATAACGACTATTTCTTCCACTTTGTGGATGACTGCCGGATTGCGGGAATCGATGTGCCGGTGACTCCGGGAATCATGCCTGTGATCAACGCAGCTCAGATCCAGCGGATGGTGACCCTTTGCGGAGCTTCCTTCCCGGAACGTTTCCGGAAGATCATCCGCAAGTATGAGGATAACAAGACGGCCCTCTTCGACGCCGGGATGGCATATGCGCTCAGTCAGATCATCGATCTGCTGGCCAACGATGTGGATGGGATCCATCTTTACACCATGAATAATCCTGTGGTAGCCCGCAAAATTTGCGAGGGTATTCGAAATATTATATAAATTTATCCTTTTTATGTTATAATCTTCTTAACTGCAGCTGACAAGCTATTGTTGGAGGGCGTAGTATGAAGTTATTTGTAATTGCCTGCGGGGCTACTTTTCTGGTACTGCTGATACTGAGCCTGATTATGGGAGCGGTGGAAGACAGGAAGCGGGAAAAGAAAAAAGAAGATACAGAAAAAAACTAGATTACTGGAGGAAAATATGGGAAAAGTACTGCTGACCGGAGGAGCCGGTTTTATCGGTTCCCACACGGCTGTTCAACTTTTGCTTAGAGACGAGGAGGTTGTGATCGTCGATAATCTCTATAACAGTGACCGGTCGGTGATCGACCGGATCGAGAAGATTACGGGGAAACAGCCTGTATTCTATAAAGTGGATGTGAGTGACGGGAATGCGATGGACCGCATTTTCTACGACAACAAGATTGACGCGGTGATCCACTTCGCCGGCTATAAAGCGGTGGGAGAATCCGTGAAAAAACCGGTGGAATATTACAGGAACAATCTGGATACTACCCTCACTCTTCTGGAGGTGATGAGGGACCACAAGGTGGACAAGCTGATCTTTTCTTCCTCGGCGACTGTTTACGGCATGAGCGATGAAGTGCCCTTTGACGAGAGTGCTCCGGTGGGAGGATGTACCAATCCTTACGGATGGACCAAGTTTATGATCGAGCAGATCCTGCGGGATGCAGCGGTAGCCTACCCGGACTTATCCGTGGTCCTGCTTCGCTATTTTAATCCGATCGGCGCCCATGAGAGCGGGCTGATCGGGGAGAAGCCCAATGGGATTCCCAATAACCTGATGCCCTACATTACACAGACGGCAGCGGGGATCCGGGACAAGCTCAATGTATTCGGGGATGATTACCCGACCCATGACGGTACCGGCGTGAGAGACTACATTCATGTAGTCGACCTGGCTGACGGACATGTGGCTGCACTGCGTTACAGCAGGGAACACAAGGGCTGCGAAGTCTTCAATCTGGGGACCGGAGTCGGATACAGTGTTCTGGATATTGTTCATGCATTTGAAGAAGCGAATGATCTGAAGATCCCCTATGTGATCACAGACCGCCGGCCCGGCGATATTGCCGTTTGTTACGCAGCGACGGACAAGGCTAAAAAACAGCTGGGCTGGAAAGCGAAAAGAGGGATCGTTGCCATGTGCAGGGATTCCTGGAATTGGCAGAAAACACAGAGAAAACTAAAAGATTAATGAAGAGACCAGGAGGAAGACTATGTGTGGAATAGTTGGATGTATCGGTTCGAAACCTGCAGCTCCCATGCTGCTGGACGGACTGTCAAAGTTAGAATACAGAGGATATGATTCTGCAGGTATCGCGGTAAGAGATGGAGAGGGCGATCCTGTGGTTGTCAAGGCAAAGGGAAGACTGAAAGTTCTGGAAGAGAAAACCAATAACGGCCATTCCGTTCCGGGAAGCTGTGGTATTGGACATACCCGCTGGGCAACCCACGGGGAACCGTCCGAGAGAAATGCCCACCCCCATATGTCCGAAGACTATTTTGTTGTGGGTGTTCATAACGGAATTATTGAGAACTACCAGGAACTTCGGGATAAGCTGATCCGCAAAGGTTACCAGTTTGAGTCTGAGACGGATACGGAAGTCGCGATCAAGACGATTGATTACTATTATAAAAAGTATCAGATGGGCCCGATCGATGCGATCGCAAAGACCATGGTCCGCGTTCGCGGATCCTACGCTCTGGCTGTTATGTTTAAAGAGTATCCGGGCGAAATCTATGTGGCTAGAAAAGACAGCCCCATGATCATCGGTGTGGAAGATGGCGAGACCTATGTGGCTTCCGATGTTCCTGCAATCCTGAAGTACACAAGGAATGTATATTATATCGGCAATCTGGAGATGGCCAGACTTACCACGGAAGGTGCTACTTTCTATAATCTGGACGGCGACGTTATCGAAAAACCTCTGACTGAGATCAAGTGGGATGCAGAAGCGGCTGAAAAGGGCGGTTATGAACATTTCATGATGAAGGAGATCCATGAGCAGCCCAAGGCGATCGCGGATACGATCGCTTCCGTAGCCCGCAAGGGAGATCAGGGCAAGTATATTGACCTGGAAACCCTGGAACTTCCGGAAGAAGTGATAAAGGATATTTCCAGGATCTACATTGTTGCCTGCGGATCCGCTTATCATGTCGGTATTGCGGCCCAGTATGTATTTGAGGACCTGGCAGAGATACCGGTGACCGTTGACCTGGCATCGGAATTCCGTTACCGCAAGCTGTTGCTTGACCCTAATGGCCTGGTGGTGATCATCAGCCAGTCCGGTGAGACTGCAGACAGCCTGGCAGCACTTCGAATCGCTAAGGAGAGCGGAGTCCGCACTCTGGCTGTTGTGAATGTGATCGGTTCTTCTATCGCAAGAGAAGCAGACCATGTCTTCTATACGCTGGCAGGTCCGGAGATCGCAGTTGCAACCACCAAGGCTTACAGCACCCAGCTGATCGCTTCCTACCTGCTGGCGATCCAGTTCGGCCATGTGAAGGGTCTTTTAGATGCGGCCCGCGTGGATGAACTGATCACGGAGATGGAGACATTGCCGGATAAGATTGAAAAAGTGATCGATGATAAAGACCGCCTGCAGTGGTTCGCTGCAAAGTTTGCCAATGAGAAAGACATTTTCTTCCTGGGAAGAGGCATCGACTATGCGATCAGCATGGAAGGCAGCCTGAAGATGAAGGAGATCAGCTATGTCCACTCGGAGGCCTATGCGGCAGGAGAGCTGAAGCATGGAACGATCAGCCTGATCGAGGATGGAACCCTTGTTGTCGGTGTATGTACCCAGAGTGACCTCTATGAGAAAACGGTATCCAATATGGTTGAGGTAAAGAGCCGGGGTGCTTACCTGATGGGACTGACATCCTATGGGAACTATAATATAGAAGATTCTGCGGATTTCGTGGTTTACATTCCGAAGACAGACGAGCATTTTGCTGCTTCCTTAGCGGTTGTGCCGCTGCAGCTGCTGGGCTACTATGTTGCGGTTACCCGCGGCCTGGATGTGGATAAGCCGAGAAACCTTGCCAAGAGCGTAACCGTAGAGTAACAGGTTAGAGGATTTTGAATCGGAGAAACAATGATTCAGGATATTGCGCCAAAGATTTTTCATAATGAATATATTCAGACAGGGCCGGAGACGGGGGACACCGTATTTGCATTCAGCGGTCGGGAAGTACTGGCTGCCGTGGATGCAGAAGGAGAGGTCTCCTGCCCGGCTGCGGCAGATTTTGCGGGAGAGAAATTGCAGTTTCTCTTCCGCATTGATCATCATGCCTATTTTTTGTATTGCAGTCCGGAAGGGATCAGCGATGAGAAGATCACACTGCCGGGATATGCCTACTGCGACATCCGGGTCTTTCGGAAACTGCAGCCCAAGGACCTCTGTTTTGCGGCAGTGACGGCCTGGCATCTCTTTGTCTGGTACCGGGATAACCGCTTTTGCGGCCGCTGCGGTCACAGGACGGAAGCGGCAAAAGAAGAGCGTAAGCTCGTATGTCCGGCCTGCGGGAATGAGATCTATCCCAAAATCGCCCCTGCAGTGATCGTGGGGGTTACGGACGGAGACCGTATCATGATGACCCGCTACGCGGGGCGCCGGTACAGGGGCAATGCCTTAATTGCAGGTTTCTGTGAGATCGGTGAGACAGTGGAAGAGACTGTCCGCCGGGAAGTGATGGAGGAAGTGGGTCTTCATGTGAAGAACCTGTCTTACCACAAAAGTCAGCCCTGGGGATATGGCATTAATCTGCTGATGGGATTTTTCTGTGAACTGGATGGAGAAAGCCAGGTTCATCTGGACCGGCAGGAGCTGGCGGAAGCCCGCTGGGTCAGCCGGGATGAGATCGGAGAAGAACCGGAAGATCTGAGCCTTACGGCAGAGATGATCATGTACTTTAAGGAGAAAATGGGGAAAGGTGCTCCGAAAAAAATGGAAGAAGAAAGCGGGGAGGACCTTGCGGAAACCCTGCCTGCCAGAGTCCGCCGTCTTTGGACCGGCCATGTGCCAAAGGTCCCTTCCGGCAGAAAGGGAACTTCTGCGGTGGTGATACCGCTGGTGAAGGTCGACGGGGAATACCGGGTGCTCTATGAGAAAAGAGCCGCCAGCCTGGAACATCAGCCCAGTGAGATCTGCTTCCCGGGCGGGGGAGTGGAAGAGGGTGAGATTCCCAGAACCGCAGCGATCCGGGAGACCGTGGAGGAATTGTTGGTTTCCGATGACCAGATAGAGATCCTGGCGGAGCTGGACCCGGCAGTAGGACCCAGCGGAGCTCCGATCTGGCCTTTTGTGGCAGAACTGCATGGGTACGAGAATACATTTTCTTCCGATGAGGTGGAGAAAGTGTTTACAGTGCCTCTTAGCTGGTTTTGCCAAAACCCGCCCGACCGCTACATGTCCCAGCTGGCCACGGTGCCCGGGGAAGATTTCCCTTTTGAACTGATCCCGGGAGGGAAGAACTATCCATGGAGGAGAAAAAACCATGAGATTGTTTTCTACCGATATCCGGAGGCTGTGATCTGGGGCGTGACCGCTAAGATCACGGATGAATTCCTAAAGAAACTCTTCCCGGAGGTAGAGTTTTAGACTATACATCAGACAAGGGAGTGTCTATGGATCACATGGAGATAAACGAAGAGAATAACGGGAAGGGCCCCCCGAAAAAAAAGGAGCCGGTGTCTTTCTGCCGACAGGTGGAGAGGAGCATTATCAAAAAGTTCCGCAAGCCGATCTGGAGAAAATTCACCAAGGCGATCAATGAATATGAACTGATCCGGGACGGAGACAGGATCGCTGTCTGCATCTCCGGCGGTAAGGATTCCATGCTGATGGCCAAACTCTTTCAGGAGCTGGCCCGCCACGGCAAGAAAAACTTCGAGGTGGTATTTCTGGTGATGGATCCGGGCTATGCGGATATCAACTATGAGACCATCTGCAGGAACGCAGAGCTTCTAGAGGTCCCAATCCAGGTCTTTCGAACGGAGATCTATAATATCGTGGCGACGGAGGGCATGGATTCTCCCTGCTATCTCTGCGCCCGCATGCGCAGGGGTTATCTCTATAGCAAGGCCAAAGAGCTGGGCTGCAACAAGATTGCCCTGGGGCACCATTATGATGAT
>CAMOYC010000078.1 GCA_946629665.1 uncultured Lachnospiraceae bacterium
AGGCCGGATCCTGGTCCGCGAGAGCGGCACCGAGCCGGTCATCCGCGTCATGGTGGAAGCAGAGAATCTGGACACCTGCTACGAAATGGTAGACTCCATCATTGATGTGATCCGCAAGAAGGGGCACTGCGTCGAATAAGAAACAATAGAATCGAGTAAGAGATCAAAAAATAAGACTGTACAGTTTTGGCCGGGCCTGAGCGCCCTCGTCAAAGACCGTACAGTCTTTTTTTAATGGATCATAAATGATCGGATATGTAAGAAAATGTTATGCCTGACGATATTCCTCCGGAATGTCTTCCTCGTCCCATACGATACAGTCATATTTTTTCTGGCAGCCCATCTTGATTCCGAAACCTAAAACGTTATCTGTTGACCGCTCTAAAGAAACCATGATAAAATCAACCGCTTCTTTGTGCTTTTCGCCAACGACATACACGTTGAAGTTCTTGCTGTATTCCCCGTTCAGTACGGTGAATTCGCCTTTTTTAAGATGTTCATCACGTTCCGGTGCCAGTTTTCTTTTCTCAAGAATTGTCATGATTATGTCCTCCTCATTTACACACTAATGAGTATTATAGCACCAAAAACAGGGTCTGACAAAGAAAATATGGTTCTGATACTGCATTTAATTGCCCTGAATGCCTTTCGGAACGGTAATTTTTCCTGTGATGGCGGATGTGGCAGCAGTAGCGGGAGACCCCAGATAGATCCCTACCTTGGAGGTTCCCATGCGGCCCAGGAAGTTCCGGTTGTTGGTTGCAAGGACCTTCTCCCCGTCGGTCAGGATCCCGCCGGCTCTGCCGCAGCAGAGTCCGCAGCCGGGCTGGGTGATGATCGCACCGGCTTTTGCCAGAGTCTCCATGTAGCCCGCTTTGATGGCTTCCATGTAGATCTTGCGGCTGGCCGGGGTAACGATCAGCTTGCAGGCGGTGGTGTGACCTTTCAGGATCCCGGCAGCCACAGCCAGGTCCTCCAGGCGGCCGTTGGTACAGGAGCCGATAAATACCTGGTCAAGCTCGGTTCCTTCCACTTCAGTGACCGGCTTGATATTATCAACCTGGGAAGGGCAGGCAAGAACGGGAACCAGGTCTTCCGCCCTGTATTCCATGACGCGGCAGTAGTCCGCGTCCTCATCGGGGTAAAGCCAGTCCACATCTTCCATGTTTACCCGGGAGTACTCGCAGGTTTTCTCATCCGGACGGAACAGGCAGGCCTTAGCACCGGCCTCGATCGCCATGTTGGAGATGGTCATGCGGGAGGCCACACTCATGGCATCCACGGCAGAACCGGAAAGCTCCAGTACCTTGTAGGTAGCTCCGTCAGACCGGAGGTCACCGATCAGCCGGAGGATCACATCCTTGGCTGTGACATTGTCCGGGAGAGTGCCGTTAACAACCACCTTGATGGTCTCCGGTACCCGGATCCAGAGCTGGCCGGTACCCAGAATGGAAGCCATCTCCGTGTAGCCGATCCCGGAAGAGAAGCAGCCGACACAGCCGTAGGTCGTGGTGTGGGAATCCGTTCCGAAGACAATGTTTCCCGGTTTCGCATAGCCGGCTTCCGTCATCAGCTGGTGGCAGATCCCGTCACTGCGGTGCACATTTTTTAATCCGTATTTTTCAGCGAAGGCGTCCCCGATCTTAAAATGTCTGACATCCTCCACTGCACTGGTCGGGATCAGGTGGTCGTAGATGAGGACAACCTTGTCCGGATCCCAGAGACTGGTAAAGCCCATCTCCTCGAACTTATCCGCAACAAAGGGGATAAAAATGTCATGGATCATGACCCGGTCAACATTCACGGTGACGATCTGGCCGGGTTTTACCTGGTCGGCGCCGATATTTCTGGCAACGATCTTCTCAATTAATGTACTTCCCATAGCCTAGTCCTCCGTCTCTATTCCGTTGCGGCGCTGCATGGCCTTCACCAGGCCGCCCGCATTGATGATGTCCATCAGGTTGTCAGGGAGTGAAGCGATGGGGAAGGTCCGGTCTCCCAGCTGCAGGTATTCACCCATCTGCACCGTGAGCATGTCTCCTTCTTTCACCACGTCCTGGATCTGGTCATTCTCGATCAGGAGCAGGCCGTTGTTGATGGAGTTCCTGAAAAAGATCCTGGCGTAGGATTTGGCGATCACACAGGCAACCTTCAACGCCTTGATGATCTCCGGCGCCTGCTCCCTGGAGGAGCCGCAGCCGAAATTCTTGCCGGCAACGATGATATCTCCCTCCTGGATCCGGGAGGCCAGTTCCGGTCGGAGAGGCGAGAAGCCGTACTGTTTCATATCTTCAATCGTGGGAAGAGCCAAATAGTCCGTCGGAATGATGATATCCGTATCGATGTCATCCCCGAGGACCCAAACCTTTCCGGTGAATTTATTCATGTCATACCTCTACTTTCTGATGATCGTACCTATTTTACCGAATCTGCACCGGTGATATAGCCTGCCAGCGCGGAAGCTGCGCAGGTGGCAGCGCTTGCCAGATAAACCTTGGAGCTGGGAGCGCCGCTGCGGCCCTTAAAGTTACGGGTACCGGTGGAGATCAGCACTTCATTTTCTCCGATGACACCCTGACAGCTGCCCCAGCAGACGGAGCAGTTGGCGTTCATGATCATAGCTCCCGCTTCCATAAGGTCAGTGATGATTCCTTCTTTCAGTGCTTCGATATACACTGCCTGGGAAGCCGGTGCAACCAGAAAACGAACCTTAGGGCTGATCTTCTTGCCGCGGACCACATCCGCAGCTGCGCGGAGATCTTCCACACGCCCGTTGTTGCAGGAACCCACAAAGGCCTGGTCAATGGCGATCTTCTCCGGCTCCACTTCCTTTAAAGTCGCAAAATTATCGACAAAATCCGGACGGACAACGACCGGCTCGATCTGATCAAGGTCATATTCGTAAACTGCTGCAAAATGTGCATCTTCGTCACTCCGGAACATATGGACCGCTTCACGGCCATGCTCCTTACAGTATTCCACTACCTTTTCATCCGGTTCAACGATACCGGCCTTGGCTCCTGCCTCAACGGTCAGGTTGCAGAGGACCATGCGGTCATTGACGGAAAGCGCGTGGGCGCCGTCTCCGCCGAACTCCATGATCTTGTAGGTAGCACCGTTGGCTCCGATGTCACCGATGATGGTGAGGATCAGATCTCTGGGAAAAACCCCTTCCCTGAGCTTGCCGTGCAGGTTGAAGCGGATCGTCTCCGGCACCATGACCCAGGAAGTCCCCGTGGTCATCGCGTAGAGGAAGTCCGTACAGCCCACGCCTGTCCCGAAAGCACCCAATGCCCCGTAAGAAGTCGTGTGGGAATCCGCACCGAAGATCATCTCGCCCGGGCACACATAGTCTTCCATCATGATCTGATGGCAGACACCCTGGCCCTCGTAGAGTCTGATCCCCTGCTCTCTGGCAAAGTTACGCATTTTCTTATGAGCTTCCGCGGTCTTCGGACTGTTGGAAGGCACGTTGTGGTCCATGATGAAGACCACCTTATCCGGATCCGCAATGTGCGGATTTTTCAGGTCATTATTGAACATATCCACTGTCAGATGGGTGGTTCCGTCATTGCTCATCATCCGGTCCAATGTGATCGTGTGGATATCATTCGGCTTTACTTCCTCCACACCTGCTGCTCTGGCAATGATTTTCTCGCCTATGGTCATTCCCATAATTATACCTCCTTATTCAATGATGCGATCAGACCGCCCGCATTCAGGATCTTCTGCATGTATTCCGGCAGTTTGGTGCAGGAGAATTCCTGCCCGTCCACGGAAACGGTTCCTGCGCTCAGATCCAGGTCCGCGATCGCGCCGTCCTCCACATGTTCATAGAGGTCCTTGCACACGATGACGGGAAGACCGATATTGATGGAGTTTCTGTAGAATATTCTTGCAAATGATTTGGCGATCACTGCCTTGATCCCAAGTGCCTTTAAAACGCTTGGAGCTTGCTCTCTGGAAGAACCGCAGCCAAAATTCTCGGCGGCAACGATGATGTCGCCGGGCTGTGCCTTGGCAGCAAATCCCGGATCGAGGGATTCAAATGTATACTGCTTCATCTCCTCAACGTTGGGGAGAAGCAGATACTGGGATCCGATGATCTGGTCTGTGTCAACGTCATTGTGAAATTTCCAGACTTTGCTTTCACTCATAATGAAAAATCCTCCTGATCTATGCCGGCTGCCAATGTGCCGGCTATGCATTTTTATTCGTATATTAATGTACTATAAAATGTCTCTTAACGCAAATGCCGCTTCCGGATACTTGAGAAAAAGATATCCTCCTTCAGGAACTTCCGGGCCTCTGTAGCGGTGTCGGAAAGCATCTGCATGGCCTCCACCGGATATTGTCCCGCAGCGGTCTCCCCGGTGAGCATCAGGGAAGAAGCGCCATCGATCACCGCGGTAAATATGTCGTTGACTTCCGCCCGGGTCGGAACCGGACTGTGCTCCATGGAAGCCAGCATCTGGGTCACCACCATAAAGGGGACCCCCGCCTCCCGGCAGATGAAGGAAATGCGTTTCTGCCAGCCCGGAAGAGTCGGCAGGGGAACCGCATTGCCCAGGTCACCTCTGGCGATCACGACCTCATCGCAGTGGGGCAGGAGAGCAGGCAGATTTCTCGCTCCTTCCTCCGTTTCCAGCTTGGCGAAGATCTTGATATGAGCCATGTCTGCAGCCAGCAGTTCCTTTTTCAGGGAGATCAGGTCATCCTCGCTGCGGACAAAGGGCAGCATGACTCCAGTCACCCGGTATTTGCGAAGCTCCTGCAGTGTATCCAGATCCTGAGCGGTAAGAACCGGCAGTTTTACCTTAAGTCCCTCCGCAGCGATGCTCTTTTTCGACTGCAACAGACCGCCATACACGACTTTCGCCCGAAGAAAATGTTCTCCGGCCCGCTCTTCCACTTTCAGGAAGATTTTTCCGTCATCCAGTTTCAGGGTCATCCCTTCTTCCAGGTGAGGGAAGAGGACTCCCGGAACAGGGATCACAGGAGATGCTGCGTCTTCGGAGTTACTTTCGGGAAGAGAAAATGCTGTGTCTTTGGAATCCGATCCGGGAAGAGGAGACTCCCCCAGCAGGACCGAGGAATCCGCAGTCAGAGGCAGCGGTTCCTTCAGGTCACCGATCCGCAGCTCCGGCCCCTGCAGGTCCACCAGCAGGTCCGGTACGATATGACAGTGCTCACAGGCCCGGTAGAGCTGAAGAAGCCAGTCCCTGCAGGAAGGCAGCGGTCGGTGGGACAGGTTCAGCCGGACCCCGGTCATCCCGGCCTGCAGCAGGCGGACCAAAGTCTCCTCACTGCAGCAGGCAGGCCCCAGAGTGCCGTAAAGATGTAAAGGATGTGTTTTTTTCGCCATTGTATTGTAATCCTCCGGTAATGAAAAGACGCCCGGCTGGATAACAGCCGGACGTCTTCATCTGTTGGTTAAAATATCAGCTTAGATCACTGTGAACTTCTTAATGCTTCCTACATTGTAACGAAGAACAGTGGAATCTTTCTGTGCATTCTGTCTCCATGCGGACTGGGTGGAAGCAGATACTGCTCCTAAGTTATACTCCTCATCCTTCTTCCAGGAAGGCTGGGTAGCAGCGGAAATCTTTCCGTACTTTGTTCCTTCCGGTTTGTAGGAAGGCTGTGAAGAAGCAGAAACCTTTCCGGTCGGAACTACAGGCTTGTTGGCAAATGATAACTGCTTAGCAACTGTCTGAGCTACGAAAGCTGCCATCTGATCCTTAGTCCAGACTTTCTTGGATGTTGCAGCAACACCGCCGGGGGTGTTTGTGCTGTCCCAGGAACCCTGTGTCGAAGAAGAAGGTCTTGCATTCGCCTTTCCTCCCCATGTCTTCTGGGTGGAGCTGGAAGAAGCAGAAGCTTTTGTGGGCTTCGGTCTTGCAACATTGGAGAATTCCGGATTCTGCTCGATCATATTACGGATGATGCTTGCTAATTCCGGTGTAAGATTCTTGTAATCCATTATAACTCCCTTCTGGAATATCTGTTACTGATCAATATCCCGAATACATTTTTTAATAGCGAACAGTCCCGGCAACTAGACCTGACTATCTAGCTACATTATAGCACAAAATCATGCCTCTGGTTGTATAAAACGGAAATTTTTTTGGAATTTTAATAAATTAGCCGAGAACTTTCTTCACAACGTCTTCGATGGTTTTCTTTGTAACGATCTCAACTGTGTCACGGCAGATTGCCAGCTCTTCGTTGGTAGGGATCACGTAAGCTTTCACCTTGGAATCTGCGGTGGAGATCATGCACTCGTCGCCGTGGATGCTGTCATTGATCGGATCAACTTCAAGGCCCATGTACTTGAAATGGCCAAGAACCGCTTTACGAACCAGCGGAGCGTTCTCGCCGATACCTGCGGTAAAGACGATCGCGTCAACGCCGTTCATTACTGCGATGTAGCTTCCGATGTACTTCACTACATGGTGGCAGAATGCATCAAGAGCAAGCTGAGCTCTCTCATTTCCTTCGTCAGCGGCTGCTTCAAGGTCACGGAAGTCGGAGGAAACGCCGGAGATACCGAGTACGCCTGACTTCTTGTTGATGATCTGCATGGTATCCTCTAAGGTGATACCCTCCTTGTGAGCGATGTACTCGATACAGGTAGGATCGATGTCACCGGAACGGGTTCCCATGATCAGACCTTCTAAGGGAGTAAGACCCATGGAAGTCTCAACGCACTTTCCGCCGTCCACTGCGGAGATGGATGCACCGTTGCCGAGGTGGCAGACGATCACCTTAACGTCCTCAGGCTTCTTGCCCATGATCTCAGCAGTTCTCTGAGCAACAAACTTGTGGGAGGTTCCGTGGAAACCGTAGCGGCGCATACCGTACTTCTCATAGTATTCATAAGGAAGAGCATAAATGAAAGCGGATGCCGGCATAGTCTGATGGAAAGCAGTATCAAATACACCTACCATAGGTGTGTCCGGAAGGATCTCCTTGCAGGCACGTACACCAACCAGTGTCGGAGGGTTGTGCAGCGGAGCTAAATCATTGAGGTCCTCAACTGTCTGAAGAACTTCTTCATCAAGTAATGTGGAGCAGGCAAACTTCTCGCCACCGTGTACCATACGATGTCCAACAGCCTCGATCTCATCGATGGACTTAAGAACGCCGTTCTGCGGATCTGTGAGCTGCTTTAAAACAAGCTCAACAGCCTGGCGATGAGCCGGCATAGCTGCTTCGTACTTGATCTTATCCTGGCCTGCAGGCTGATAGGTAAGAACGCCGTCGATACCGATACGCTCACATAAACCTTTTGCCAATACGTGCTCAGTCTCAGAATCGATAACCTGGTACTTGAGGGATGAACTTCCACAGTTGATAACTAATACTTTCATTTTGATCGTCTCCTTTAATCTTTTCCTTATAATAATAAAATGAAATAAAAAAACAACGTAGTTTCGCATTCTAAACAGAATATTCTATGATATTATTATAACGGCTTACAAAAGAAATGAAAATATGCGAAATTAACAAAATAGTGATAGTTTTTTGGGATTGCATATTGAATTATATACGATTCGACAGCGAAAAAGTTTCATAAAAAAAGAAAATCTCTTATAAATGAAACAAAATGCGGCCTATGGTCCATTTCTTGACATCCCAAAGCAAGAATGCTAAATTAAAGGACATACATTAAAGGACATACAAGGAAAGAAATGATGGATTGGAGAACCGTTTCATGATGAAAACTGCGGGGATCATAGCGGAATATAACCCATTTCATGAGGGGCACAGATACCATATCAAAAAGACCCGGGAGGAGACCGGAGCGGATTATGTGGTCGTGGTCATGAGCGGAGACTTTGTGCAGCGGGGTGAGCCTGCGATCGTGGATAAATATGTCCGGACCGGAATGGCCCTGCAGGGTGGTGCCGACCTGGTCATTGAGCTGCCGGTCATCTATGCAACCGCCAGTGCGGAATACTTTGCCTCTGCCGGGGTGGACCTTTTGAATTCCCTGGGCCTCGTGGACGTTCTCTCTTTCGGAAGCGAATGGGCGGGAACCGAGGATTACAGACCGCTGGTGGACCTGCTCACGGAGGAGCCTGAAGAGTACAAAGAAGTTCTTCGTGAGGCCCTGGCATCAGGATACAACTTTCCCACCGCCAGGGAGATCGCCGTAAAGAGAGTATCCGGAGATTCCCGGGCAAAGCTGCTTAAGTCCCCCAATCACATACTGGGCCTGGAATACATGAAAGCCCTGAAGCGGACCGGTTCCTCTATGGACCCCTTGTCTGTGATCCGGAAGGGAGCCGGCTACCATCAGGAAAACCTGGATGCAGATTTCGCATCTTCTACCGCGATCCGTCGTGGAGCGGACCGCTTGAGAAAGCTGAGAGAAGAGCAGCGGGAGGAGGAAGCCGCAGATCTGCAGGCAAGGATCGAGGCTG
>CAMOYC010000079.1 GCA_946629665.1 uncultured Lachnospiraceae bacterium
CCATGTTTCTTTCTTGCGGAAATGATGGACTGGCCGCCACCGTTGATACAGCCGCCCGGACATCCCATCACCTCAATGAAGGTGTACTTGGACTTGCCGGCTTTGATGTCTTCCAGGAGTGGTTTCGCACAGGTCATAGAGGAAGTGATGGCAATCCAGATCTTCTGGCCGCCCAGTTCAATCTCCGCTTCCTTTACGCCGGCCATGCCACGGCACTCCATGAAATCAACATTCATAAGAGGTGTGTCTTCGATGGTCTGCTTTACAGTTCTTAAAGCTGCTTCCATAACACCGCCGGTCGCTCCGAAAATAACGCCCGCACCGGTGTACTCGCCCAGAAGATCCTGATCGAAAGTCTCATCTTCCAGGGCCTCCAGATCTTCCATACCGTACATCTTGATCAGACGGCCGGCTTCTCTGGTAGTGAGAACCGCATCCACGTCCACATATTCACCGGTATGGCACTCCGGTCTGTGGATCTCTGACTTCTTGGCAATACAAGGCATGATGGATACCACGAAGATTCTGGAAGGATCCACGTTATATCTCTGTGCCCAGTAAGTCTTACAGATTGCTCCGAACATCATGTGGGGAGACTTGGCTGAAGACAGGTGAGGAAGAAGCTCCGGATACTCGTACTCGATATATCTTACCCATCCAGGGGAACAGGAGGTAAGCATAGGCAGCGTACCGCCATTCTGAATTCTCTTAAGAAGCTCGGTTCCCTCTTCCATAATGGTCAGGTCAGCACCGAAGTTGGTATCATATACGCGGTCAAATCCACATCTCTTAAGGGCAGCAACCATCTTGCCGGTAACCCTGGTACCGATCGGAAGGCCGAATTCTTCGCCCAGGGAAGCACGAACTGCCGGTGCAGTCTGGCAGATTACTACCTTATCCGGATCGTTGATGGCCTGAATAACCATCTGGATCTCTTCTTTCTCAGTAAGAGCACCTACAGGACATGCGATCACACACTGGCCGCACTGCATACAGTTAACTTTCTCGAAACTGCCGTTATATACCGGGCCGCAAACCGTGTTGAAACCACGGTTCAAAAGGCCGAGGATACCGATTCCCTGTACTTTCTGACAGGTACCGATACAGCGCTCACAGAGCACACACTTGGAAGTATCACGCACGATTCCCCAGCTGGCGTCCTCATAGACAGAAGGAGTATGCTCTCCTTCAAAACGGTTCTGGCGGATTCCCAGCTCTTCACAGAGACGCTGAAGCTCACAGTTCTGATTTCTCTTACAGGAGAGACAGTTCTTATTGTGATTGGACATGATCAGTTCCACAGTTGTCTTTCTGGCCTTGATCGCACGCTCAGAGTTGGTCCAGACAACCATACCCTCCGATACCGGTGTTGTACATGCGGAAAGCAGAGCTCTTGCTCCTTTTACCTCAACCAGACAAACGCGGCATGCTCCGCTGTTGATCACGTTTTTCAGATAACAGAGAGTGGGGATCTGAATACCTGCCTTGTTGGCAGCTGTCAGAATGGTGTCAGTGGAATCTGCCGTGATGGAATGATTATTTATCATAATATGGACTTCACTCATATCTTATCTCCTCTCTACTGTCTCTCAATTGCGTTGAATGCGCAGTTGCTTATGCAGGCACCACACTTGATACATTTTTCTGTATCGATCTTGAATACCTCTTTGCCGGGGACACCCGTAATTGCTTCCGCCGGACAATTCCTTGCACAGAGGGAGCACTTTTTACATTTGTCGGGATTGATATGATAAACCAGAAGATTCTTACATACATGAGCCGGGCATTTTTTATTAACAATATGCTCGATATACTCATCCCGGAAATAGCGGAGGGAAGACAGCACAGGGTTCGGCGCAGTCTGGCCCAGTCCGCAAAGGGCGGTATCTTTAATTTCATTACAGAGATCTTCCATGTCCTCAAGCATCTCCATGGTACCTTCACCCTCTGTGATCTTGGTCAGCATCTCCAGAAGGCGCTTTGTGCCGACACGGCAAGGAGTACATTTTCCACAGGACTCATCACAGATGAACTCCAGATAGAATCTCGCCACATCCACCATACAGTTGTCTTCGTCCAGGACGATCATTCCGCCGGAACCCATCATGGATCCAGCCTGTACCAGGTTCTCATAATCGATCGGGGTATCCAGCTCATTCTCAGTAAGACATCCGCCGGAAGGTCCGCCGGTCTGTACTGCCTTGAACTTCTTTCCGTTCGGACAGCCGCCGCCGATCTCGTAAATGATCTCACGCAGAGTTGTTCCCATAGGAATCTCTACCAGACCTGTATTGTTGATCTTTCCTCCCAGAGCAAATACCTTGGTTCCCTTGGATCCTTCCGTACCGATGGAGGAATACCATTCGGCACCTTTTCGCAGGATCTGAGGTACATTGGCCAGAGTTTCCACGTTGTTGATGGAAGTTGGCTTGCCCCATACGCCGGAAACTGCCGGGAAAGGAGGTTTGGAGGAAGGCATGCCTCGCTTGCCCATGATGGAAGCGATCAGCGCGGTCTCCTCACCACATACGAAAGCTCCGGCTCCCAGACGGATCTCCAGGTCGAAATCAAATCCGGAATGGAAGATATTCTTGCCCAGCAGACCATAGTCCTGTGCCTGGGCAATAGCAATACGGAGACGGTTTACCGCGATGGGGTACTCTGCTCTGACATAGATATAACCGTGATGAGCACCAACTGCGTAAGCCATGATAGCCATACCTTCAATAATGGCATGGGGATCTCCCTCCAGGATGGAACGGTCCATAAATGCACCGGGATCTCCTTCGTCTGCATTACAGATTACATACTTCTCATCGCCTGGCTGTGCTGCTTCAAACTGCCACTTGCGGCCAGTAGGGAATCCTGCACCGCCACGGCCACGCAGGCCTGACTTGCTGACCTCATCAATGACTTCCTGGGGAGACAGTTCCGTAAGAACTTTTCCGAGTGCCTCATATCCGCCGAGGGAGATGTATTCGGTAATCTCTTCCGGATTGATCACGCCACAGTTCTGGAGCGCGATTCTCTGCTGCTTCTCATAGAACTTAATCTTGTCGATATCAAAGATCTTCTCGGATGTTTCATGGTCAATGTCATACATCTGCAGCTCTTCTACAACTTCGCCGCCGATGATATGCTTCTCAAGGATCGTCTTAACGTCCTCTACTTTCACATTAGTATAGAAGACTTTATCCGGATGAACGGCTACGATCGGCCCTTTCTGGCAGAGGCCGAAACAACCGGTCTTGATCACTTTAACCTTGTGACCGAGTCCGGCTTCCTGAATTCCATCTTCAAAAGCCTTGATGATGTTACCGGAATTACCTGCATTACATCCCGTACCGGCACAACAGAGAATGTTAATCTTACCATCCGCTGACTTTTTGCCTGACTCATCCATTCGAAGAAGAACGGACTCTCTATGGGCATTACTAAGAGACCGAAGATCTCTCAAAGAACCAATTTTAGTTGTCATACTTTCTCCTCCGCTTTCTCTTCTACGATCTCTTCCTCTACGGCTTCCTCAGCAATGATCTTCTTGACTGCTTTGGTGAAAGCAGGATCATTTAATGCATTACCGTATACTTTACCGTCAATGATGCCAACCGGCGCAAGGCCGCATGCTCCCAGACAGCGGGTTGCATCAAGAGAGAAAAGTCCGTCTTCTGATGTGCCGTTCACGCCGGCTCCGGTCAGGCGTTCCACCTGATCTACAAGCTGCTGGGCACCCTTGACATAACAGGCAGTACCAAGGCAGACATTGATAACATGTTTGCCTTTCGGCTCTGTGGTGAACTGTGAATAGAACATTACGATTCCGTATACTTCTGCTACGCTTGTTCCGGTCGCTTCAGAAATCTTCTGAATCGCTTCAAAAGGAACATATCCAAGCTGATCCTGCACCTCGTGAAGAATCTCGATCGTCGGACCGGGCTGATCAATGTGCTTTGCAACGATATTCTCAATATCAGCAAGCGCAGCTGCGTTTAATCTTTCCATAGGCAACTCCTTTTTCATTAATATGTTTATCGGAAAAAAATAATCCGATAATAAATAACTGAGTAAAAAGCAGAAATAAAAATGACCATTTTTTAATTCTACTACATTAATTGAGAATAAATGATCATTCCTATATTTCCTATTATAATATAGATATCAAAAAAGGTACAGTGTTTTATTTCTACCAAATCAGAATGCGTCTTATTGTGGGAAATGTCACATCAATGTGGCAACCATCCGAAGCAGTGATCCCAGTAATTTCACATAGAAAGGTTCATTTTGGATATCTTCCAGGGTTACCTGATGACAGGACTTTAAGGTATACTGGAAATCTTCCTCAATATCCCGGATACAGGGAACATCATACAAGTAAGTGCCACACTCAAAATGATGGTAAAGGCTTCGGTAATCCAGATTGATCGTTCCGACCGTAGCCTTGCAGCCATCAGACACGAAGACCTTTGCATGTACAAAACCAGGGGTGTAATAATAGATCTTTACGCCTGCATTGATCAGTGTTGCAAAATATGATTTTGCCAGTGTGTACACTGCTTTTTTATCCGGGATTCCAGGCAGGATCAGCTTTACATCAATCCCCTTGCGCGCTGTGGTCTTTAAAGCCGTCAGCATCACGTCATCGAGGATCAGATAAGGGGTCATGATATGTACATATCCGGTTGCCTGGTAAAGAAAATCCAGATACACATTCTCTCCCGCTTTTTCTTTATCAAGGGGATTATCTCCATAGGGGATCACATAGCCCGGAGCATTTTCGAAAAGAGGTATTTCTTTCAGGTAGGGACTGACCCGGGGCGTTTTTTCCATTAGGGTCCACATTTCAAGGAACATATTGGTGAAGCCGTTCACTGCAGGTCCTTCCAATCTCACGGCCGTATCCTTCCAGTGCCCGAATCGTTCGATCGCATTAATGTATTCATCTGCCAGATTAACACCGCCGTTATATGCCACTTTCCCGTCGATCACACAGATCTTCCTGTGGTCCCGGTTATTGTAGTAAGTTGAGATCAGCGGCATCACAGGAGCAAATGTCCTGCATTGGATCCCCAGTCTTTCCATTTTTTCCGGATAATCTCTTGTGAGCGTAGAAAATTCGCACATACCATCGTACATGACTCGAACCTCCACCCCCGCAGCAGCTTTTTCCGCAAGGATCTCCAGGATCTGCCCCCACATGGTGCCTTCATCAATGATAAAATATTCCAGAAAAATAAACTCAGATGCCTCTTTCAGGTCATCCAGCATGGCATACCACTTATACTCACCCAAGGGATAGTAAGTAACTTTTGTTCCGGAAAACACCGGGTAATTACCGGTACTTGATAAGTAGGCGGAAAGAGCTGCGACTCCGGGATTCTCTGCCTGGAGTCTTTTCCGGTCTTCCGTATTCTCCGACAGGAGTTCATGGCTTTCCAGCTGCCTTCTCTCCACAGCTTTACGCAGTCTGTAGCTGCCCGGATCCACTTTGGTATAGATATAAAACAGTGGTCCGATAACCGGAATGATCGAAATGATCAGCATCCAGGTATTTTTGGCAGTAGCATCCATCTCTGAATTGATCAAAGCCACGATCGTGGCCAGATGGAAGGCGACTACGAATCCGGCTAATTCGGTAGTATGCTCTGCAAATCTGCTGAGCCCGAAAAGAAGCAGGGCGATCTCCATGATGATCAACGCCAGTATGATCCCGGTTCGACTGAAGATCACACGAAAGATACCCTTTTTGCTTTTGTCCAGAAGGCGCAGTTCTTTATTTCGTGTTTCTTCCACAAGATTCCTATCTTCCATTATAAGTTACTCTCCCATCATTGTTTCGCCGTTTTTCCAAACCTGGCAGATCCTTTTGCTGCATCTGTGATGTAATCCTGATAGGAAAAATATTCTTTGCAGGCTTTCACGGGTAAAAGGGCGGCAACTGAATCGGAAAGACTGATCATATAATAATCTTCCCCATCATGATCGACCAGCTGAAAATCCACACCCTTTGCGTCAAAGATGAAATCTGTATTAGCGATGGCTGCCACCGCGTTGATCCCGGGTTTCAGGACTATGAGTTCGTCACCGGTTGTCTTATCAATCCTGACCTTATCGCCATCCAGTTCCAGTGTGGAATGGTCCTCCTGGTGCTTTACGGAACAGCTATGCTCTTTCCAGCCTGTCGCAAGATTGCGGAAGCGCATGCAGAGTTCGGGATCTTTTTTAAAGTTCCGAGTCTCTTTCATGGACTGCTGCTGCCGGTCTACCGCTTCCGGAAGTTTTCCGAGTGTTTCGCTGTCATAGACGGACCTGGCATAATCAATGATCTTCTTCGCCTTTGTAAACTCAAACCGGCTGACTGCCAGAGAAACATCTTTCGATGCGTTGATCACGTAGATTTTATGGTAAACCTGAAGTTTTCCGGTAAGAGCAGTGTTCTCCGGATCATCTTTTATTGCATCCTCCAGTACTTTAAAGGCTGCTTTGTAATCATGTTTCTTCATACATTGCTCTGCTTTCTCCAAAGCCTTCTGGCTGACCTGTATTTTATCGTACTGTGCTTCCAGTTCCTTCTTACGGGAAGAAAATGCAGGCTCGTCCACCTGGTCAAGATAAGAATCCAGAAGCTTGATCTGCGCTCCAAGGTCTTCTTTGTTCTCAGGCTGATCAAGGGTGGAAAGCAATTGATCTCTGCTGCTGTCATAAAGCTGCTCAGCCTCTTTATATTGGTCTGAAGAAGGATCCAAAGAAGCAGCCAGCTTCATCACTTCCAGATAGTCTTTGGCTTCGTAGGAAGACTTGATCTTCTCCAGAAGAGCCTGGTTCTTCCTGTCAGCTTTTATCCTGGCCAGTCCTTCGGAAGCTTTTCCGGCCAGCTCTTTATTCTCCAGTTTTTCAAAGATCGCCAGGTCTTTTTCTGCCCGGTCAGACGGAATCTTCCCTGCTTCTGCGTCAGATCGGATCTCCATGATCTTCTTTTCAAAAGATCCATTCACCTTTTTTTCCCGGCGTTTATGTCCGGCTACTTTCCGGTTATACAGGTCTACTGCTTCCTGATACTCCCCCCGGCCCAGTTTATCCGTCAGACCTCTAAGAGGATTACTAAACAGCCAGATCACCAGTATGACTGCCGCGATCACTGCCAGGAAGGACAGTTGCAGCATGTGATGTTTTCTTTTGAAACGTCTCTTTCTACGAGCCATGTTCTGCTCTACACTCATAATAAAACCCCAATCCGAACATTATTGATCATCTAATTGATAAAACAGAATGAATAACCATAGATATGATAACATAAATGCAGAAAAATATGTTATTACTTTATAATTTTCATAGGATGCCATCTCAGACAGTCCCCTGAAACAAGACTGTATCTGATCCCCCGCTTTTTCCCGCGGATACTGTCATGAAAACGCGCCTGGCCATGGCAGTGGGCATAGACAACCTGCTCGACCTTATAGCGCTCTGCCATCTTTGTAAACCCACTGTTTTTTTCAAAGATATTCGTAGGCGGATAGTGGAGGAACATGAGAAATTTGCTGTAGCCGTCCGCCCTGGCCAGTTCAAAGGAAGTCTCCAGTCTGTCCAGTTCCCGGTCCACCAGCTTAATGGCATGGTCCCAGGAATCTTTTCCCTCATAACAGTAGCCCTTGGTACCTACAAGCGCATAGTCTTCATACGCATAGTAGTTGTTCTGCAAAAACTCCAATTTGCCCTTATATTCTTCATTGAGCGCTCCGGTCTTTTTTACATCCCAGAACATGTCGTGATTTCCCCGCAGGAGGATCTTCCTTCCCGGCAGATCCGAAATGTATTGGAGATCCTGCCGGCAGTCCTTGAGCTTCCGGCCCCAGCTATGGTCTCCCAGGAGCACCAGGGTGTCCGTTTCCTTTATCACTTTCTCACAGTTTTCTTTGAATTTTCTCTCGTGGTCGATCCACACTTTTCCCATAGTCTGCATGGGAGCCCGGACTTCCGACTGGAAAGCAAGGTGCAGGTCGCCGATCGCATATAATGCCATTTCAATTATGATCCCTCTTTCTGCGGTCAAGATACTTTATAAATTTCTGCTTGCAAAGCAGAAAATCCTCCAGATCCATCATGATATGATACAGCACGGCCCGGTTTTCAAACTCCTCCCTGGTTTGCGGAAGGTCATCCTCCCGGATCCGGTCAACAACATCCTGCAGCACTTTGATCTGGTCAGCCGGATCATTCATCTCGACCACATAATTACTCAGATACTGCACATATTCCACAACGATACGGGATTGGCTGGGCAGGCTCTTGATCCGGTGAAGACTGGAATGAAGATTATTCAGCAGATCCAGCTGCTGGCGGCGCATCAG
>CAMOYC010000080.1 GCA_946629665.1 uncultured Lachnospiraceae bacterium
CAGGAATCCCCCACTTCAAATCCGTTTTATCGGACTAAGTGGAGGGAGCGTTCAAGACTTCCAGTATAAAAACGGTAGCCCTGTGGCTATCAACTTCTATTCATCTGATGCGGCTCATTCTTTGGCTGCCTTGGGAATGGAGGAGAAAGATACATATACCTTGATTCATCTTTATGATTGTAATTCGCCTGGAGAAGACTTTTGCATTAAACTGATAGGTAGTCCAGGCAGCTTCAAAACCTGGGAGTATATTTTGAAGCGTGCGGACGGAGGCGAGATGTTAGGTAATTATGCTGGTGATGAGATGGGAAGCGGCTGGCAAATTGTTACCATAACGGAAGATTTAGAGGAGGGTGAGATTATTCCGATCAGAGTTACATCTGAAGGAGATAATACAGTAACTGACAGTCCAATCTTATGCTGGCTGGAAGGAAATGAAAATGTGGTATCCTTCAAAAGCAGCACAAAAGACAGCGGGATTGCCGTTGCTACGGAGCAACTGCTGATTTCTGCAGCATCCACTGAACCCATGAACTATCAATTAGATGTTTCAGACAATTCCGTCCAGGTTGACGGGCCTAAAGGAGAGGAATTTTCTGTAAGCTATGACGTTGTCGAGGACGATAGCGTTAAAACGATTCGGGTGACCGGGACCTTAAGTGATACAGCCACAGTTATTCCTGAAAATGACAGCGCTTCCGTTCAGGGAGCTTATGATGTGAAAATCTCAGAAACCATAACAAATTTTTCTAAGAATGGAGATGCTGAGAAACAAACAGAGGAAAAGAAGTCACTGAGCAAGGCAAGTGTATCCCGGATTTCTTCCAAAACATATACCGGTAAAGCAATTTCACAGTCACCCCTCGTGAAACTGGATGGCAAAAGGTTGAAGTCTGGTACGGACTATACTCTCTCATACAAAAATAATGTCAATGCAGGGACAAGAGCGTCCGTAACTATCACAGGCAAAGGGACCTATACCGGATCGGTGACAAGAACCTTCATGATTAACAAAGCTGTCAATCCCCTGACTATAAAAGCCAAAACGGTAACAATCAAATATAGAAAGCTAAAGAAAAAGAAGCAGACCCTGACAGCCAACAAGGTCATCAAATTCATAAAGAAGGGAAAAGGTAAGATGACCTACACCAAGGTATATGGCAAGAAAAAGATCACAATTAATAAAAAGAACGGCAAGATCACAGTTAAGAAGGGACTGAGGAAAGGGACTTATAAGGTGAAAGTCAAAGTCAAGGCTGGCGGGAATGCCAACTACAAGACTTCGGCTGTTAAGACGTTGACTTTCAAAATAAAAGTAAAATAGCAGACTCAAGTTGGGGTACGCCAATCAGGGAGCGAAACTGTCCCCTGATTGGCCCCGCTACAGAGGAAACCAGGAAGCCCAGATTTTTCCAAAAAGGAACCCCCAGATTTTTCCAAAAAGGGAGTCATGGTGGTTGCCGTTTTTCCGGAAACCACCATGACTCCTTCTAATGTACTTTATTCTTTCTTTTTCTCTGTCGTAAGACAGGATTTCTCCACTTTCGCTCTTTTTATTCCTTGGTTTTCAGATACTCCTCCAGTTTTTTTCGAAACTCTTCTGATGAGATGCCCAGTTTTTCAGCTCCTTTCTCTGCTGAGATCTCATCTTCATTTACCATTTGAAAAATCATCATTTCACGGCCTTCCTGGCGACCTTCTTCACGGCCCTCCTGGCGACCTTCTTCGCGTTCCTCCCGAAGCATCTCTTCTAATGTCATGTACCTTTCCCCCATTTCTCTGCTGCCCTTGACTTTCCGGATACTTTCCTGAAGTCTGCTGATAAAAGCATCTTCATCCTTCTCCTCGCTCTCGGACAGTGATTTTCTTGTATAATTCAGAAAACTGACTAACTCTGACGGTACTTCCCTCGGATTCTGTCCCTTGTTATTGAGAATGATGGTGTGGGTTCCGTCCAGGTAATCCATATCTGGACATTCTAAGCACCGATTCTCTATCCTGTAACGGTACTTCCCTTTTCCGAAAGGGTCGTATCCACAGATGAATATGACATATGACTCCGGCAGGCTGTCATAAGGCATGCCTGAAAGCAACAGTTCCATATCCATCTGAGCATGATAATATCGGCTCCGTTTCTCCACCGGTGTAGTCCGTACCTGTATCTCTATGTCATACCGGGATCCTGCTTCGTCACTGGCATAGACATCGAGTCGGATTCCTTTGTATTCCGGATGATAGACCAGGTTTTTCTCCTGCAGGACATCTACTCGGGCAATCGGGATCTCCAGGACCCGTTCCAGCAACAGCCGGCAGTTCTCCGAATCCATCATCACAGCTCCGAAGAGGAAGCCGTCCATGATCGTCAGTTCTTGTAATGTTTTTCTTTTTCCTTTCATCTACGATTCCTCCATGGTGGAGAAACCCTGTAGATAGATTATACTATAGAAATCTGATTATCACAATCATATTTTACATTATTTTACATTTTTAAAAGAGGTGCCAGAAGACAGGGGAGGCCGGGAGACAGGGGACGGTCCCCTGTCTCCTGAGGGCAGTTCTCTGATTAACCCGCCTGGTCTAGAGTAAACTAATGATATTCTATACGAAACCGGAAATACCCCTTGCTTTTATCGTAGACTGTTGATAAACAGAGGACTTCCCTTAGGATACTAGCGATTTTCCCTTGGTTCCAGTAGGCGTGGGACATTGAAAACTCCTTTAATATTGCTAGTATTCTTCCTAGGATCCTTCTACTATCAAAGTTCTTTGATAAAAGGCCCGGTAGAATAAGAGTTCATCCGGATTATCTTCCTGGGGCCTGCCTGCTCTGTCTCCCTAGGGATCTGGCTACGGTTTCCTGCGCAGGAGACAGAGAACCGTCCCCTGTCTCCACTGTGAAAACTTGTTGACAAAGCCGTACGGACGAAATATACTGAAACCAGTAATAATTTTGCCGTACGGCTTTAATTTTGCCTATTTTGTTAGGGCGAAGCCGTACGCACAAATCCATGGAGGATACTATGACAATCACGAGTGCAGCGAAATTTGGAGAAAAGATTCGCGAAAGAAGAAAACAGTTACACTATACGCAAGGATATCTCTCGGAATTCAGTGGTCTGTCAGTCAGTTTTATCTCTGACCTGGAGAGAGGGAAAAAAACAGCGGAACTTGAGAAGGCAATCTATCTGGCAGGGCTTCTTGGGATGGATTTGCATTTGACGGAAAGGGATTAGAGGAATCATGAGAGTCAATCTGGATGTGAGTATCGAAATAGAGGGGGCGCAGCGCCATGTTGGGGATATAAGGGGAGATGATCCGGCAGACGCTTGTTTTCAATATGCAAAAGAGTACCTTGACCGAGCCAATGCAAGACCGATATCCATCAGTCTACCCCTTCAGAAAGAAGCATTTTCTTCAGGGAAAACCAGATGTTTTTTTGAAGGGCTGCTCCCGGAGGGCTTTACCAGACGTTCTGTAGCGCATTTTATTCATGCGGATGAAGGAGATTACACGACGATTCTGGAATCACTGGGTAAAGAATGCCTGGGTGCAATCAGGATTCAAAACCTTGAGGATATGAATGAAAAAGAATACTATGAGAAGCTCTCCATCGCACGGGTTACAGCTCTTGCCAGAGAGGGTGCGACAAAGTCTGCACAGCTCGTGACAAAAGCACATCTGTCTCTGACAGGTGCTTCCGGCAAGGTTGGCCTTTACTATGACAGAGACCATAACGATTGGTATCTCCCCATTGGAACAGCGCCCAGTACCCATATCGTCAAGCAAAGTCATATCCGCCTGGAGGGGATTGTCATTAATGAGCAGCTGGCAATCAGAACTGCATCCCATATGGGGATTGAGGTTCCCGACAGTTTTATCATCAATGTAGGGAACTCCGAGGACGAAGATGTCCTGTATGCGACGGAGAGATTCGATCGAGTTCTGGAAACCGAAGCGAAGAAAATCTCCGGCATGGCAAGACCTTATCGCCTGCATCAGGAAGACTTTGCCCAGGCACTTGGTATAACCTCCACACAAAAGTATGAAATCAAAAAGGCCGGATATTACCGACAGATGTTTGACCTTCTCAGAAACTATTCCTCCAATCCTATAGAAGATCAGAGAAAACTCTGGAATATTGTTATATTTGATTATCTGATCGGAAATACGGATAATCATCTGAAGAACTATTCCCTGCTATATGATGAACGTCTCAAAGGGATACGACTCGCTCCTGCGTATGATATCTTAAGCACCTGTGTTTATCCGGACAGTACCAGAGACATGGCTTTTTACATTGGCAACGAATGCAGCCTGGATGATATCAACAGAGAATCATTTCGAACAGCAGCCAGCGAAGTAGGACTTGGAAGCCGATTTGCCCTGAAGTGCTTTGATGATCAGTGCCAAGGCTTCAGAAAGGCGCTTGCGATCGCTGTGCAGGAATTATCTGAACTGGGCTTTGCCCGGGCAGAAACCATCGCAGCATCCATCCTGGAAAATGGAGGCATAAGGAACTATTGAAAGGAGACTCCTACTCCCACGATAAGTGAGATTTTGAAAGAAGAGTTCATGGAACCCATGCATTTGTCTGCTTATAGGCTGGCAAAGGAAATACATGTGCCTGTATCCAGAGTTCAGGGAATCCTGAATGGGGGAAGAAAGATTAAAGGAGACAGGGGACGGTTTGATCAGCCCCCTGTCTCCTGGATACGGTTCTGCGATCGAACCGTCTGTTATAACGTAAAATTAAGATATTCTATACGAAACCCGAAATTCCCATTGCTTTTATCGTAGACTGTTGATAAACAGAGGCCTTTCCTTAGGATACTAGCGATTTTCCCTTGGTTCCAGTAGGCGTGGGACATTGAAAACTCCTTTAATATTGCTAGTATTCTTCCTAGGATCCTTCTACTATCAAAGTTCTTTGATAAAAGGCCCGGTAGAATAAGAGTTCATCCGGATTATCTTCCTGGGGCCTGCCTGCTCTGTCTCCCTAGGGATCTGGCTACGGTTTCCTGCGCAGGAGACAGAGAACCGTCCCCTGTCTCCATGAGTAGGGACAGCACACATCATAGCGGCGGTATCACAGTTCATAACAGAGTCCGCAGAACCATTGGATGCATAGAAGTCCCGGATCTTGGTAAATGATTTTGTGACAAAGGCGCCGATTGCGTTGGCCTTTTCCAGCTGTTTGAACTGGTCGTTCTTGCTTTTTTCATCCCAGGGCGACATCCAGGATCATCATCAGGACGAAACCGATAGAAAATGCGATCGTTCCAATGTTGGAGTGTTCTCCTTCGGACATCTCCGGGATCAGCTCCTCGACAACGACATAAAACATGGCACCTGCGGCAAAAGCCAGCATGTAGGGAAGAATAAATATCACCGTACTCGCCGCTGCGATGGTGATTAGGGATGCAACCGGCTCGACGGCCCCTGACAGCACACCGTACCAGAATGTTTTTGCCTTCGGCATTCCGGATGCCCGAAGCGGCATGGATACGATCGCGCCCTCCGGGAAATTCTGGAGGGCGATACCCAGGGCCAGGGCTATTGCAGCTGCCTGGCTGACTCCGGCCTTGCCGGCAACCCAGCCTGCATATACCACGCCTACCGCCATTCCCTCGGGAATATTATGGAGCGTGACCGCGAGGAACAGCTTTGTCGTACGCTTCAGACTGCTTTTCGGGCCCTCCGACTGTTCATCCATGTGCATATGGGGCGTCACGGTATCCAGAAACAGCAGGAAACCGATACCGGTCAGGAATCCCACAGCGGCAGGGACAAAAGCGAGTTTTCCCATGCCTTCCGCGCTCTCCAGCGCCGGCGCGAGCAGGCTCCAGAAAGAAGCCGCAACCATCACGCCCGCAGCAAATCCCGTAAGGGTCCGCTGCAGACTGGCAGATATGGTATCTTTCAGTACAAAGACCATGGCTGCCCCAAGGGTGGTTCCCAGAAAGGGCAGCAGAATGCCAATCAAAACTTGTGTGTTCATGTTTTCTCCTTATTATGAATTATGTTATGAATTATAATACCATGAACCTGGAATAAGGAACAGTCCTCATTTGGGTACCTTTCACGGCGAAAGTTCGGTAAGAGTTCTGTGAATGTGATGGTGATAAGTATAATTTTACTGATCTTGCAAGTGGATTATGGTGTATAATAAAGCTGCAAATACGTAGTGGATGATGGCATGATCAAACGTGATAAAAGAAAGCCACAAAAGTCCCATGAAAGGAAATGCAAAAAGGATATGAAAAAGAAAATGCTTGCAGCAGCCCTCCTGCTGGCCATGAGTTTGCTCCCGGTTCTGGCCGGATGCGGCAAAACGGGTGCTGCGGGAAGCAGCGTCAGCTTCCAGACGACAGACCTGGACGGAAACCAGGTGGATTCCAAGGAGCTATTTGCCCGCAATAAGATTACCATGATCAATATCTGGGGAACCTACTGCGGCCCCTGCATCGACGAGATGCCGGAACTGGAGAAAATGAGTCAGGAATATGCCGATAAGGGTGTCACAATCGTTGGTCTGGTGGTCGATGTGCAAGGTGGAGACGATACGAATCTGGCGGAAGCCCAGGACATCGTCAAGAAGACAGGGGTGACTTATCAGAATCTGAGGGCCTGGGAAGGTTCCGGGGACCAGTTGTCAGCCCCGGGAACACCGACGACCTACTTTGTGGACAGCGAGGGAAAACTGGTGGGCGAACCGATCGTTGGCGCCAACGTGGACGGATATCGGACCAGCCTGGATGAACTCCTCAAGTAAAACAGACTTTTCCAAGATTAAGAGACAGGATGCTAAAATAATGGCATAGAAATTGACATACTTTTTATTAAGAAAGGGGAGTTATTGTATGAAAATGAAACGATTCAGACGAAGCGGAATGTTGGTGATTGCTTTACTGGGCCTGGGCTTTAGCCTTGTGCCGGCAGCGGGAGCGTCAGCGGCAGCAAAAACGAAAACATTTTTTATTCCAACGGTGGTAACCAACAAGTATTCCGACTCAGATGGGGAAAAGGCTACCATTAAAGAAAGCCGCGAGATCACGGAAGATGGTCTTCTGCTCGGCCGGTCGACTTCGGACGAGAAAGGGCTGTACGACCGCTATGAGGTGACGAAAAGAGCCGGAAACGGGTCGGTCCTGAAGCAGAAGGTGTATGACGACGACGGTCTCCAGGGAACCTATACTTATAAGTATTATAAGAATGGGAGGATCAAGAAAGCGGTATACAAACCCGCAAAGGGTTCTGTCCCCAGAGTACAGAAGTACAATAAAAAGGGAGATATCACATTTCGTTCTTATAAGGATGGGAA
Organism: uncultured Lachnospiraceae bacterium; assembly: GCA_946629665.1. Lineage (GTDB taxonomy): Bacteria > Bacillota > Clostridia > Lachnospirales > Lachnospiraceae > Anaerobutyricum. The sequence goes on from CAMOYC010000080.1 coordinate 7,322, forward strand.
AGCGGTAGACACCTATACATACAAGTACAAGTATGATAAAAAAGGGAATCCGACATCCATTGTCATGACCTGGAAGACGAAAGACGGATCAAAGAAGGCATACACTCGGAGGACCGTTAAAACGACCATCAAGAATACTTATGTGAAAAAAGGGAAAAACAAGGGGAAACTGAGTAAAGTGGTATCCGTGGCCCGCTCCAGCAAGTACAATACACAAACCTACAAAGATACCACCACCATAAAGTATAAATATAATAAAAAGGGAAGACTGGTGAAGCAAATAACCACCAGCAAGACCAAATCTTCAGACGGGGAGTCCTGGCATGACAAAACAGTAAGCACATACACCTTTAAGAAGGTGAAGGTTCCTAAGAAGTACTGGAAGTCATGCAAGTATATTTCGAATGAGGAATTCTTTGAGCAGATGCTCATCGAAGAGTAGAAAATGGTACCGGGTACCGGGGAGATAATCATGAACAATAATTATATTGTATTAAATGATACCGTTAAGCTTTTCTATGAAGACGGCTTTCATGTAATGGATGATTCGGAGCTTGCCAAGCTGCGCTCTCCCTGGCAAGGACCCATGCAAGGCCTGTCGGACCCGGCAAGGCATATCATGATCACCATAGGCTGGAAGCCGGTCGGCAATGTTTTGTCCATGCTGCTGAAGCCTAAAGACATTGCCAAGAAAATGGAATCTGATATCAGAAAAGCCATGAAAGCCTACGATTACCGGCCCCAGGGTTTCCTGACCAAGGAGATAGCCGGTCAGAAGGCGGAGGGCTTTGCCTACGAATACGAAGCCGAGGCGACCTCGATGTACGGCGAGTCCATTGTCTTAAAGCATGGAAAAGAGGCCTACTATTTCCACTATTATTCCAGTGCGCTTCTGCGCTGGGAGAATCAGAAATTCTGGGATAGGATCTTCGAGACCGCCGAGATCATCAGATAGCCTTCCGGATGACACTTCTGTGACATTTCCTGTGATAATCTTAGTTCAGAAAGAAACAAAAAGCT
>CAMOYC010000081.1 GCA_946629665.1 uncultured Lachnospiraceae bacterium
TTCAAGCATACAGGCAAAAACTTCCATGGCATATTTGGCCTTGCACCATGTATCTACGGCTTTCTTTTTTGTGTAGATCATACTTCCGGAATCATCGTAAACAAGATTGATCTCCCGGGTAGGTTTTTTTGTGGTCACTGTAGCCGCAGAACTGTCTATTCCGATTGAAGCAATGATACTTCCAAGGAAAAACAATAAAATGTATACATATTTTCTTTGAAGCATACCCTTCCCCTTTCCAAATTATACTATTTGCCTGTTAAATATGGCTGAAAGCACATTAGCATTATAAAAACTTGCCAACAAGTATTAAAATTATATCACAATATATATAAGATTTATATAATTATTTGAAAATGTCTCAAACAAAAAAAAGAGCCCTTTCGGACTCTTGTGTTTAAGTGTATCTGATTTTTCCCGCAGATTATACCATCCGGTACTGATTGTACATCATGGAACTCATCATGAGACCCAGCTCGAAATCATTTTCCGCATTGGAAATGGCTGCCTGATAGGCTTCCCTTTCTGCCTCACTGCAAAATTCAAAATATGCTTTGGTCTTCTCTGCGATCCTTCTTGTGAATTTTCTCATTTCTTTCATTGTTTTATCCTCCATGTTCGATCTATGTATCGTAGGTTTCGTTCATTTCGGATTCAGGGTAACACAGGAACAGTCACAGAAACATCACAGGTCTCCGTCAAGATCTATGATGTGATCAAAGGGGATCTTTGTTCCATCTTCCATAAGAAAATGTCTCCGCTGGTATTCTATTTTTTTGATCCGGCCTCTTGCCTCCAGGAAGCTGCCCCCGGCCTTTTTTTCGTCCGGTTTGAAATAGAGGATCCTGATCTCCGGGAACCGGTCAGCTTGTGTCAGAAGGAGGGACATCTTCCTGTCCAGCTCCTCCAGTTCATCCTGGGACAGGGTCATCTCTCTTTCCGTGTATCTGGCTGCTTCTTCCACTGCGTCCCCGTAGCCGGTGAGGGCTGCAAAAGGGGCAAACTGGGCGGCTCGCTTTTCCGGGGCCATCCGGGGATGGTTTTTCGGTTCATAATGGGGGAGGTTGATAATGTCATCGTATTTTTTCGTCATGCTTTGTGTCCTCCCACCTGCCGGTTCCGGTCTCTGCCGGTTGCGCCTTCCTTGAAGTTTGTCCCTTTCAGGATGGCGTTCTTGCCGTATTTTCCTTTAATGGAAAGCATGGCTTCCTGCAGTTTTCTCTCCTTGGCTGCATCCGCCTGCTCCTTTTCCCGTTTCTCCTTTAAGGCGTCGTAGTCCGTAAACAGGTCAAGCTGTTCATAGACCGGCTCTTTCAGCTTGTCATTGTCTTCCGCGATCACGTGGTTCACGGACAGGGTAATCCGGCGGACCAGGAGGTCCGGGTCCACGATCCGGTCATAGAGGGCCAGGACCGCTTCCGACATGACACTGCCGGAGGACGAGGCCTGTTCCAGGTTTGCCGTGCCGTGGGCATGATGAGGGACTTTTCTCCCGTACCAGTCCTCCTTGATCCGGTCCTTGTATTTTTGCCGGATCAGAGGGTCATTCAGGCTTTCTCTGTCGTAGCCCACGGTAAGGACCAGCTGGTCGGTAACCATTTTTTTCGCAACCAGGTCAAGAGCGGCTGCATCCACCATCTCATGGACAACGTTCCTTGCTTTGGCAAAGTCATAGGGGCTCATCAGCACCTGGCCTGAGGAGAAGGAATTACTTTCCGGGGTGAAGGACTTGACCTGGTCCATGGTGCAGGGTTCCCAGCCCCAGGCATGGTCGATCAGCAGCTCCGCGTTGACGCCAAAGAGCTTGTAGAGCAGGTCCTCCTGCTCCAGGGAACAGCGGGCAACGTCACCCATTGTCTTCATCCCGTGGGCATGGAGGGCTCTGGCGTAGCCCCGGCCAACCCGCCAGAAGTCCGTGATCGGCTCGTGGGTCCACAGCTGCCTCCGGTAGCTCATCTCGTCCAGGGTGGCGATCCGGACGCCATCCCGGTCCGGCTCCACATGCTTGGCCCCGATATCCATGGCAATCTTGGCCAGGTAGAGGTTGGTGCCGATCCCGGCCGTCGCAGTGATGCCGGTCTCCTTCAAAACCTCCTGGATCATCTTCATGGCCAGGTCGCGGGCGGTCAGATCGTAGATCTTCAGGTAGTCGGTCGCGTCAATCAGTACCTCATCGATGGAGTAAACGTGGATATCTTCCGGCGCAATGTATTTCAGGTAGATGTTATAGATCCGGGTGCTGTATTCCATGTAGAGGGCCATGCGGGGAACCGCCGCGATGTAGTCAAGCTCCAGGGAGGGGTCTGCCACCAGCAGGGGAGCAGAATCGGACTTCCCGGTAAAGGTGTGGCCCGGAGCCCGTCTCCGCCGCTCGTTATTTATTTTCTTCACTGATTGGACCACCTCGAAAAGCCGGGCCCGGCCGGATATGCCGTAGGCTTTCAGGCTGGGGGAAACCGCCAGACAGATGGTCTTCTCGGTCCTGGACCGATCTGCCACCACCAGGTTGGTGGTCAGCGGGTCCCGTCCAAGCTCCCGGCACTCCACCGAAGCGTAAAAGCTTTTCAGGTCGATCGCTATGTAGGTCTTCATTACATTAATCCTTGTCTTATGCGCCCTGCCGTTGTACGCATTCCGCTGCATTGCGGGTTCCGATCCGACAGCATTCACTGATTGGTTTGTCCTGCAACAGGCCGGACAGGAAGCCGGCTACGAAATTATCGCCGGCGCCGGTAGAGTCTACCGCTTCAACCGGGAGGGCGGGAACCTGATAAAAGCTTCCGTTCTCCTCTCTTACAAAGCAGCCCTGGCCTCCGGCTTTTATGATGATATTCTTTATTCCGCGGTCATGAAGGGCTTCTGCCATCCGGCGGAAATCCTTTTGGCAGGTCATGAATTCTGCTTCATTCTCATTGGGGAAAATGTAATCGATCAGCGGCAGGATCTCTTCCAAGTCATCCAGGCCGATGGACCGATAGGTTGGCAGCTTGGTGTCCGCACAGACCAGCATGCCTTCTTCTTTCGCCCTGCGGATCAGGCGGATCACCGGCTCGGGCTGGTCTAAGGGGGCCCGGAACAGGCTGGCAAGAGACAGGATCTTAGCACCTGACCCGGAAAAGACTTGTGGATCCGGCTGCCAGGAGCCCAGCTTTGTGGCGGGGCTGTTGATGGATTCCCTCTCTCCGTTTTCGGCGACCAGAAGGTTGGCTACCGGGGTGACCAGGGATGGATCAACCGAGATCCCGTCTGCCAGCATTTTATTCTTTTCAAGTACGGACAGCAGAAGCTGGCCGGCCGCATCCGGCCCGACCACGCCGACGATCCTGACTTTATGGCCCAGACGGCTGAGACTCCTTGCTTCGTTGAGGGCGTCCCCGCCCGGGTGCAGGGAGATGCTGTCCGCCACATATACATTTTTTCTTGTGGAGGTGATCTGGCGGTTCCTGGTGATGCAGTCTACTACCATCTGACCGATGCAGATTACTTCCGGTGATTTATTTTCAGTCATTTTTTTGTCCTCGTGATGTTTGTAGGTCTTTGTTCAATTGCCGTTCACGATATGAATTATAATTTACGTTATCAATTATCGTTCACGATATTCCTGGCGAAAACCTGCGCATTTTTCAGGTCCCTTGCGTCCGGTTTTCCTTTGTGCATCGGTCCAAAGGAGCCTTTGCAGTAGTATTCTTCCTTAGCCTGGGGAATGTTCTTTGCAGCGAGCAGCTTGCCCACCTGCTTGTAGGTGGATTTCACCAGGGCGGCCGTACTGAAATTCACAGCCTTCCCAATCTTCACGTCAATCCCGTCGATAAACTGTTTCACATGGTCGTCCACACCGTAAGCATACACGGAACTTCCCAGGAATAAAATGTCCACATCTTCCCTCAGCGGGACATCCGTTGTGAATGCTTCCACCCCAACTGCTTCGCTGATGGCCTTCGCCAGCTTTGTTGTATTTCCGCCGCGGGAATAATATCTGATGGCAATTTTCATCGTCTTTCCTCCTTTCTTCTAAATTTTATTATAATGATAAATTCATGTAGTCTCAAAGATCATAATCGGGGTTTTATACATCTATGTGGTGCCGGCAAGGGCCCGCATGCGGGTTTATTGTGTGAGTTTATGCAAGTAGCTGGCCCTCCCACACTGTATTTGTATCAGTATAACCCAGAAAGGTAGCAGGTACCATTACAAAAGTATTACATCTTTCCCTGCTTCTTAACAGTATCTTAACAGTACCTGCTACCATTACATGATACTATTACAGTACGATTGCAAAGGAGGATAAAGGCTATGTGCGCCCGTTATTTTATGGAACTTTCGCCGGAGCTGCGGCCCATCATTGAAGAGGCCAGCCAGTCATCCCTTACCAAAAACATCGTTAAAGGGCTTAGAAAGAAACTGGTCACCGAGGGCGAAGTGCGTCCTACAGACCTGGCCCCGGTTATCGCTCCAAATAAAAGCGGCGAACAGGCTGTCTTCCCCATGAGCTGGGGCTTCCATCTTCCCCAGTCCAAATTACCTTTGATCAACGCGCGGCTGGAAACCGCTCCAAAAAAGCCGACCTTTCAGGAAAGCTGGGAGCGCAGACGCTGCGTCATCCCGGCCTCCTACTATTTCGAGTGGGAACATTTTCTTAATCCCGCCACCGGCAAAAAGAAAACCGGGGACAAATACCTGATCCAAACCAGCGGTTCGGAAGTTACCTGGCTGGCCGGGCTCTACCGCATCGAGGCAATAAAAGGACTCTCTGTTCCCGTATTTACGGTGTTAACCAGAGAGCCCGATGACAATATTCGATTCATACATGACCGGATGCCGGTCATTCTGCCGGGAGCAGCGATCCACGATTGGATCAGGCCGGACAGGAATCCGGCGGAAGTGCTGCGGGAATACCGGGGCAGCACCCAGGTGGTCTACGAAAAAGCACCCTGATCTTGTAACACTTCTGTAATGGTATCTGGCACCTCATCTTCATCTCTACTGGTATTCCCCGATGAAGAGGGGGATGCCGGTTTTTGTGTCCACGAGGGCGTATACGAATGGCCGGTCGAAGGTTAGCTTGATGGGTTCGTCTCCCATGATCGCAGTGGCTTTTTCCATGACTACTGCCGTGGCTGCTGCCGCCTTGCTCCCGTTTTCGTCTACCTCGATATGGGTCTTGTGCAGCACCTTGCTGATCTTCAATCCGGGAGTTTCAGGAGTCGGGTCAGATATGCCGCTGAAGTCCGCGTCATCCGTGAAGGCGGTTTCCATCCCCATGGTTTTCAGGATCTCTTCCATCCCCACACTGTAATCATACTTGAATTTAGGCAGGCTTAAATCAACCCTTTTACTCTTTTTGCTGTTCCATGCATTCAGGAATGAGTCGGCGTCCAGAGTCTGGATGAAACTATCGGCGTCCGTTCCTTTCGGCGGGAGCAGGCCCACGAAGGCAATCTCCCCTCCTTTTCCACTCTTTCCATAATATTTGACAAAGCCTTTTCCACCCTTGAGCTCCAGATACTGATAATCATCCAGATCCCTCAGCATGGTAACCTGGCGTTTCGTCTGGTCCGCTGCCGTAAATGTCTGGGTCTGCATGGCCGATTCGTTAAAAGGCTTCTCCCACTGGCCTTCAAAGGCCACGGCATTGATCAGGACCATCCTCGTGTCCTCACTGAGCCGGTCAATGATCTTGTCGATCATATTGCGGGTCTTATTATAAACCCAGTGATTCATATCTGCCACTGTCCGGTCATCGAAGGGCGCCAGATAGAACTCCGCATCATGATAATCCAGGTTCTTCTGAAGAAAATGTTCTTTCACATCCACCGTACCGTCCTTGGCCCAAATCGAATTGGAGACCCTGTAGATGAGGGCATCCGAAGCCATCTGCCTGCGGTTGATGCTTGAAAGATATTTGTTATAGTCGTCGGCATCAAGCCCCGGAGACAGCACCTGTTCCATCTCCTCCAACGTTTGCCCTGAAGCACCGTTTTCGGTCATGGCAAGGGCAGTCGCCACGGAATCCGGGGAAATCAGCACATTTCCTTTTTTACCCTCTTTCCGGTCTGCCGCTATCGATTGCTTTAGCAGTTCAAGTGAGAATCCGGTAAAACCCTTGATAAAATCCTGGCTGGGAGTTACATTTTCCGGTTTGGCCGGGGTGAGGCCCGCAGAGATATTCCGGGAGGAATCACTCAGTTCCACATACTCAGGTTCCTTGACCGGTGTTTTGTCTTGGAACTCCCCCGGTTTTCCAGGCCCGCTCTCCGTGGCCCCGGCCTTCTTTTTCTTCTTAACGGTTACCTTGCACTTTAAAGTTTTCTTCCCGATCTTTGCCTTGATATAACAGGTTCCTGCCTTCTTGCCGGCCTTGATCACCACCTTCTGTTTCCGCTTGCCACTTCTCTTCTTGATCCTGGCAATCTTCTTATTGGTGGTGGACCATTTGACCTTACGGGAAGCATGGCGGACTTTCAGAGTCGTGGTTTTCCCCATCTTCAGTTTCACGGACTTCTTAGACAGCGAAGCCTTCGAAGCCGCCTGCCCGCTGCCGGAAACAGCCAGCAGGAGAAAAGTGATCGTAAGGCACAATATAAAGGGCAGGATTATTCTTTTACGCGGTAATGAGTTCATGGGAGACCTCCTTCCTTCCCTGAGGGATAAAATGTTCTATATGATTCGAAAATGATCTACTCTTTATTATTATAGTATATCGGAAAGAATAATAGAATCAACTATATTTACACAATATATGCAAAAAAAGAACCCCTCCGGCCCGGATGATAGGAACAGAGGGGTTTGTAACACTTTTGTAATGGTGCCTAATCAGGCGTGGACCGGGGCATACCGGTCGCTGTTTAAAACGCGGAGCATATGCTCCATGGGGGTGATGTTTCCATCGAATTTGTATTTGAAGGAGTTGGTGCCGGCTCCGCTGACTAAGGCCGCGCCTTTGGTGTAGGCTCTGACCGGTGTCTGCATCTGCCAGCTGTTGACGTTGTGGAACACAACGGCGGGGAGTTTGTAGCCGTAGGCTTCAAACTTCTCTTTCGCGTTGTCATAGATGGTTTTATCCGGGTTGCGGAAGGCGCAGTTGAATTCCATGTCAGAGATGATATAGAGGGTGTCAGGCATCTCCTCCTGAGGTGCCCCTGCGTTAACTGCAGTCCTCAAGATCAGGTCGAAGACTGCTTCTAAGTTGGTGGACCCGCCCCAGCCTGCATTCTGAATGTATCTGAGCTTGTCCTTCAGGGTTTCCCCGTGAATCTCGATTAAGTGGGGCTGGGATTCAAAGGTGATAAAAGTGTTGTGGAAGAGACCCTTGCATCTCTGCGCGTAGTAGAGGCCCAAGGACTGGGAGATGAGGGCAGGTAAAGGGGCGCCGTCCATGGCCCAGTACATGGACCCGGAGGTGTCGATGATGGAAATAGCATTCCCGCCGGACACTTCCGCACTCTGGTTGTCCCAGAGGAGCTCCATGACTTCCTCCCCTTTGACGTTCTTCCTTATCCTTCTACACCAGCTTCGGGAAATGTAGGGGCGGAGAATCTGATAAGGATACAATGTATCACTATTCATTTTTTTGGTATGGTCGAGGACCTCAGTGAGGTAGTCAAAGAACCGCTCCTCGTCCTGTCTTGCAAATGCTGCCCGATATTTGAGCATGGCACCTGCAGGTACCGCCTCATAGTTAATCTTACCTGCATTTCCTGCAGTCAGATAACACTCAGCCAGGCCGATGTTGGCTCTGAGCCTGGCAAGGGTCTTACGGTATTCCGCCTCACTCATTTTTAAAGCGGCCGCAAGAACCTTGGCCTGGCCTCTTGTTCTGGGGCTGGATGCGTTGATGGAAGGCATCCATTTGGCCAGAAGGGAAATGCTGGCGTCCATGTCGCCCTGTCCGCGGGCTTCCAGAGCCTGAAGATCTCTGTCAAGCTGGTCGCGGATCACTTTCACCACTTCCTTCTGGGCAGGGGTTCCCATGAGGCACATCAGGTCATCAAAGCGGCCGTATTCCGCAATGAGGCCGACATTTTTCTTTGCGGACCCCCTCCAGGTCTTGGCCACATGGCGAATGAGGGTGCGGAACATCTCCCTCTCCCCTAAACCCCCGCGGATATCGCGGATGTAAAACAGGAGTTTCATGGCCAGTTCGGGGTTTTCAATATATGCTTTGTCAAACAGACGGATCTGTTCTTTTTCCTGTTTGTAGCGCATTCCGCCGGCAACAGCAAAGAGATCCAGACATGCATCCCCTGATGTTCCGTGGGTCCTGGCGCCATTCAT
>CAMOYC010000082.1 GCA_946629665.1 uncultured Lachnospiraceae bacterium
TATTCGCGGTTCCACCCTGCTTGTCCGCCCGGGGGCAGACCAGCTTCATTAGACGATAACGGTGTCGGCCGGGTCCGATTAAGGACCTCTCCGAGGTGGTAACATGTCATAAGTTCCAAAGAAGCTTCCAGCCGATGACTTCTTCTCTCTGGCAGAACTTAGCACTGACACATCTTCCTCATCTGCGAGTTCATGTGTGTTTTAATTCAGGAACACATTATATCAATAAAAAACTATCATGTCAACGAATTCTTTTGCCGGCAGGTATGGCTCCTTTTCCCTTTATTTACCAATCAGGGTATTGTAAAGCTCTTCGTAGCGGCCCTTGGATACAGACCAGGAGAGGTCTTTCTCCATGCCACGTTTCACCATGTTGTTCCACAGTTTTTTCTGCTCAAAGAAAATGTACTTACTGTAGTTCACGGTGTTCTTCAGTTCCTCGCCGTTGTAGTTGGTGAAGGAGAATCCGTCACCGGTATCCTCAAATTCATTCAGCGGGATAACCGTATCCTTTAATCCGCCGGTCTCACGAACGATCGGAACCGTTCCGTAATGGAAGGCAATGATCTGGGTAAGTCCGCAAGGCTCAAACAGGGACGGCATCAGGAATGCGTCTGCTGCTGCGTAGAGCTTATGAGCCAGATCGTCGGAGTAGAGGATATTAGCGGAGATACGACCCGGATACTGGCTTGCATAGTAGCGGAACATATCCTCATAAGTCGGATCGCCGGTACCGATGACAACAATCTGGGTAAACTCATCTACCAGGCTGTCCATTGCGTAGCGGACCAGATCAAGTCCCTTCTGGTCTGTCAGACGGGAGATCAGGCCGATCATATATCTGTCAGGGTTCACTTCCAGCCCCAGGTATTCCTGAAGAGCTGCCTTGTTGGCTGCCTTGCCCTTCTTTACAGTCCTGGTTGTATAATTCTTGAATAAAGCCTTGTCGGTCTTGGGATCATAGAGGCTGTAATCGATACCGTTCACGATACCAAAGAGGCTCTGGTTTCTGGCGCTGAGCAGGCCATTCAGGCCCTCGCCGTAGTAGTCAGTCTGGATCTCCTGCGCATATGTGTTGGAAACGGTTGTGATAAAGTCAGAGTAAACAATACCGCCCTTTAACATATTGGCATCCTTGTTGAACTCCAGCTTATCCGGTGTAAAGAGGTCATCCGGAAGTCCGCTTAAGCCCTGCATGGTCTCAACATCCCAGACACCCTGGAATCTTAAGTTGTGGATGGTCATGATCGTCTTGATGCCCCAGAAGAAAGGATTCGCCTGGAATTCTGTCTTCAGATAAACAGGGATCAGGCCGGTCTGCCAGTCGTGGCAGTGGATGAGGTCCGGACGGAAATCGATCACCGGAAGGATGGAGAGAACTGCCTTACAGAAGAAGGTGTAACGCTCAACATCGGATCTGGTATCATAGTAAGCCTTCTCGCCACCAAAATATTCAAGATTATCGATAAAATAATAGGTGATGCCGCCGAACTCATACTTCATGATACCCACATGCTGATTGGGGATAAGCGGTCCGACACCCATATAAAAATGTGTTACATACTCGAAATTGTTTCTGTACTCATCCGGAATGGTCCTGTAATTCGGGATAACAACCCTGACATCCCACTCTTCCTTATCAAACTCTTTCGGAAGTGCGCCAACAACGTCAGCAAGTCCGCCCGTCTTGATAAAAGGTACACATTCAGAAGCTGCAAACAGTATCTTTTTCATAGGTAATCCTCCTGTTTTTTCAGGATCCGGCTCCGGCCGGATATCCGTTTTTTATAGTAGTTTTGCCACATGCCCTGCACAGGCCCGATAGATTGCCCCGGCCTTGTATACAGGCATTTTCAGATACTACTAGTTTACAATAAAATGGATTGAAATACTATGACAATTTTCGTTTTTTTTGAATTTAGTGATAGATTCTATGAAATCCCCAGATAAGAATCCAGAAAGTCTGTCAGAGCCCGCATCTCTTCCTCGGTACCGATCGTGATCCGCAGGTAATCGTTAATGCGGGGCTTGTTGAAATAGCGAAGGTAGATCTTATTCTTTTTCGCTGCCTCGAAGATTTCTGCGGCGGGCACGGTCTCGTGCCGGGCGAAGACAAAATTCGCCCGGGAGTCCGGGAAAACAAAGCCCAGCCTGGTCAGCTCCTTTTTAAACCATTCCCGGGTTTTGATGATCCGGCCGGTCGTCTCCTTAAAATAGGCATCATCTGCCACGGAGGCTGCTCCAAGAAGGATGGAGGGCTGGTTCATGGTGTAGGAATTAAAGGAGTACTTCACATCATTGATCGCTCTGATCAGTTCTTCCGAGGCCATCGCATAGCCGATCCGCATGCCGGCCATGGACCGGGACTTGGAGAAGGTCTGGACTACGACCAGGTTCTCGTAACGGTCAAGCAGGCTGAGGGCGGAAAGGCCGCCGAAATCAATATACGCTTCATCCACGATCACGATCACATCCTGATTGTGGTCCAGGATATCTGTAATCGACTCCAGAGGCATCAGCAGGCCGGTAGGCGCGTTGGGATTGGGGAAGATCACTCCCCCGTTCTCCCCGTAGTAGTCCGCCGGACGGATCTGAAAGTCTTCGTCCAGGTCCATGGTCCGGTAAGGGATCTTCAGCAGGTCTGCCCACACATCATAGAAGGAGTAGGTGATATCCGGAAAAAGAATCGGTTTCTCACTATTAAAAAATGTCATGAAGGCCATGGCGAGCACATCATCGGAACCCACACCGACAAATACCTGACTGTCCTTCAGCCCCTTGTAGTCAGCGATCGCGTGGACCAGCTTCGAAGCTGCAGGGTCCGGGTAGCGGCGCAGGTCATCGACCTGCTCCAGCATCTTTCTCACACCGGGGGCAGGCGGATAGGGATTCTCGTTGGTGTTCAGCTTGATCACATCCTGATCTTCCGGCTGCTCGCCCGGAACATAGGGCACCACGGAACGGATGTTAGCTCTCCATTTTTTCTCATTACTCATCATCTAGGCTCCGATCTCCTGTAATCTGGAGAGTTTCGCTGCCTGATCTGCCGCGGTCAGGCTGTCGATGATCTCATCAAGATCTCCGTTCAGGATATTCTCCAGTCTGTGGAGGGTAAGCTTGATCCGGTGATCTGTTACCCGTCCCTGAGGGAAGTTGTAGGTTCGGATCTTCTCGGACCGGTCGCCGGTTCCGATCTGGCTCTTTCTGAGTTCTGCCTCAGCGCTGTGGGCTTTCTCCATCTCCAGCTCATACAGGCGGGCACGAAGAACTTTCAGGGCCTTGTCCTTATTCTTGAGCTGAGACTTTTCATCCTGACAGGAAATAACGATTCCGGTGGGGATGTGTGTCAGTCTGACAGCGGAGTCGGTCGTGTTGACGCACTGGCCTCCGTTGCCGGATGCACGGAACACATCAAAGCGGCAGTCGTTCATATCGATCTCCACGTCTACTTCCTCTGCTTCCGGCATGATCGCCACTGTCACTGTGGAAGTATGGATCCTTCCGCCGGATTCTGTTGCAGGGATCCTCTGTACGCGGTGAACACCACTCTCATATTTCAGCCGGGAATAAGCTCCCTGGCCGTTGATCATAAAGGAAGCTTCCTTGAAGCCGCCCAGACCGTTTTCATTCACATCGACGATCTCGGTCTTCCAGCGTCTGGAATCTGCGTAAGCCTTGTACATACGATAGATCTCCGCCGCAAAAAGGGCCGCCTCGTCACCGCCGGCACCCGCACGGATCTCCAGGACAACGTTCTTGTCATCATTGGGGTCTTTGGGCAGCAGGAGGATCTTGAGTTCCTCCTCACATTTTGCCACGGTATCCTTGGCTTCAGAGAGTTCCTCCTTGAGCATCTCCTTCATATCCTCATCATTTTCTTCTTCCAGCATCTCCAGACTGTCATCGATCGTCTGTTTTGCATCCTTGTATTCATTGTACTTCTCAACGATCGGGGTGAGGTCGTTCTGCTCCTTCATAAGGCTTCGGAACTTTTCCTGATCATTCACCACGTCCGGATCACTGAGCTGTTTCATGACTTCTTCCAGTCTTGCAACCAGGTCCTCCAGTTTGTCAAACATGTTTCTCTCCTCCTCCGGTGTGCCGGGCACACCAAAATCTTGTCTTTTTCTTTATGTAGATTCTTTCTGTAGATTCTGCTATCTATCCCAGCCGGGGGACTCTCCACGTTCCGCAGGCAATGCGGTCGAGCCCCGCCAGGTCTTTTTCTATACTGATATCTGTAAATCCGGCTTCTTCCAGTAAAGTCTCCAGATCCCGGCCCTGGTCATGTCCGATCTCAAAGAGCAGAGATCCCTCCTCTTTCAGGTAGGCAGGCGCCTGGGCCACGATCTTCCGGTAGTAATACAGGCCGTCTGCCTCCCCGTCCAGGGCGGTACGGGGCTCGTAGTCAGCCACCTCCGGCATCAGCCCATCCACCACCTCCGAAGGGATGTAAGGAGGGTTGGAAAGGATAAGGTCAAAGGTCCCGGATACCGGATCAAACAGGTCTCCTTTCAGGATCTCCACCTCCGCCTGCAGCTGCCGGGCATTCTCCCCCGCAACCTCCAGGGCCCCTTCCGAATGATCGGAAAGTACCACTTCCGCTTTGGGAAACATTTTCTTGATACAGATTCCGATGCAGCCGCTGCCGGTGCACAGGTCAAGGATCCTGAGTCCGGCTCCCCGGTCAGACCTGGTCCGGATCCGGTCAGCTGCCAGCTCCACCAGGCATTCGGTATCCTGCCTGGGGATCAGCACCCGGTTATCAGTCAGGAAGGAATATCCCATAAACTCGGACCGGCCCATGATATAGGCGAACGGTTCCCGCGCCTGCCTTCTGGCGAGCGCTTTCTCCAGGTCTTCCAGCCTGTCCTCATCGACCTGCGCCTCCGGATCCATATAATAATCCGCCCGGGAGATGCCGAGTTTCCACTCCAGGAAAAGCCAGCTCTCATAGATATGGTCTTCAATGCCGGCCGCCTCCAGCCTGGAGGAGATCCGGTCTTTTATCTCTTTAACGGTCATAAGTCTGTTCTAATCTTCTATCTCGCCATTCCTCATGGCTTCCTGATACGCCTTCCAGTCAAACACGCTCTCCACCGCTGCCACAGCAACTTCCAGCATCTCCATGTCCGGTTCCCGGGTGGTAAAATACTGGAGGCAGAGGCCCGGTTTGCTCAGGGCGTTCACGATCCGGTTCTCACTTCGTCCGGCCAGGCGGATGAACTCATAGGAAATACCCGCGATGGCAGGAACCAGGATGACACGCAGCAGCATCCTCCAGATCAGGGTATCCACACGGATGAACATGAAAACGATGATGCTCACGATCATGACGAAGAGCAAAAAGCTGGTTCCGCACCGCTTGTGCAGCCTGGAATACTTCCTGATATTCTCCGGGACAAGGGGTTCCCCATGCTCTAAGCAGTTGATAGTCTTATGCTCAGCCCCATGGTACATGAATACCCGATTGATCTCCTCCATCCGGGAAATCAGCCAGATATAAAGGAGAAAGATCCCCACCCGGATCAGTCCCTCGATAAAGGTCCTTAAGGAATAGGAAGGAATATAACCCTTCATCAGGTCGGAAAGCCAGAAGGGCAGCAGCATGAAGATGGCAATCGCCATGACAAAGGAGAAACACATGGTGAGACCCATTATGATCCCGTCCAGTTTGTCTCCGAAAAGTTTTGTCAGGAACCGCTCCACCTTGCCGGGCTCCCTTTCTTCCTCCTCGATGAACTCAGAAGAAAATGTAAGAGTTTTCAACCCGATATATAAGGATTCGCCGAAGGATACCACGCCGCGCACGATAGGCAGCCGGCAAAAGGCATGCCGCTTTGTGAGGCTCACGTATTCCCCCTGCATGATCTCGATCTCATGATCCGGCTTTCTCACAGCCACGGCGTAGTTGTCCAGATTCTTCATCATGACTCCTTCCATGACTGCCTGGCCGCCAATCATTGTTCTTTTCAAAGGGACACCTCCCAGTGTGTAATACAAACAAAGGCGACAATACAAAATGCACAGGGATATTCCCTGTGTCACTTTGCACCGCCGCCTTAAAAACCGCTATGCTAGTTCTGTGTCATACCGTACTTACGGTTGAACTTATCGATACGTCCACGAGCCTTGATCGCCTTCTGCTGTCCTGTGTAGAAGGAATGGCACTTGGAGCAGATCTCCACGTGGATGTCTTCTTTTGTGGAACCTGTAACGAACTCGTTACCACAGTTACATACTACCTTTGCCTGATAATACTTAGGATGGATACCCTCACGCATGTCTTTTCACCTCTCTATAATAAAATAATAATTTTCTTTAATTGATGTCTTACATCAACTACCATCGATAAAACAGCTTTCACATTATAACATAGCTGAATATCAGTTGCAAGAGAAATTTAAAAGAATTATTCCGGGGCTTAATTCGGCCGGAACATGATCCTGCCGGCCCATTCCAGGTCCACCTTCATGAAGTCATCCCGGGAGAAGTCCAGGATGCCCATCCGGTACTGGCGCTCGATCTGCCGGTAATTCTCCAGAGACAGGGGGATCCTGCCCATACCCTTCTTTTCAAAGAAAAGAATAAACCAGAGATTGCCGGGAGAGTAATCAAATAAGATATCCACCAGATTATCATCTTTCATCTCTTCCTTGATCTGATTGATCACCATGATCTTCAGCAGCTCGATCACGCGGTCATCCAGGTGATTATCCGCGATCATGATCTTTTCCTTGAGGTCATTGATATTATCCACCAGTCTCTTGGTGCCTCCCTTGACCGCGCCGAGGGAATCCAGCCTCTCCTGCACCTCCCCGGTCATGACCGGAGCCAGGTAGATCATTAATTTCTTTTTATGATCCACGTACAGACAGTCATAGGTCAGGGGGGCATGCAGGCCGCACTCCTCACACCGGAAAGCGAACAGCTCATTCTTCAGGATCTTTTCCTTCATTTTTTTCTTCTCTGTGACATTGACGGTTCCATATTTTTTCAGGATGTGCTTATGCCCGCACTTGGGGCAGGCCAGCTCATCCATGATGTATTCTGTCCTGTAATTCTCACTCATTCTCGGTTCACCTTCTCTTCTTATTCGTAATGGGTAACCCCGGGAGGAGTCCCCACACAAAGATTAGACTAGCAAAAAGAATCCTTTTCGTCAAGGAAAAGGAGGTCGGGAAATTCATCTCATTTTAATTGTCAACCTGTATATGATAATTAGGTTGACAATCAGTCCGATTCTATTTATAATAGCTAAAGCTTAACATGGAGGAGTGAGAAGAAAATGGAAACGAAAGCAAAACCCTTATCAACCGCCGGCATGGTCCTGACCGCAGTCATGGCTGCCGTCATATGTATCCTGGCACCAATCTCCATCCCGCTGCCGGGCGGACTGGTCCCGATCTCCCTGGCAACATTTGCAGTCTACTTAAGCGCGAACCTGCTGGGCTGGAAACCGGGAACTCTGAGTACACTGCTCTACCTGCTTCTGGGTCTGGTTGGCTTACCGGTCTTTTCCGCCTACAGCTCGGGCGCGGGCATTCTGTTCGGGCCCACCGGCGGATACCTCATCGGCTACATCCCCCTGGCATTGATCAGCGGCTTATTTTTTGAAAGATTCTCCGGTACCGGCCTTTTTGACAGGATCATGGGAGTTGCGGGAGCGATCCTCGCCACCGCGGTCCTCTACGTCATCGGAACACTCTGGCTGATGAAGACAGCGGGGCTGGGACTGCCTGCAGCGATCGCCACAGGAATGCTGCCCTTTATCCCCGGGGACCTGGTCAAGATCATCGTCGTCGTTCTGATTGGCCCGGAGATCCGCAAGAGGCTGCTGGCAGCCGGGATCCAGCTTCCCTTCTAATCCTGCGGTACTACAAAGAAACTGTCGCATTATAGAAATTGCCTGATATCAAAAGCATCGGTATGTGCAGGCTGCGAAAATGGGTACTGCTTACAACGAGCAGAATCCGTTTCGGACTCCGCGACGTTGTATGACGCAGGAGTTTAGGAGCGGAGTCCGAAAAGAAACGGAGTCTGTGAGTGCTTAAGCAGTCCATTTCCGAAAACCTGCACCTGTCGATACAACGGCTTGTGGCGGTCCTAGACTCCATCAGTGGCACTCTGTAAATACCAAAAGGCCACCGCCAATGAGCGGTGGCCTTTTTTATAAAAGAATTAACT
>CAMOYC010000083.1 GCA_946629665.1 uncultured Lachnospiraceae bacterium
TGTCCCGGTATCTGTCCCGGCATTTGTTCCGGTATTTGTCCCGGCTTCTGACGCCGCCGTGTCCGCTTCTCCTGTTCCGCCACCTGCAGGCTCCGTCTCAGCCGGCTGCGTCTGCGTAGCGAGCTTCCCGTCAGCCCCGGTCGTTGCAGCCGCGGCATCATGTTCTTCATAGGTCTCGAAGTAGAGGTTGGATCCGTCATCCTTCACCGCATCATACTGGAAGAACAGATAATCATTATCATCGGGGTTCAGAACGCCGTCGATGGCGTCGATGCTCGGACTGCAGATCGGTCCTACCGGAAGCCCTTTATGAAGATAGGTGTTGTAGGGCGAATCCACTTTCAGGTCCGCATGCAGCACTCTTTCCTTTCCGTACATGCCCTTGGTCAGCGCATAAACGACTGTCGAGTCAAACTGCAGATTCATGTCCCGGTCAAGACGGTTCTGGATCACATCCGCTACCATCGGGTATTCTTCCACCAGGCCGGTCTCCTTCTGGACCATGGACGCCCGGATCAGCACCTCTTCCACGGAAAGCCCCATTTTTCTGGCCTGGTTTTGCCGGGTCTCGTCGAAATGATCCTCAAAGTTCGCCAGGATCTTCTCCACCAACTGGTCGCCGGTTGTCGCATCCGTCACATAATAGGTATCCGGGTAGATGTACCCTTCCAGCTGATAGAAGACCTTCTCCTCAGAAGGCAGCTGATCCTCATAGGCGAAATATTTCGCCTGTTTCTTCACCGCAAGAAGAAAATCATCTGCTTTCATAATGTCTTTCTTCTCCAGACGCGCCGCTATCCTTGCTATGGTATCCCCCTCCGGGATCGTAAAGGCGGTGTAGCCCTTCTGCTCACCCTCGGTGGAAAGCTTTTTGATCAGGGTATCCAAAGACATGCCATCGTGGACCGTAAAGGTTCCGTACTGCATCTTCCCCCGGTAATCCGACAGGTAGGTTTTTACCAGGAAAGGAGTCGTATAGCGGATCACCCCGTTCCTCTTGAGGTTCTGGGCGATCTGGGTTGCGGTATCCCCCTGATTGATCGTGATATCGACCTGCCTGGTGCCCTCGGTATCCTTCCGCAAAAACTCTGCCGCCATGGAATAGACGAAGGTCAGCAGGAAAGATACAAAGATCAGGAAGATCAGCAGAAAGATCCTCCGGCCCCAACCGGGTTTATGATCAGGATGCTCCTCCTCTATTTTTTCTTCCTCCACCTGGCTTTCTCCCGCAGCCGGTTCATTCTCTGTATAATGTGCCTTGATCTCATTCTCATTCATTATTTTATCACCACGATCTCATCGATCGGCTTTCTGGAATCATGCAGTCTGGAAGGCCGGCTTTCCGGTCCGGGATAGCCCACGGACAGAAGGACCACCGGCACGATGTTTTCGGGCAGATCGAAGATCTCGATCATGTCCGCGGAATCAAAGGCTCTCGCCCAGAGAGTGGAAAGCCCTAAGTCCGTCGCCTCCATCATCATGGAGGAAGCCGCCAGTGTGGCATCCACCTCGCCGGAATCATAATTCTCATAACACCGGTCGTTCGTATTCTTCCAGCTGATCGTATTATCATAGCAGACCAGGAACACCAGCGGCGCCCCGTAGGTCATCTTGGTTTTGGTGAGCAGTTTTGCGTGCGCCTCTTCGCTGGCGATCACGTAAATCTTCTGGGGCTGCAGATTATGGGCCGTCGGTGCAATCCTTCCGGCCTCCAGGATCTTGGCGATCTTATCCGGCTCCACCCCTTTATCAGAAAATCTTCTCTCCGAATATCTCTTTCTCGCAAGTTCTAAATAATCCATAAAATACCTCCTCTTCTCCTAGGAAAATAATACAATGATTCCGCTCTGAATGCAATAGAAAACCATTTTTACAACCCGGCCCTTTGGGTGTAAAATGAAACCGTAAAACATAAACTCTCAATGATCGGAGGTGGAGAAATGCAGCTGTTTTTTATGACAGAACCGGCAATCTACGACAACTACATGACTTTTTCAGAACAGGAAAACACAGGCATCATCTCCTGCCTTTTGCCAGGAAATATCCCTTCTTTTCCGGAAAACAGTGATCCGGACCGGATCGTCCTCTGCGACACCGATGAAGGAATCCGCCGCGCAAAAGAAAAAAAACTGCCTGTCATCGCGATCGCACATGCGGATAACAGGCAGGAATCTTTATTGGGTGCATCCTATCTGGTCACAGCCGTCCAGGCTCTGACAGCGGATTTTCTTGCAATGGTACTGGCCAGACATCGCGGCCTGCCCCTGTCAATCCTGGAGACCGACCGCTGCAGTCTGCGGGAATTAAGCCGGGACGACCTCCCCTTTCTTCTCCGGCTTCAGGAAGAAAATGCGGACAATCCCTCCGGTTCTTTCTTTCCCCCGGGATGCGGGGACCCGCAGGACTACCTGGATAAATACCTCAACTATCAGTACCCTTTTTTCGGGTTTGGGATCTATCTGGTCCTGGACAAGGAAAGTCAGGACCCGGTTGGCATAGCCGGCTACTCTTTCCACGAGGAAGTGCCGGGCGCCAGGCTCCATCGCTATGTGGATGGACAGCTCATTCCCTTTCATATCGAAGAAAATGATTCTGTCGTGGAGATCGGCTACTGCATCAGCCGGGACCGGCAGGGTAAAGGGCTGGCTTCTGAGATTCTCTCGTCTCTAATCTCTTACGGTACAAACCAGTTTGGCTTCGACCGGATCCTGGCAGTCACCGAGCGGACCAATACCGCCTCCATCAGACTGGCTGAGAAAAACAACCTTGAGATTGTCTTTCTCCCTTAACGATCATTTAGCAAACCATCATTCAGCAGATAAACATCGCATCTCCGAAGGAGAAGAAACGATACCGTTCCTTCACTGCTTCCTTGTAAGCGGACAAAATGTGGTCTCTGCCCGCCAGGGCGGACACCAGCATCAGCAGAGTGGATTCCGGTAGATGGAAGTTGGTGATCAGACAGTCAATCGCCTTAAACTGATAGCCGGGATAGATGAAGATATCCGTATCTCCGCTTCCCGGATGGACCAGGCCCTTTTCGTCCGCCACCGACTCCAGGGTCCTGGTGCTGGTGGTGCCGACAGAGATGATCCGGCCTCCCCTTTTCTTCGTCTCATTGATCAGGTCGGCAGCCTCCTGCGTCACATGGTAGTACTCGGAATGCATATGGTGCTCCAGGACATTTTCTACCTTGACGGGACGGAAGGTTCCCAGACCGACATGCAAGGTAACCCGGGCGATCCGGACTCCCTTTTCTTCAATCTTTGCCAGCAGTTCTTTGGTAAAATGCAGACCTGCGGTAGGAGCCGCGGCAGAACCGTCGTATTTGGCATATACTGTCTGATAGCGGTTCCTATCCTTCAGTTTGTGGGTAATATAAGGGGGCAGGGGCATCTGGCCCAGCCGGTCCAGGACCTCCTCAAAGATCCCTTCATAATCGAATTTCACCAGACGGTTGCCGTCGGGAAGCACTTCTAGGATCTCCGCCTCCAGCTCGCCGTCCCCGAAGACCACCTGGGCGCCGGGACGACATTTTTTCCCGGGCCGGACCAGGGTCTCCCAGACATCGTGTTCCCTCCGCTTTAAAAGCAGGATCTCGATGCCCGCACCGGTATCCTTCTTGGTCCCCAGGAGTCTGGCCGGAATCACCCTGGTATCGTTGATCACCAGGCAGTCGCCGGGGTTAAGATAATCCAGAATATCATGAAAGATCCGGTGGGTTACCCCACCGGTTTTCTTGTCTAAAACCATAAGCCGGGAGGAGGACCGGTCCTCCAGGGGATCCTGGGCGATCAGCTCCTCCGGCAGGTCGAAATTGAAATCACTTGTTTTCATGCACGAAGCTCCACTCCCATGGTCTCAAGTTCCTTCAGGATCTTGTCCACGAGTTTATTGACTTCCGCTGCCTCCAGGCTGCGCTCGGAGGACCGGAATACCAGGCTGAAGGCTACGGATTTCTTTCCGGCTGCAATCTGGGAGCCTTCGTAAACATCGAAGAGCTGAACACTCTCCAGAAGTTTTCCGCCCTTCTCCTTCATTACTTTCACCACGTCTCCTACGAAGATTCCCTTATCCATTACCAGGGCAAGGTCGCGGTTTACGGAAGGATATCTGGCCACGCCTTCATACTTGCGGTCGAAGGTTGCCTTGTCCACGATCACAGGGAGATCGAGTGCGGCAACATAGGCCTCACATTTCATATCATAATTCTCACATACTTCCGGATGAACCTGGCCGATGAAGCCGGCGTAAACGCCGTCCACATAAACGAGGGCCTGTCTGCCCGGATGCAGGAAGGTCTTCTCTTTGGAAGGTTCAAAGGATGCCCGCTCACTCAGGCCGAGCTTGATGAACATTTCTTCCAGGACACCCTTGAGGGTAAAGAAATCACAGTCGCCGTACATGGCCAGCGCAAGACGTTTTCTCTCCTCCGGCAGCTCTGTCAGCGGAAGAGCCTTGGGCAGGTATACGTTTCCGAACTCGTAGAGGCGGACGTCCTTATTTCTGTGGTTGTAGTTTCCGGCCAGGGAGGTGAGGATACCATTCAGCTCAACCGTCCGCATGATACTGTAATCTTCTCCGAGAGGGTTGGAGATCACGATGGCCTTGCGAAGCGGGTCCTCCGGATCCATGAGCAGCTTGTCAAATACCTTGGGGCTCTCGAAGGAGTAGGTCATGCCGCCGCAGAAGCCATTCTGCTCTGCCACGTTCATCAGCACTTCCTCTACTCTTGCCGCAAAGGATTTCTTTCCGGCCGTCGCTTCCGCGTGGGGCAGGGTGGTCGGAATATTATCATAACCGAAGAAGCGGGCAGCCTCCTCAGCCATGTCCGCGGAGCATCTCAGGTCCTGACGGAAGGAAGGAATATCCAAAAGGTTGGTCTCCTTGTCATAGGCGATGCCCAGGCGGTCGAAATAGCCAAGCATGGTCTCCGGGGCAATCTCAGTTCCCAGAAGCTTGTTGTATTTCTCCGGCTCAAAAGGCAGGGTGACAGGCTCTACCGGGTTCGGATATACATCCACTACGCCGCCTACCACGTCGCCGGCATCCAGCTCTTCCACCAGCTGGCAGGCACGGTTGATCGCTGCCAGGGCATTCTCCGGATCCAGTCCCTTCTCAAACTTGCCGGAAGCATCCGTACGAAGACCGATTCTCTTGGAGGAAAGACGGATGTTGGTTCCGTCGAAATTCGCTGCCTCAAAAAGCAGGGTCGTCATCTGATCGGTAACCATGGAATTCTCGCCACCCATGATACCGGCAATGCCAACCGGGCCTTCAGCGTCGTTGATCATGAGTACGTCATGATCCAGCTGTCTTTCCTGGCCGTCCAGGGTCGTAAAGGTATCCCCGTCCTCCGCTCTCTTTACCACGATCTTGTGGCCGCGGATCGTATCCAGGTCATAGGCGTGCATGGGCTGGCCGAACTCTTCCATCACATAGTTGGTGATGTCAACGATATTGTTGATCGGGCGGATTCCCATGGCTGCGAGTCTTCTCTTCATCCACTCCGGTGACTCGGCTATCCGGATATTCTTGACAACCCTTGCGGTAAAACGAGGGCACAGTTCTGTGTCAAGCACTTCCACTGCAATGTATTTATTTACGTCATCATCATCCCCGGTTTCCTTTACGATCGGAGGATAGAAATCTTTCTCAAAGGTTGCCGCTGCTTCCCGGGCCATGCCGACCATGGAGAAACAGTCCACACGGTTGCTGGTGATCTCAAACTCTACAACCGCATCCCGCAGGCCAAGCGCCTCCACCGCGTCATCGCCGGGTTTCACGCCTGACTTCTCGGAGAAAATGTAGATGCCGTCCTCCGGTGCCTCGGAGTACATCTCACGGCTGCTTCCCAGCTCCTCGATGGAGCACATCATACCGTTGGAAACCACGCCGCGCAGCTTGCCTTTCTTGATCTTGATGCCGTTTTCCGGATTCGGGCTGCCGTCATGGCCGCCGGCCACACGTCCGCCGTCCAGTACAACGGGAACCAGGGCGCCCAGAGTCACATTGGGAGCACCGGTCACGATCTGGGTCGTCTCATCGCCGATGTTCACCTGACAGACGATCAGCTTGTCCGCATCCGGATGCTTCTCGATCTTGTCAACACGGCCAACAACGATCTTCTCAAGGTTCTTGTCCAGATAAACCGCATTTTCTACGTGGGAACCGGACAGGGTCATCTTATCAACGTATTCCTGGACGCTGCAATCCAGGTCCGGAACATATGCTTTAATCCATGAAATAGGTGTATTCATTCTTTCTCATCCTTTCTAAGCGCCGATGCTAAAACTGTTTTAAGAACCTGACGTCATTCTCATAAAGAAGACGCATATCGTCGATCTCGTACTTGAGCAGTGTCACACGCTCCAAACCGATACCGAAGGCAAATCCGGAATAAACATCAGGGTCAATGCCGCAATCACTCAGCACCTTAGGGTGTACCATTCCGCATCCGAGGATCTCGATCCAGCCGCTTCCCTTACACATACGGCAGCCTTTTCCGCCGCACTTGAAACAGGTGATGTCCACCTCAGCACTGGGCTCGGTAAACGGGAAATGATGGGGGCGGAATTTTACCTTGGTCGCGGGTCCGAAGAACTCTGTCGCCCACTGCTGCAGGGTTCCCTTCAGGTCCGCAAAGGTGATGCCCTTATCCACAACCAGTCCCTCTACCTGATGGAAGGAAGGAGAATGGGTTGCGTCCACTTCGTCAGAACGGAATACACGGCCCGGGGAAAGCACGCGGATCGGCATCTTGCCGGTCTCCATGATACGGGCCTGAACCGGGGAAGTCTGGGTTCTTAAAAGGATATCCTTGGTAATATAAAATGTATCCTGCTCATCCTTTGCGGGATGATTTGCCGGGATATTCAAAAGCTCGAAATTGTACTTGTCATACTCCACTTCCGGTCCTTCCACAACTTCGTAGCCCATACCGATGAACACTCGCTCCAGGTCCTCTAAGGCAATCTGGTTGGGATGACGATGGCCCACCAGAGGCTTGCGGCCGGGAAGTGTCACGTCGATCACCTCGCGGGACATTTTCTCCTCGCGGATCTTCTTCTGGATCTCCGCTCTCTTCTTTGACATCTGCTCATCGATCATGGCGCGGGCTTCATTCACCATCTGACCGATCTTGGGACGGTCCTCCGGTGCCACATTTTTCATTCCCTTTAAAAGCTTGGAAAGTTCACCCTTCTTGCCAAGATAAGATACTTTAACCTCGTTCAGGTTATCGACGCCGCAGGCCTCTTCGATGGCTTTTATGGCGTTCTTTTTGATTTCATCAATCTTGTTCTGCATTTTTTATCTCCTTTTTTATATGCTGCTACATTTCTGTTTAAGTCCTACGCACGGCTTCGCACTACGTGCTTCCGCCGTGCTAAGCAACATCTCGATTCCGTGCTGTTGCACTACATCTCGATATTGCTTGTCGTCACTAAAGCATTGCCAAATTTGCATGCAAGCATGCATTTGTCTATGCTTTGTGACTGACTTATACAGTAAAAAAGTCCCTGACAAAATGTCAGGGACGAATCTGCTCCGCGGTACCACCCATATTCCCGAAATCCGAAACTTCGGGCTCTCTTGCGCTTAACGGGCGCGGCGTCACTCCTTCACTTCTGCTGCCTGGCTTCTTCATAAAAAGCAGACAGAGAATCTTCGGAATGAAGCTCCGGTGCGGAAATTCGAATCATAACAGGGCTTAAGGGAACTTCCAGCTGCCAATTCCCTCTCTCTGAAAGATGCTAAGATTCTACTGAAACACCTTCACGGCTTTTACACAAAGCTTATTCTACCGCAATTAGCTAAATGATGTCAAGAAGAAACCAGGATTTCCTTGATTTTCTCCTTGAGTTTTTCCTTCACTTTATCAGTGATCTTATCCTTGTTTTCTACTATCTTATCCAGGTCCAGGGTATTGCCGGTTCTCTCCTCGTAGATCTCCTTAAAGGACTTGCCCTGGTCTTCCGGATCCAGGTCGACATTCCTGGCGCTTTCCCGCCAGTAATTGCCTTCCGGCAGCTGGTCGTAGGCGATGTTATGCTGTTCCCATTCAAAGGCCATATCCGACGGGGTCCGGTAGGAAGAATAATCCCGGCTGGGCACCCGGTGTTCCTGGTCTAAAGCCTTGCAGATCTTGTAGATATCCGTCGG
>CAMOYC010000084.1 GCA_946629665.1 uncultured Lachnospiraceae bacterium
AGAGGGAATCCGGGTCGTGTATAAGCTGGTCCGGTCGGAGTCCAATATGCTGATCGTTGTCATCGGCATTCGGGAAGATGACGAGGTTTACGAAATCGCACAGAAACGAATCATAAAGAATGACCTTTAAGAAATACTCCACTCTGAATTCTCTGAATACAGAGTGGAGATTTTCTTTCTTTTCTCACACCAGCCTGAAATGATAAGTTCCATCATATTTCACTTCCACGTTCCTTCCGTCATGCCGGACTGTCTCAAAGGCCAGGACAGCCTCGTATCCTTTTTCCGTGGTCCCGACAGAGCTGACGATAAAGGACCGGCGCCCTTCATCGATGGACTTGAGGAATTCTTCCAGTGCGGTCTTCAGCTCCTTCATGTCTGCTGCTCTGCCCAGATCTCCGTCCAGGTCCTTGATACTGACCGGGGTACTTTGTGTCTCGTCATCCTTTGTGCTCTCCTGGATCTCATACTCTGTCTGTCCTTCCCCTCTGTCCTGTCTTTCAGGAGAAGTGGCATCGATGCTATCACGCAAAGCAAAGGTATAGTGTCCGCTGGTCTTTTCAAAGGAGACCTCCACGATTGTTCCACCTGTATCATCAAGCCTCAGGTAGAAGAGTGCGGGTACCTTTTCATCAGACCGGTCATCCACATGTTCTTCCATAACGAAGGCTGCGTCAGCTTCAAGCTGCCTGGCTACTATGAATGCGGTCAGTCTCTCTTTAAATTCCTGATCAGAATCCGGATCAAGATAATAAAGATAGCCAAGGCCATGAACCTCAATGACCTTCTTTTCCATTTCCTTCTCATGACCTCTGTCTCTACTTGTCCCTTCATTCTTCGATTCCTCCTTTCTTTCTGTGGTCACTTCCGTTGACTCTTTCATCTTACTATGTCCTCCCTTTGTTAAAATGAGAAAAGCAGCGATGATACCGATAAGTACCACGGCTGCTCCTGTAAATACTATGATCTTTCTTTTGGTCATCTTCTAATCCTCCTGAAAAAACCTGCTGATACTTTTGGTACCCATAATCCCCATAAAAGAAGCCCGAGAGATTCTCTCCGGCAGACGAGATGCCCACCGTTACTCTTCCGCAAGAGAGCTCTTCGATGAACTGGATGCGGAGAATGAATGATGTTGCAGCTTGTTACAACCACAAAGTTCCGCAAAGATTACAAACGGATCAGGAAGCGAGGCTATTCCCTTACCTCTGCTGTTATTTCTCCATACACCGAAATCATCATTTCTTATCAAAGAAGTTCTTCCCGAGGTTGACTCCCATCCTGACCCGGCTCTTCCACTCCGGATGGAACCTGGTGATATCACCGTTGCCCAGATGTCCATACCACATCTGTTTGTTCACGACGAACTCCACGACCGAGTGGCCGTTATCATGACCCCAGCGGGTGCAGCCATCATCGGACTGGTTCTTCTCATCCCCCATGATGGCATGGATGACTTTGCCGTTATCCAGGACAAAGTCAATGTGATCCCCGACCTTGCCAAAGGTAGTGGTACATGCGATCACATACCTGCCGTCCACCACGGCAAAACCATGTCTGTCGTAATGCTCACCGCTCCTTTTTCTCAGGTAGTTCTGTCTGGTCGGCCAGTCATGGATGATGGACCAGCCCATGTAGGTGTAGGTGTCGCCAAGACCGGCAGGGATCCGGATCTGCTTTCCACTTCCATAGGAGTCCTGATCCTTTAACCGTAGGACATGGTAGAGCGTCGAAGGATATTCCCCACTGCGCGAGTAATGGACATAGTGCCCGCTCTCTGCCTTGTGATCAGAAGTCTGGTGCCTTCCGAAGTCGATCCAGGTCTTCTTACCACCTTTCACCCCGGCATAGATATTGACATGGGATGTCCAGAGACAGATATCGCCTGGCTTTAAGGCAAATCCCTGCGCCTTTTTCTTTCCACCGACATTGATGACATCGTAGTACTGACTGATCCTTTTTTTGACTGCGCTGTTACATCGGAGATTACCTCCGCTGTCAGAATAAAATGTCTGCTTCTTTTTCAGCGTGCCGAACTCCTGCATGGCAATGGAGACGCCGGTTGCACAGTTGATCTTGGGCTGTCTGGCCTTCCTTGCATCCGCAAGATTATTGTAGGTTCCATTATTGGAATAGATCCAGTTGCCATCACTGACGATAGTCTTGCCCAAAGTCTCAGCAGTCTTAAGGAAATCGGCGGCAGACCCGTAAGCATCTATGCCAAGATCCGGGTAAGCCGGAGTGCCATATCCCATGATACGGTCGGCGGTCATGGGATACTGCCTTCTCTTGACCACGTCTCCACTGTTGCCTTCGATCGTGTGGAGGATCCCGTTTTCAACAAACTCCACGATACCCACATGGTGGGAGTCTGTCTCACTGCCATGGCGGAAGTAAACGATATCCCCTGGCTGAGGTTCGTAAGATCCCTTCGGTTGGTATTCATCGCGGTGGATGAACCACTGTCTTCCAGTCTCACATGCCCCAGTCTTCGGTAATGTCCCGTCTTCGATGTAGCCGCATTCATTGGCACACCAGGAGACAAAGGCATGGCACCAGCTGGCATTGCCGATCCCGCACCAGGTTCCGTACTTGTTGCTGCCATCCGGGTTTTCACGGTATCCGATCTCTCGGACAGCCACATCAACGAGATCCTGCCCGCCACCCATGTAGTAGGCTTCCATGTCCTCAACAGCTCCGCCGATTCCGGAAAAGAGAGCAATCGTAAATCCAACCAGAGTAGCAAGGATCGCAAGGGGAACCACCAGGACTGAAAGGGTAGTGACGATACCGGATACAAACTGGGCTGCTACGTGAAGGACCGCACCAATGATTGTCCCGGCACTTATCACCCCTGCATTACCCGCAGAGGATAGAGGCCCGTCAGCATCTCTTAACTGTCTTCGTCGTATCATCTGTTCCCCTGTAAGATGGGCTGACAGATCTTTTTTAAACCGGTCTGCTGCTTTTTTTGCAGCGAGGGCTGCTACCGCAGCACCACCAGTCCCCGCTGTGGCTGCACCTTCTTCTGCAGTAAAGACCGCTTCCCCTGATTCTGCGGTCATCGCTGCATTACTGTTTTTTCCTGCCAAGAGTCCGGCATTTATCCTGCCGTCTTTTCTCGTCCCTTCACTGTTTTTCTTTGCTTCCTCCATCTGACGCTGTAACGTATTAGTCCTGTCCTTTCTGTCATCTGCAGGAGTTTCAAGTCTGACACCCGCCAGACGTCCGGCTGTCTCCGGATCCACGGTCCGCCTTCCGGACAAACCGTCAGATCCTTCCTTTTTCAGGGCGGCTCCTTTTGCTGCCGGACTTCTTCCGGATTCCTTTTCCGCCTGTCGGATGTACTGCCTGCGCTTTGCAGGGGACAGCCTCCTCCATACTTTCTTCTGTTTCCTGGTCATGAAGCTGGCCGGATCGATGGTCCTGCCGGAGGACTCCTGCTCCCTTTCCTTTGCCTGAAGGGGATCTACATATGCTGAGGTTTTTTTCACCACATGCTTTGATGTGGCAAATCCGCTCCGGACTCTACGAAAGGTTGTCGTCCTGCTTTTTCTGATTCCCATCTCTTAGCCTGCCTTTCTGTAAAAGAGTCCTGACGGGGTTTCTGTTTTCAAAAGGGAACCGGTCCTCACAAGTGAATCCACCTTCTCTCTCACTTCTTCCTCCGTCATGTCTGTAAGGATATAACAGATATCCTTGATACTTACTTTCTGATAGGACGCCATCTTAAGGATGATCCGTCCAGCACGGTCCAGGGACTCCGTCTGACTGCCCGGAAGAAGTCCCTCCGGTTCTCCCGCGGGTGGGTACTCCTCCTCTTCTTCTTTCTTTTCGGAGCCGGGGCCGGCCTCCTGTCCTTCTCCGCTTTCCGGATCCTTCTCCTTATATCTTTCTTCTTTCCCATTTGTTCCCCCTGTCTTTTCTGCCCCTTCCATTGTAGAGTCGAAGTTCTCATATCCACAGTCCGTTCCAATATCTGCTTCGGCATTATTTACGTTTTCCTCTGTATCTGCAGCATGCTCAGCTATATGTTCCTCCGGTCTGACCTCTGATACTATCCCCTTCTTCTCATGGAAGTTGGTGCTGATCATGTCATAGAGGGGATTGTCTTTCGAAACCTTTGCATCAAAGATGACTATTTTCTTTCCCCAGACCATGACACCCCGACCTGGTTCATCGGAGCTTAAGGCATCAAACTCCGTTTGGGACAGCTCCTGGATCTCGGCCAGAGCATTGGCATCCACACCGCCCTGGTCAAGGAAGCATTTATAAGAGCAGTTGGAAAAGAGCTCCTTAAGCTGCTCATTATGCATGGCTGCGGAAAGGTTCTGCATGGCCATGGTACAGATCCCTCCGAACTTACGGAAGGTGGCTACTGCCGTGTTAAGCTGTTCTGCTGAGGTACCCTTGCGGCTTAAGACCTGGGTCTCATCCACGATGAAATGGACGGCCCTTCTCTCCTTCTGGTTGTATTCCATACGAGAGGATGTATAGTGCATGATAGTCAGCATCACAGCCTCCCAGTTATCCTCCGGCACGTTTTTAAGGCCAAAGCCCACCAGGCGTTCATCGAATCGGACATTGGAAGGGTAGGCCAACATGTCGCATGCCCCTTCCGTATATTCCTCCATGCTGTTATAGACCGGGCGGATGATATTCTCGTCATACTCTGTCTGGGCTTCCTTAAGTTCCAGGCCGATCTCCTCCCGGAGCATCTTTAAAGTCGGCTGCTTTTTCAGCTTCTTCTGGGCAAAGACCTTATCAAACATCCTCCTGGTACAGCGTCCGACCACAGCAGCATGCTCCTGGGTAAAGAGGATATTGCTCATGATCGCTGCAATCAGGCTCTTGGCATACTTAGTCTGTGCGGCAATAAAACGTTCTTTTGTCCCGCTGTCACCATAGAAAACATCATCATAAACCTCGAATCCATTCAGATAGATTCCGCTCTTTGGTGTAAGATCAAAATATATGCCTCCATATTTTTCCACGATTTCTTTGAACTCCATCTGGGGATCCAGGATCAGGATGTCATCATTAGTTCCGATCAACGTCTGCAGGATCTCTGTCAGCTTGATCAGGACAGATTTTCCTGATCCTGTATGGCCGATGATGATCCCGTGGGGATTCATCAGAAGCTTTCGGTTGCCCAGGATCAACCGCTTGGTTGCCCGGTTTAACCCGTAGACATACCCGCCGGTCTCAATGATATCCTGGGCATAAAAAGGCTGGAAGGCTGCTACAGAAGAGGAAAGGAAAAACCGCATGAAATCCACCTGCCTGCCTCCGATTGGAAGGGCAGTGTTTAATGCCTTTAACTGCTGCCAGTTGGCAGTCTCCATAATCACCCCTTCATTTTCACTGATTCTATGGTACTTGCTGACCCTCTGGGCCAGGGTATCCTCATCCGGGGCAGTGATTACCATAAGCAGATTCATAAAAAAACCGGTCTCATCATTTTCCGAGACCTGATCCTGAAGACTTTCCACTTCATCCTTCTTCCTCTGCCGGCCATAGGATGGGCCAGTCCCGATGATATTTTTCCGTCTTTTGTATTCCTCCTCATCGCTGATAGCCTTCTCGACATTGATGCCGGCCGCCGCCAGGAAATCACTGATCTCATCCGGAGGCACAGGGGCAAAGTCCATGGTGATATAAGAAGGGAACTTCGTGCTGGAAAATGTCTGGATAAAGGTGTCCGGATTGATGGATCCCCGGTATTTCCATCCAAAGAGGACTGCCATGTAGACATCGTCGGCAACCATGAAGTTGCTGTAGGTACGGATGGTCTGGGGGAAGATGTCGTTCTTCCAGTCGTGCCCCGGTCCGAACAGGATGAATTCCTCATCCCGTTTCTTGCCCGGACATAGCAGCGAGTGGATGCAGGAAAGTCTCTCTTCCGCAGTGAGAGGCAGAATCCTTGCCTGCCAGGACGCAAACATAGCCTGGATGGTGGTATCAAGAGAATTGAACACTACCTTGGCATCCTGCAGGGAGGCTGCCCGGCAGGAAAGGGTCAGGTAACGGAGCGTGGTGACATTTGGGTTGGAATCCTCCAGCTTCTCCCTGGTCCACCGGTCGATCCCTTCTCCAATATCCGGGTACAAGGACCGGTTGGTCATGCACTGGACACTGTCAAGGAATTCCTCGATAGACTGATATTCATTGGCCACCGTAATCTTGAAATCCACGTTCATGGTCTTAAGCCAGGCCATGAACTGGTTTAAGAAGGATACCTTCTCCGCATCGTCCTTATTGATATAGTTGACCTCCTCAAAGACATAGCACCTGTCATAGAGGCAGTTCTTCTTTCCCGGCTCCAACTTCGCCATGCCGTTCTTGTACATGATATCGATATTGAATGCCTCCCGGACGTTCTTCGGGACCTTCACGATTGGAAGGCTCTTCTTCCTTCTTGCCCGGAAGCGGTAACCTGCATTAATGATTGCCATATCCTGTTCCCTCCTTCTTTATCCTGCTCATGTGCTTTTTCCTCCTGTTTCCTTTCTGGCTTTTTCTATGATCTTTCCTGTTTTTCTCCGGTCTCTTATCCGGGATCTTGCCTGCAGAAAAGATCCTGCTGGCATTTCTTCTGTATTCCCCGGCACTGTATGGTGGTATTGCGTTATACTTGATTGAACTCTTGATTAGTTTTCCTTATTCTATTACGGTAATCAAGCTCAAAAATCGCTGGTAATACAGGCTTTTTAAGGCCTTTACCAAAAAATCTTGCTTTAATTCTTGACTAACCTTGCTTTAATTCAAGAGGTCAATAATAGCTAAGTCTCTTTTATCTTTACAATTATCACGCAATTGTTCTATTGCCTCATCTGAAATCGTCTCTTTAACAACTGTCTTAGCTTTGATTTTATGGATTCGTCTCATCGGACTCTTCAAAACATAATCTTCCTCTTCTAGCCAGGAGAAAAAGCTTGAAATATTTCGCCTAATATTATCCACCGTAGGGATGAATCAACAGACTATATATTCCATTATCAAGAGAGATTCAAAGATTCGTTATGATTTTGCACTGCGTATCGCTAACGAACTAGATATAGACGTAAATGAAATCTGTGAGCAGAATCCATTTAACACAGATTCTGAGAATACTGCAACACTCCCGGCAATGCCGGAAGGCTTTAATTCATTACTGGATGATCAGAGAGTAAAGCGCTATATGAATCACTCTCTCGCCCCACTGTTGGGCTTCTTTGGAAAGGAAAATCTTCACAAGGTAGATCGACACCTGACGAATTACTATCAGCTGTCTGATGAGGGAAGAGATGAAGTGGATCGTTACATTGAATACCTTCTTCAATTTCACAAGGTGGAAGAAAGAAGTGCCCAGGTAAAAACAATAAAAAAATGGTAAGAAAATAGTCCTCGGATTTCCATTGATCCGAGGACTTTTAAAATTTTTGACGCCATTTTGACGCCATTTGCCGAATTTAACCAATAAATTGAAAAAGGGCCTTGCCGGTGAAACCGGCAAGACCCGCATAAAATCTAGCTATTTTCGATTATTCGATAACTGTAGCAACACGGCCTGATCCAACAGTACGTCCACCTTCACGGATAGCGAAAGTAAGTCCCTGCTCCATAGCTACGGGATGGATCAGCTCGATTGTCATCTCTACGTTATCACCAGGCATGCACATCTCTGTTCCCTCAGGAAGAGTGATAACGCCTGTTACGTCAGTTGTACGGAAGTAGAACTGAGGTCTGTAGTTGTTGAAGAAAGGTGTATGACGGCCACCCTCGTCCTTAGTTAAAACGTAAACCTGAGCGGTAAACTTTGTATGAGGTGTGATGCTGCCGGGTTTAGCAAGAACCTGTCCACGCTGGATCTCGTCTCTTCCTACACCACGAAGAAGGGCACCAATGTTGTCACCTGCCTGAGCCTCGTCAAGCAGCTTACGGAACATCTCAACACCAGTTACAACTACTTTACGGATCTCTTCCTCGATACCAACGATCTCAACTTCGTCAGATACGTGTAATGTACCACGCTCTACTCTACCGGTAGCAACGGTACCACGACCTGTGATGGAGAAGATATCCTCGATCGGCATAAGGAAAGGCTTATCTGTATCACGCTCGGGATCCGGAATCCACTCATCAACTGCGTCCATGAGCTCAAGGATCTTGTCTCCCC